>VFZP01000098.1 GCA_016871115.1 Acidobacteriota bacterium
ACGCCGGTAGCGGCAGCTACGTCGGTTTCCTTGCGCCCTTCGGCTCGCATCAGGACAATCCTTGCCCGCAGTGCGTCGCGCTGCGTGCTGGTGGGAGAGTGAGCACGGCGGCGCAGCGTGCATCGCTCTTCTGGAGTGAGCTCGATGGTCGAGACAGGGCGTGCCATGGCTAAGTATGGCACAGTTCCGCCATTATTTACAGGCAATTCAATTACCCGACACTAGTTCGCCAGCCGCAGCGAGTTCACCATCTGATTAACGTCTGCTGTGCCGCTTCCCGCTCGCTCGACGGCGCAATCAGCAGCATATAGAACAACGCCCGCGGATGCTCCACCGTCACCAGCACGATCTCCTCGGTGTTGTTGTTAAACGCCGCCGGCCCCTGCATCCGCGTCGCCAGCGCGCGCCGCCCGCCCACGTTGATCTGCTGCGCCTGTCCGGCCACCCGCAGATTCTGGTCGCGTTGCTGGAACTGCTGCACCAACTGCTGCGTCGCCTGCCCCAGATCCACCGGCCCCTGCGTCTGCACGAAATTCACAATCGCCCCGTAGGCAATACTGCCGCCCACGATCCCGCCCGGTGCGGCCAATGTGACTTCGCCCGACTGTTTATCCTGCGCGCCCTGCCAGTTGGCCGGATACTGGAACATGGCCGCCTAGCTCTTGAACTCCTGGAACTGGCCGCTCGGACGTCCCCCGGCCAGCTGGTTGGGATCGCCTTGCCCTTGCATGCCGCCGGCGGCCTGGTGGGCAGGGGCTTTCGGCGGCGGCGGCAGCGCCGTCACCAGTTGTTTCACGCTCGCCAGACGCCCGGAATCGGCGTCGTAGGTATCGCACCTCGGCAGAAGTGTAATCTCGGTTTGCACCCTCTTCACGCGATTGCCAGGGTTCGGGTGCGAGGCGAGGAACTCCGACATGCGCCCTTGCTTACCGGTCTCAGCTTCGAGCTTTTCAGAGAAGCGCGCCATCTCCACCGGGTTGTAGCCCACGCGATGCATCATGCGCGTGCCCAGCAGATCCGCGTCGGTTTCGGCGTTGCGCGAAAACTTCATCATCAGCGAATTGGCGCCGAGTCCCACGCCGAGTTGCGCGAGTTGGCCCAGCATTCCACCGCCGCCCAGCGCGCCACCGAGCATCGCCGGAATCTGCAGCAGGTTCGCCTTCGACACGTTGCTAGTGCCATGACGCAGCACTACGTGCGCAATCTCATGCGCCAGCACGCCGGCGATTTGCCCTTCCTTATCGGCCGCAGCAATCAGCCCGGGATGCGTGAAGTCGGTCCGCCGGGCAGAGCAAACGCGTTGATGGAGCCCTCATTCACCACCTTGAAACTGTACGCATAGCTGGCAGCCTCGGCTTCCGGAGCTTACAGCAGCTTGCGACCCATCGACTCGATGAAGCTCGCGATGCGCGGATCGGAAACCATCTGCATCTGCTTTCCACTTCCGCGGCCGACTCTTTGCCGAGTTGCACGTCCTGCTCTTTGCTGAACAGGTTCCAGCCCGGCTTGAGCGTCTTCAGCTTGGGCGCTTTAGCGGCAAAAGCCGCGCTCGCGGCAATCGTCAGCCGCAACAAAAACCAGCGGCACGCTTTCAGGGTCATCTTCCTTGCCAACCCTCTATCTTGATTAAACAACGCCATTCGCAAAGGGTCACTACTGTCCACACAGTATAATAGCGGAATGACGCCTACCGAAAAAATCTGGCATAACGGTAAGTTGATCCGTTGGGAAGATGCCAGAATCCATGTGCTTTCTCATGTCGTGAGCTACGGCAGTTCGGTTTTCGAGGGCATCCGGTGCTATGAAACGCCGGCTGGCCCAGCGATTTTCCGGCTCCGCGAACACGTACGGCGTCTCGTCGACTCGGCCAAGATCTATCGCATCGACACGGGCTTTTCGCTCGACCAGTTGAGCCAGGCCATGATCGACGTTGTCGCCGTCAACAAGATGAAATCCTGCTACATCCGGCCGATCGTGCTGCGTGGCTACGGCGACATCGGCGTCATGCCGCGCAACAATCCGATTGAGACCTACATTGCGTGCTGGGAATGGGGCAAGTATCTCGGCGCCGACGCGCTGGCGCAGGGCGTCGACGTGTGCGTGTCCAGTTGGAACCGCAACGCGCCCAACACCATGCCCACCCTGTCCAAGGCCGGCGGCAACTACCTCAGCTCGCAACTCATCCGCATGGAAGCCGACATCAACGGCTACGCCGAAGGCATCGCGCTCGATACCGCGGGCGTGGTGAGCGAAGGCTCCGGCGAGAACATCTTCGTCATTCGCGAAGGCAAGATCTACACCCCGCCACTGTCGGCCTCGGTGTTGGGCGGCATCACGCGCGACACGCTGGTGACGCTCGCGCGCGAAGCGGGCATTGAAGTCGTGGAAACCAATATCCTGCGCGAAATGCTCTATATCGCTGACGAAATCTTCTTTACAGGCACGGCCGCCGAAGTGACGCCGGTACGCTCGGTGGACAAGGTAAAGGTGGGTTCTGGATCACGCGGACCGGTCACCGAAAAGCTGCAAAGCGAGTTCTTCGGGATCGTAAACGGTACCGCCCGCGACCGCTTTGGCTGGCTGACACCAGTGCCCCAGACGGTAACCGCTTAGTGGTGTGATCGTTCGTGGGAGGAAGATACTGCCGGGCGCGAGCCTGGCGGTCACCTCCCCCGAGATTTCCCGTTGCGGCTCGCGCCCGAATCAGATCAGTTACTGTTGTACCAGGATGGTACGCGAGACTCCAGCAGAAAATCGCTTCGCGGCGGGGTTTTCGACAAGTTATTTCGTCCATGGAATGATCGGCTTAGACGGTATCGCTTGTGTGAAAGCTGTGAATAAAACATGAGCCAGCAAAATTGTTTTGGCCTCGATCCGATCTCCGGTGCGCCTACCGAGGTCCGGTTTGCCCAAGGCGTCCTCACTCACGTCGAACCCCTCATCGGCCAGCAGCAGCCGCACGATGTGTATGTCGCGCCCGGCTTCATCGATATCCAGGTGAACGGCTTCGCCGGCGTCGACTACTGTTCGCCCCGCTCCGCGCACGAGGAAATCGCCCGCAGCGTGCGCGCGCAGTTTGCCACCGGCGTCACGCGCCTGCTCCCCACCGTCATCACCGGGAGTGTGGATGAGATGGCCGGCGCGATCGAAAATCTCGCCCGCGCCAAGGACGCGCTGCCGCTGGAAGGGCGCGCGATGGAGGGCTTCCATATTGAAGGCCCGCACATCTCGCCCGAAGACGGTCCGCGCGGCGCGCATCCGCGCCATTGCGTCCGGCCGCCGGATGTCGACGAGTTCAAGCGCTGGATGGATCTGTCCCGAGGCTACATCAAGATGGTGACGGTGGCGCCCGAGTGGCCTGGCGTGACGGGCTATATTGAACACGCCGTGCGCGCGGGCGTGGTGGCGGCCATCGGCCACACTGCGGCCACCGGCGCACAGATTGCCGACGCAGTGAGCGCCGGGGCGACCACGTCCACGCACCTCGGCAACGGCGCGCACTCGGTGATGGCCCGGCACCCCAACTATATCTGGGAGCAGTTGGCTGAAGACCGGTTGACGGCCAGCTTCATTGTGGACGGGATTCACCTGCCGCAGTCGTTCCTGCGCGCGGCCTTGCGCGCCAAGGGCATCGAGCGCAGCGTGCTCACAACCGATGCGGTGATGCCCGCTGGTTGCACGCCGGGCCCCTACCGTTTGGGCGAAGTGGATGTGGAGTTGCACGCCGACGATCGCGTGACGCTGCGGGGCGGCGACCGCCTGGCTGGGTCGTCATTGAAGATGCATCGCGGCGTCGCCAAGCTCATGCAACTCGCCGGAATCTCGCTGGCCGAAGCGATCACCATGGCCACTCGCAACCCTGCGCGAGTAGGCCGTGTGCGCGCCCGCCAACGCGGCCTAGCCCCTGGCGAACGCGCCGACTTGGTGCAATTCAAACTGGACGCCGCCACCAAAGACGTCAACGTCACGGGCGTGTATCTGGACGGAGAAAAGGTGTACTCATGCTGAACCGCCGCACGTTCCTCACCACCGCCGCCGGTGCTGCCGCGGCCGTGCCGGGCTTCGCAAAATCCGCCACCAAGCGAGACCGCATGCTGGCGTGGGTGGCGGGCAAGCCTACGCCCGGCTACACGCCCGCGGCCTTCTTCCTCCACTTCGCGCCCGAATTCAAAGACGGCTCGGCCGCCGCGAAAAAGCACCTTGAGTTCTTCCGCCAAACGGACATGGATTTCGTCAAGATCCAGTGCGAGCAGAGCTACAAGCCGCAACCGCAACTGCAAACGCCCGCCGACTGGGCCAAGGTGCAGCCCTACAAACTGGCGGACTACGAACCGCTCCTGGTAACCGTGCGTGACCTCATGAAGGCCGTCAAGTGCCAGGCGCTCATCGTGATGACGCTCTACTCGCCCTACATGTCGGCGGGCCATTGCGCCACCAAGCCCGTGTTCCTGCGGCACCTCGAAGAGAATCCCGGCGCCGTGAAGCGCGGCCTCGAAATCCTCACCGAAAGCCATATGGTGTTCGTGCGCGCCTGCATCAAGGAAGGCGTCGACGGCTTCTACATGTCGACGCAAGGCTCCGAGACCGGCCAACTCAGCCGCCCTGAACTTTTAACGCGCTAAGTCAAGCCATTCGACCTCGTAGCGATGAAGGAAGCCGCGTCAAAGTGCTCGTTCAACATCCTGCATGTGTGCGACTATCACGCGCCATATGCCGGCTACGATGCCGTGCTCGACTACCCGGGCCAAGTGGTGAACGTCAACCCCGTGCTCAAAGGCCGCACGCTCACCGCGCAGGAAATCACGGCGATGTTCAAGCGCCCCCTCATGGGCGGGCTCGATCGCCACGGCTTGCTCGAAAAAGGCTCCGCCGCGGACCTGGAAGCCGAAATCCGCCGCGTCCTCTCTGCCGCCCCACGCAACTTCATGCTGGGCGCGGATTGCACGGTGGCAGGCAACACGGATTGGACCCGCCTCCGCCAAGCCATCGCCGTCGCCCATGGCGCAGGCACACGCTGGAATGTTTGAACAATGATCTGTACGCGCGACGAACTCACGTTGGTGGAAACCACCGGCGTATTTGAAGGAACGCACTTCGAGTTGATTGAGGGCGCGCTCATCGGCAAAAAGGGCAAGCAGTTTCCCCATGTGGCCGCCACCCGCGAGTTGGCTCTCGCTTTGAGCGTGATCTTTGCTCCAGACCACGTTCTACAGGAACCATCGATCGGCATCTCAGACGCCGACAACCCGAAGAATGAACCCGAACCCGATGTGGTGGTACTGAACCAGTCCTTCCGAGGCATGGGAAGCAACGCCAGACCAGGCGACATCGTTCTGGTGGCTGAAGTCGCAGACTCTACGCTTCATCAGGACCTCACCACCAAAGCCCGCCTCTACGCGCGAGGTGGCATCGCAGAGTACTGGGTGCTCGACTTACCCAACCGCCGCATCCACGTTCACCGCGACCCGACGGGCGATGCCTACCAAGAACGCTTCATCGTCGAAGAGTCCGGCTCGGTGGCCCCGCTCACGCGGCCAGACCGCGCCATCGCCGTCGCTAGCGTGCTGCCCTAACCCACCGCCTCCGCCCACACGCTGATCTGCACACACGCATTCAGCGGCATGTCCGGAATCCCCACCGCCGTCCGTGTGTGCAACCCGCGCTCACCGAACACCTGCGCAAAGAACTCCGACGCACCATCCAGCACCCGCGGATGGTCGCGAAACCCCGGCGCGCAATGCACGTTGCCTTCCAGCCGCACCAACCGCGCGATGTGATCCAAACTCCCGCCCGCCGCCGCCCGCAACTGCGCCAGCGCGTTGATCGCCGCCAGCCGGCACGCCGTGTAGCCCTGCTCGGTCGTCACCTCCGCGCCCAGTCGCCCGGGGAACTGCATCACCTCGCCCTGCCATGGCAGTTGGCCTGAAGTAATCAGCAGGTTCCCCGTACGGATCCACGTCACATAAGCGCCGCGTGGCGCTGGTGGAGTGGGAAGCAGAATACCGAGTTCAGTGAGTCTTGCTTCAGCGCTAGTCATCAGCGCGATTTTACTCGATCCAGCCGCCGCCCAGCACAACGTCACCCGAGTACATCACCGCGCCCTGCCCCGGAGTGATGGCGCGCTGCGGCTCGTCGAACCGCCCCTGCACTCGCGCGTCGCCGTCCGGCGTCACCGTGGCCCACGCCGGCGTGTGCTTGTTACGGATGCGCACTTCGGCCCGCACCGGCTCACGCGGCGGTGCAATCGAAATCCAGTTCACCTCGCGCGCCGCAAACTCGGTGCGCAGCAGATCGTCGTTGCCGCCCACAATCACACGCTGCGTCATCGGCTCAGTGGCAATCACGTAGAGCGGCTCGCCCGTGGCGATGCCCAGCCCCTTGCGCTGCCCCACAGTATAGTGATGCACGCCTGCGTGCCGGCCCAGCACTTCGCCATCCTGCCGCACAATCTCGCCGTGCACGGCCGCGCCTGGCTCGCTGAGCCCCCGCTCTTTGAAGTACGCATCGATGAACGCCGCATAGTCGCCGTTCGGGACAAAACAGATTTCCTGCGAGTCGTGCTTGTCCGCCACTGGAATCGCAAGCTCGTGCGCTAGTTCGCGCACGCGAGACTTCGGCATCTCGCCCAGCGGAAACAGCGTATGCGCGAGTTGCTCCTGCGTCAGACCGAACAGAAAATACGTCTGATCCTTCCCCGCATCCACCGCGCGCAACAACTGATACCGCTGCGAGGCTTCATCGAAACGCACTCGCGCATAGTGCCCCGTGGCCACCTTCGCCGCGCCCACCCCACGGGCCATATCGATAAACGTGTCGAACTTCACGAAGTTGTTGCACAGCGTGCAGGGAACCGGCGTGCGTCCGGCGAGGTAGTCGTCCACAAACGGCTTCACCACGTTGTCTTCAAACTGCTTTTCGAAGTTGATCACGTAGTAAGGGATGCCCAGCGTCTGCGCCACCTGCCGCGCGTCATACACATCGTCCAGCGAGCAGCACCGGCCCGTGGCGCCCTCGCTCGAAAGCTCGGGAAACCGGCGCTGGTTCCACAACTGCATCGTCAGGCCCACAATCTGCTTGCCCTCGCGGCGTAGCAATCCCGCCACGGTGGAGCTATCCACGCCGCCCGACATCGCGACGGCAATCAACTCGCTCATACCCGCGCCACCTCTTCCGTGTACACGGGCGAGAGCCGCCGCAAATGCGCCGCGCTCGCGGCAATCGCCTCCACCAGCGCATCGGCCTGTTCCAGCGTGTTACCCAATCCCGTGGAAAATCGCAAGCTCGCCTTCGCTGACGGCGCATCGAGCCCCATCGCCAGCAACACGTGCGACGGCTCCACCGCGCCCGATGAACACGCCGAACCGGACGATACCGCAAAGCCGCGCAGGTCAAGCGCAATCACCATTGCCTCGCCTTCGACGCCTTCAAACGAAATGTTCACCGTGTTCGGCAGCCGCGGCGCGGTCCACCCGTTTACCATCACCCGCGGGATCTCGCCCGCTACGCGCCGTTCAATCCGGTACCGGACGTGCGAAGACAGCCGCGCCTGCTCCTCACGCCGCTCCAGCGCAATCCGCGCGGCCTCGCCCAGCGCAATCGCGCCCGGCACATTCTCGGTCCCCGCGCGGCGCCCCTGCTCATGCCGGCCGCCGAAAAACAGCGGCGCGAGCGCCGCGCCCTTGCGCACATAGAGCGCGCCCACACCCTTCGGCGCATTGATCTTGTGGCCGCTGATCGCATAGAGATCCACGCCCAGATCCGTCACGCTCGCCGGGATCTTGCCGGCCGCCTGCACGCCGTCGCTATGCAGCAGCACGCCGGCCTCGCGCGCGATGCGCCCGATCTCCGCCACAGGCTGAATCACACCCGTCTCGTTGTTGGCGTGCATCACCGTCACCAGAACCGTCTCCGGCCGCAGCGCCGCCCCGATCGCATCGGGGTTGATCCATCCATCGCGCTCCGGCCTCACATACGTCACGGCCACGCCTTCGGCTTCCAGTTGCCGGCACGCGTTCAACACCGCTGGATGCTCAATCGCCGTCGTCACCACGTGCTTGCGCTCTCCGTGCGCCGCACGCACCGCACCCAGCACCGCCAGATTGTCAGACTCTGTTCCGCCGCTGGTGAAGACCACATCCTTCGGCGGCGCGTCCAGCAATGCGGCCACCTGCACCCGGGCCTGCTCCAGGCGCTGCCGTGCCCGCTGGCCGTCCTGATGCACGCTCGACGCATTGCCAGGCGTTGAGCGTAGTGCATCGAGGTACACGTCTAGCACGTCCGGGGAAACCGGAGTGGTGGCGTTGTGATCGAAATAAGCGCGCACGGCTACTTTCAGTGTAGCGGTACCCGCCAGCATGGCTGGCCAATTTCGCCGCCCGGTTGCGCTACTCTATCAGCGATGCGGAAAACCTTCTTGCTCTTTTTCGCCACGGCTCTGAGTCTCCTCGCCGCCGACGTCGCTGGAAAATGGAAAGCCACGGCCGAAGGCCCCAACGGAAAGATGGAACGTACCTTCGACTTCACAGTCGAAGGAGAAAAACTCACGGGCGAGTCCGTCAGTTCCTTCGCCGGCAAGAGCGCCATCATCGACGGCAAGGTCAAAGGGGACGACCTGTCGTTCAAGCTCAACGTCAGCTTCGGCGGCAACGAGATGCAGATGAACTACAAGGGCAAAGTCGTCAGCAAGGACGAAATCAAGTTCACAGCCGAAGTGGGCGAAAACACCATCGAGTGGGCTGCCCAGCGCCAGCAATAGCTTGGCTATGGCCATCGTCACTCTCACCACCGATTTCGGCACGCAAGACCCGTTTGCCGGCATCATGAAGGGCGTCATCCTCGGCCTTGCGCCGCGCGCCCAAATCGTCGACCTCACGCACCAGTTGCCGGCCTTCCAGATCATGGCGGGCGCGCTAGCCATCGCCGGAGCGTGGCGGTGGTTCCCGAAGAAAACCGTGCATGTCGTCGTCGTCGATCCGGGCGTCGGCTCGGCGCGGCGGCCCGTCCTGGTGGAGGCCGGTGGGCATTACTTTGTCGGCCCGGACAACGGCGTACTGAGCCTCGCTGCGCAGCAGGCGGACAAACCGCGCTTCCGCCACCTCACCAATCGCAAGTACTTCCTCGGCGCGATAAGCCAGACATTTCATGGCCGCGACGTTTTTGCGCCCATCGCCGCGCGGCTCGCCGCCGGCCGGTTGCGCGCGTCCGCGTTGGGCCCGCTCATCACCGATGCCGCGACGCTCTCCCTCTCCAAGCCCGAGCGCATCAGCACGCGCACTTGGTCCGGCGAGGTGATCCATATTGACCGGTTCGGCAACCTCATCACCAATTTCCACATCGCCGAATTTCCCGAGCTTGAGCGCGGGCGCATCTCGCTGCTCGCGGGCATTCATCCAGTGGACTACATGGTGCGCAACTACGCCGAAGCGCTGCCAGGCGAACCCGTCGCCATCCTCGGCAGCAGCGGCTACCTGGAGATCGTGATCAATCAAGACTCCGCGGCCGCGCGCCTCGGCTGTGCCGCGGGAACCCCCATCGAATTGAGCTTCATATAATCACCGTGCAGCCGTAGCCGGCGGACGCTGCGAGATCAGGTTGGCAAACAGGCGCACCACGCCCGGCACGGCGAAAGGCAGTTGGCGGTACCACGCGAGCGCGCAGTAAACGTACAAGCCGCGGCCGTGCCGCGCCACCAGCCACGCGCCCTTTTGCGGCGCCTGTCCGGTGTCATGCGTTTCGATGAGCGGCTTCCAGCGCGGGTCCCAGGTGGTGAAGAACTTCGAACCTCGCTGCTCGATCCAGCCGTCGAAATCCGCAGCCGTGATGCGATTGGGCGCGCCGAAGACAGGGTAAGCGGGATCGAGCATCGTAACTGGTGCGTCTTCTTCGCTCACCTCCTCGGGGTTGCGGCCCATTGAGTGAGGGAACGGGCCGTCGTTGGCATCGTACTCGGGCGTGTTGTACTGCACGATGACCACGCCGCCGCGGGCAGCATAGTCGAGCAGGCGCTGGTTGTACGTCTTCACATCTTCGCGGGCGGCATAGGCGCGAATGCCGAGCAGGATGGCCGAGTACTGGCGCAGGTTGCCCGTGGCGAGCGCGGCGGTGTCAAGCAAGTCGTACGGAACGCCGAGTTGGGCGAGCGTCTGAGGCACATCGTCACCAGTGCCGGCGATGTAGCCGATGCGCAGGCCCGGCGCGGTCTTGACGTCCACACGGCGTATGGTGTGGCGCGCCGGGCGAAGCAGGTATAGCGTGTCGAGACCGGTGTAGGTGTGCGGCTGGAAGCGCTCGCGGTACGCCCTGCCCTCGGCGCGCGCGACCGCGGTGGCGGTAACAGCGTCCGCCGCGCTGGCGGTGAGCGGCGCGATGGCGGTGAAGGCCACGGCGGCCTCTTCGCCTTCCTTCTGGAATAACACGGGTGCTTCGGACGGCTCGCTGCGCCAGCCGGCGGGCAGTTCGAGTTTCACCGTTCCGCCAATGGCGCGGCTGGCCACATTGCGCACAATGGCGCGGAGTGCGTAACGTCGGCGGCCCAGCGGCAACACGCCCGCCTCGGTAGCGAAGTGGGTCGATAGCGCAGGGCCAACGACGAGCGGGCACAACTGCTGCACGCCGAGCGTGTCGATGCGCGACACGAGCGGGATGGCTTCCACAAAATTCTCGACTCCCTCGTGCCGGTAGTAGGCGCGGGCGCGCAGCGGCGTCGCAGGCAGGGGCTGGCCGAATCGCGTGGGGTCTTGCAGAGCGTAGGTGAGGTCGCGGACCGGGTCGCGCGTCCAGAACGCAGCCGTGGGCGCGGCGCTGTCTGAAACGGTCACAGCGAAGCGGCCCGGGGACTTCTCGGCGACGGTCCAGCCGGCTGCTGCGAGTAACTCGTAACGCGCGGGCCGAAGGTCGCGGAGGCGCGAGTGGAACGAGAGCGCCACGTCAAAGGCCTGGCCTGGCGTTGCGACGGTGAACGTTTCGTAAGGGCGGAACTGAGCCATCATGCCGGTAATGGGCTGCGCCGGCTGAACGAGCGCTTCGAGTTCGATGGCCCAACTCTTGTTGACGGCCTCTTGCAGACGGGCGATACGCCGAGAGTCCGCACCGGCTTCGTGGGCGGCGGCGAGTTGCTTCCAAAGATCTCCGCGGTTGACCGCGGGTTCGCCCAGGCCATCGAGAAAGCTGTCCTCACGCTTCGGGAGCGGAGTGGCCAGGCGCGAAGCGAGCAGTTTGTAGAAGGTGATCTGCGGACCGGGCCGCGACGCCACCGCGCCCGCGCCTTGCGAACGCTGCCAGCGCAAACCATCGCGCGCGATCTGCGCATAGCTGCGCCCCAGCATCGCGTCGTAGGCGCCCGAGTTCACGCGCACCGTTCAGTCTTCGTTCTCTCGCCAATTGCCGGCGTAAAGTTTCAGCACCCGCCAGGCAGGCCCGGCTTCGGGATAACGCGACGCATCAGCCGCGGCCTCATAGGCGAGTTGCGCCATCACCCCCGCCGCGGAGTGATGGCCGTGCCCGTCGCGCGCGGTGCCCTGCCACCGGCCGATGACGATGTGCGGACGCTCCTCGCGCACCACGCGCACCACTTCGCCGAGGAGTTTCTCGCGGTTCCAACTGCGCCAGGCTTCATCCACGTTCTTGGAGTAGCCATAGTCGATGTGATTGGTGAAACGCACCCGGCAGCCGTAGTATTGCGCGGCGCGCAGAAGTTCCAGCGTCCGGAGCGCGCCGAGAGAATCGAAGAAGTCGCCCGTGATGAGGTTCGCGCCGGACTCGCCGCGCGTGAGCGAAAGCAGCGTCACCTCGGCCCCGCGCCCGCGCGTGAGTTGCGTGATCGCGCCGCCGTCTTCGTCATCCGGGTGAGCAGTGATGTACAGCACGCGGGTAGTGGACCCAATGCGGCGGCCGGCCTGGTCGGCGCCCGCCAGCCCGCGGTCTTCAGGCAACACAAACTGCGCGGAAAGACTCCACGCCGCAAAGAACAAACCGGCAACAGCCTTCATGATCGCTTTTCAGCGTACTACTGCCGCTTGGTCAGAACCGGTAGCCTCGAAGAGCGCTCATCGATGTAGCGAGCCAGGATCGGGTATCCGATGCGTGCCACCACGCGGGTCGTAATGCTCACCAAACCGCCCGCGCCCAAGACCTATACTCCGCCGCTGCGCGCCGCGGATGTTACCTGACAGTTTCGGGCTGACGATGGCCTCGCCGTTCGAACCGAGGCCCATGATCGGCTGGAACCTCGCTTGCTGGCGAGCGGTGACGCGCCGGTCTCTGCCACCATCGGGGTTCCAGGAGTAACTGACGGCGCTGGTGGTCACGTCAAGCAGCACACCGTAGTTGCGGCGAACGGGAGCCAGCATGCCTCCGTCCGCCATCGGCTTCCACTCGCCGGCAGACTGGTTGCCGTGAAAAAAGAGCCCGCCCAGTCCGTAGACTTCAAGGGCGGGCTCTCGTTGCTGGGCTGCGGCAGATAGGGCCGCTGCGAGAAATACGATACAGCAGCAGGCGCTGGTGCGAGGCCGAAGGGCCGTTACTGGCTGCGCCCGCCACCCTCGCCGCCGCGGCCGCCAGAGTCGCCGCCGGCCGAACGCCCGCCGCCGGAATCGGCCACCGGAGCCGCTACCGCCGGGGCGCCGCCAGAAATCGACGCACCGCTCGAGATGCCGTTGTAAGAGCGGCCGCCGGAGGCCACCGTGTAGCCGCGATTCTGGTCGTAACTATAGCTGGTGTTGCCGCCGCCGTACCCCGCCGCCCCGCCGCCGCCGATGCTGGGCGAAGGATAGCTGGGCACGTAGAAGGCGCGGTACACCGTGGCTGGGCTGTAGTAGCACGAGCCGATAAAGCTATTGCAGAAGCGGCCTGAGTACGGCAGGTAGGTAAACATGCCGAAATAGGGGTTCCACATCCAGTTGCCCATGCCGTGGCGGTAGAACGCGTTGCTGCCCATCGAGGTGGTCGACATAGACGCCGCCGAGACATTGGCCATCGCCATAAAGCCGGAGCGTCGCACGCTCCAGCGCAGCAGGGCGTCGCCCTTTTCGGTGTCGAACTTGCGCGCCAGCGCGAGGTTCTCCAGCGAAACCGCGTTGCCTCTTTTCACCGTCCTGACTTGGCCGGCCACCGTCATTTCGGCTAGCCCGTCGTAGACGATCAACTCCGGCTGACCCGTGGCGTGGATCTTGTACGTGCCCGCCTTGCGAAACTCAATCGTCGCGTTGCCGGCGTACACCGTCACCAGGTTTTCCTTGATGACCTCCAGCACTTCCACGATGGCGATGCCTTTCTGCAACTCTACCTTCGTATCTTCCAGCTTTGACTCCACCATCTTGATCGTGGACTCTTCGCCGGCGCGCAGCGTGATGCCGGGCGACAGCAGGATTTCAGCGCGGCCCTCGGCGGTGGAGAGCAGACTGCCTTTCTTCACCTCCGGCAATTGCGAGAAGACCTTCTCGCGTGACGGCATCTTCACCGCGGCGCCGTCTACGTCCACATCGCCTTCAACGTGTTGAATGAGACCGGCGCGCGCGCTCACCACATCCTGGCCTAACGCCGAAGCAGCAAAAGCCAGAGCGGTAACAAATATCCGTTTCATAACCTTGCGCTTATTTTCGCGCCTTCTGTGACGCAAGTCAACGGAGGTGGGTTTCACCAAAATGCTAAGCTGAGCCCGATGCGGCTGTGGTCGGCGTGCGCGGTGACGGCGGTTGTGGTGCAACCGGTGTGGGGTCAGCAAGTTACAGTGAAGCAGCACACGCTGGCGAACGGACTGAAACTACTGGTTTACGAAGACCACGACGTGCCCAACGCGGCGCTCTATCTGTTTTTTCGCGTCGGCTCGCGCAACGAGCGGAGCGGCGTCACCGGCATGTCGCACTTCTTCGAACACATGATGTTCAATGGCGCGAAGAAGTACGGGCCAAAACAATTCGACGTGCAAATGGAGCGCAACGGCGGGAGCAACAACGCCTATACGTCGCAGGATCTGACGGTGTACACGGACTGGTTTCCGTCGCGGGCGCTCGCGCTGATGTTCGACATGGAGGCAGACCGGATCCGCGACCTCGCGTTCGACCCGAAAATTGTGGCAAGCGAACGCGGCGTAGTGTACTCCGAGCGCCGCAGCTCAGTGGATAACGACAACGCGGGGCTCCTGCATGAGCAACTCCAGGCCGCCGCATATGTGGCGCATCCTTATCACTGGCCGGTGATCGGGTGGGCGCCGGACATCGAAGCGTGGACGCTCGCCGGACTCCGCGCGCACTTCCGCATGGGCTACGCGCCCAACAACTGCGTCGCGGTGGTGACAGGCGCGGTGCGCGAGGCGGAGGTGCTGCGGCTCGCGCGGCTGTACCTGGAGCCGATCCCGCGTCAGGCCCCGCCGCCCGCCGTGCACACCAAAGGGCCTGAACGACTCGGCGAGCGCCGCGTCACCATCCGCAAGCCCGCGCAGTCTCCGCTGGTGATGAGGGCCTATCACATCCCCGAGGCGAAGCACCCGGACCTGCGGCCGTTGGAGATCCTGGCGCGCATTCTGACCCAGGGGCGCAGTTCGCGCTTGTACCGGCGGCTGGTGGATGAGGATCAGAATGCGCTTTCCATCGATGCGAGCGCGGAGTGGACTCTGGACCCGGGCCTCTTCTTGCTGAGCGCGCAGGTTCGGCCCGGCGCAGACGCGGCCTCGGCGGAAAAGTCGATCGACGGCGAACTGGCGCGGCTCCGCAGCAGTGGCGTAACAGCGGAGGAACTCGGCAAGGCCCGCCGGGCGATTCTAGTGGACTTCTACACAGGTATCCGCACGATCGCCAGCAAGGCCAACGCGATTGGCCGATTCGAGGTGTATCACGGCGACCATCGCAAGTTGAACACCTACGCGGCGGAGATGGAGAAGGTGACGGCCGAGGATGTTCAGCGCGTGGCGCGCCAGTATCTGGTGTCGCGCAACCGCACGGTAGCCGCGCTGATCCCGGAAGAAGCAGAGGCGGCGGTGGCAAAGTGATCTGGGGCTTTGGGCTGTTGTGTTGGGCGCTGTCTGCCGCCGCGCAGGTGAAATTGCCGCCGCATGAAACCGTGACGCTCCCGAACGGGCTGCGCGTGATCCTCGCGCCGAATCACGAAGTACCCCTGGTGGCGCTGCGCGTGCTGGCGCGTGGCGGCGCGGAGATGGATCCGCCGGAGCAGGCGGGGTTGTCAGATGTCACGGCGGAGCTCCCGCAGCATGGGGCAGGCGGACGTTCGGCACAGGAATTTGCGGCGCAACTCGATGCGCTGGGTGCGGACTGGCAAGCCGCCGCCACGCCGCAGGCAATTGAGATGGAACTCGAATTCCTCGCCCGCGATACGGCCGCGGCCTTGGGGCTGTTGGGCGATGCGCTGGGCAAGCCCACCTTCGCCGAGGCAGAGGTAAAGAAGGCGCTGGCCGAGTCAATCGACGCTGCCAAGTCGGTGAAAGACGACGCGGGCGAAGCATCGCACTACTACGCCAAGGCCATGATGTTCGGGCCAGCGCATCCGTATGGGCGCCTGCCGGACGAGCGGTCGCTGGCGCGCATTACGCGCGACGATATAGTACGGTTTCACCGGCAGGCGTTCGGCGCACGGAATCTGATTGCCGTGGCGGCGGGCGACTTTGTTCCAGCCGCGATGCGCGCAGAAATCGAAAAGACGCTCGGGGCGCTGCCGGCTGGCGAAGCCCACACCTGACTCGAGGCGCGCGCCGCGCCCAAGTTCGACTTACCGCGCCTTTTGCTGGTGGATAAGCCCGACGCGACGCAGACGTATTTCTCCATCATGATGCCCGGCGTCGAACGCGGCCATCCGGACCGCGCGGCGCTCTGGCTCGTTAACACGCTGTTCGGCGAGCGCTTCACATCGATGCTGAACGACGAGTTGCGCGTGAACTCTAGCCTGACGTACGGGGCGTCGTCGAGTGTAGAGACGAACCGGCTGCCCGGCGCGATCACGTTGTACTCGTACACGAAAACCGAGTCCACCGTCGCGGCGATCGACCTGTCGCTCACCGTGCTGCGCCGTTTGCGCGACAAAGGCATCGATGCAGCGCAACTCGCGTCCGCCAAGGCGTACATCAAAGGCAAGTACCCGACCGACAAACTCGAAACGAGCCGGCAGTTGGCAGCGGTGTTGGCCGGCCTCGCCTTGTTCAACCTGAACCGCGGCGAAGTGGACGATCTGTTCTCGCGCCTCGACGCGGTGACGCCCGCCCGCGCCACGGAGGTAGCGCGCCGCTTCTTCATAGACGCAAATCTCCAGTTCTGCCTCGTCGGCAATGCGGCCGCGATCCGCGAAGGCGTAGCGAAATACGCAGCGCGGCGCAAGGAAATCGCAATTGCATCGCCCGGTTTGGTAATCCCCGAATTCTGAGTGATCAGGAGCACGCCTCATCGGAACCCGTCCGTGTAGGGCGAGCTTTAGCGGAACGCGGGCCCGTCGGCCCGTGATGGAAACCTGGAAACCCGTGCACTCGGCGTCCGTGTAGGGTGGGCTTTAGCCCGCGCGGGACTCTCCACAACCCCCCCGGCAAC
>VFZP01000099.1 GCA_016871115.1 Acidobacteriota bacterium
ACCTTGCGCGGCCGGGTGGCGAGCCTGCTGGAAGTGGGCACGGGCTTCCACCCCGAGCTGACCGGGCGGGAGAACATCTTCCTCAACGGGGCGATCCTCGGCATGACGCGCGCGGAGATCCGCGGGAAGTTCGATGAGATCGTCGCCTTCGCGGAGGTGGAGAAGTTTCTGGACACACCGGTGAAGCGCTACAGCTCGGGCATGTATGTGCGGCTGGCCTTCGCAGTGGCAGCACATCTGGAGCCGGAGATTCTCATTGTGGACGAAGTGCTGGCTGTGGGCGACGCGGAGTTTCAGAAGAAATGCCTCGGAAAGATCAATCAAGTCGCAAACTCAGAAGGCCGCACCGTTCTTTTTGTAAGCCATCAGCTTGGGTTCATCCGTGAAATCTGCCATTCAGCGATTTGCCTCGACCGCGGCCGTCATCTCTATACTGGTCCGGTGTCTGACGTCATCGCAAAATACTTAACAGATTCGACAGCCGCAGATGCAAGTGTTCGCTATAATGCCCGTTATTTGAAAGGCGTTTCCGTGTCCAATGGCCATCCGAGAGCAGATGTGTTCTTTGGGGAAGTATTGGATGCTATAATAGGTCTTCAAAATCTCCCTGACGCCGCGATCGGAGTTAATGTTTCGATCCGTAATAATTCAGGTCGCCGGTTGTGTCTCTTTTCTACAAACCCGCACGATGGCATCATCCTGCCACGAAAACCGTCCCTGAAGATAAGATTTTGTTTGGATCCTTGCTGCCTCGCTCCAGGCCCATATGCGATGGATGTTGCAGTTACCGAACCTAGCATCAGAATCCTAGAAACGATTGAAAATGCGTTCCACTTCGAGGTCCATTCCAAACCGATTGGCGGCAATTGGGCTTACGAGGCGAGGTTTGGTGATTGCTTTCCGCCGCACCATTGGGAAATCCAACCAGTGTTGGAGGTAGTTCCTGAACAATAATGAAATCGTTCTTGCTAAATTTTTTACCGCACGGGCTAGTTGAAGCCATCCGCTTTAGGGGCCATCTGAATATTCTTGGGTTGAATAAACTGCAAGCAACGCAGTTGGCACTGCGCGGTGAGGCAGCTTCCCGATTTGTGAGAGCCTGCTTGCATCTTTTTCCGGCGGGTTCTTTCAAGAATGTGGGCCCGGTTCTGGATATAGGATCCAACAGGGGTGATTGGGCGGAAGCGGTGATGGAGTTTTGTGCTCCACGCAGTGTGCTATGTTTCGAGCCAGATCCGCACCTGGTTGTGGGGTTAAAGAATCGGTTCGCCGACCGTAGTAGTGTAAGGGTCATTCAAGCAGCTGTAGGTGCCGCTAAGTCTACTGGAGTTCTAAACTTATCAGAGCGGCCAGAATTCAATTCCTTGTTGACCACAAGTAGCCCGATATCAGGATGGTATAGTTCTACAGCGATCGCAATTGGAACAGCCAGTGTTGAAATACTGCCGCTCGACTCAGTTACTCAGGATATAGATAGGATCTCTATTTTAAAAATTGACGTCCAAGGCTTTGAGAAGCAGGTCATATTGGGTGGAACGCGCACGCTCAAAAAGACGGACTATGTTCTTATCGAGGCAAACTTCCAGAGACACTACGAAGGTGAATCCAGTTTTTTTGAAATTGATGCTCTCTTGCAAGATTTTGGATTCTCGCTAGCAAACATCTCGAGTCCAATGATCGCAAATGGCGTGGCGCTCTGGTCTGATTGCCTCTATGTGCGCAGAGAATTGTAGCCGACCTTTGTGTAGTGCGACCTCGTGAAATCTGTATGAAGAGTATTGTTCGCAGTTTGCTAGTAAAGCTTGCGCCTTGGCAGTTCTGGGCAGATGCACGCTTTGAGTGGAGAATGCTTTGCCTGCGCCGTCTCATGCGACGTCAGACCGAAGAATGCTTTCAATTGCGAGACGTGCTTGTCAACGCTGGCGCGGGGCGTTCGGGAAAGAAAGTTTAATTGGTTCGATGTCACGTTGGTTCAGAAAGCGCTTTGGAACGTGGAAACACAGCTGGATTTCAGCCCGGACGGAGCCGATGCGGGCCGGCTAACCGACGGATTGACCAAGGAAAGCACGATCAAGGTGTGGACCTGCTGAAGCTCGACATCGAAGGCGCAGAAATCGTGGTGCTGGAAAGTTGTGCTGGCAAGCTGGGCTGCGTGGACCGGATCTTCGTGGAGCATCACTCCTTCGCGCATCAACCTCAGACGTTGAGCCGCCTAGTTTCCATTTTGGCGGATGCCGGATTTCGCCTTCAGATTCACTCTCCCATGATATGCGGGCAGCCATTCGTATCCCGATCAACAATACATGGCATGGATGCGCTGCTCCACATCTTCGCCTTCAGAACGTAGCAGTTTGGAAGGTAAACATGCCACCAGCCTGCAACAGATGAGCTCCCTAGTCGGTCGCTTAGCGCTTAGGTATTTCTTTGAACCCTTGCAGCGGCTGCGGGAGGCACGGCTGCCGGCTCATGACGTTGTGTTTGCGCTTAACGGCTACCGGTTGAAGGCGTTTCCGCCCCGGCATAACAAGATCAGCCGTTATCTCTACGAGCACGGCGTGTGGGAGCCGGAGGTAACGCGCTGTGCGCAGCAGCGCATCCGCCCCGGCATGAGGGTGTGGGACATAGGAGCGGACGTGGGCTACTTCTCGATGCTCTTCGCGGGGCTGGCTGGGCCTCAGGGTCGGGTGCGGGCCTTCGAACCGATTCCCAAGGCGCGGTTGCGTCTGGAGGAAAATTTGCGCCTAAATGCCTGCACCAACGTCGAAGTGGAGGCTCGTGCGCTGGGCAACCAGCCTGGCAAGTTCATTCTGGAAAAGCCGCTGGAGGTTTCCCGCATCAACCCGCACAAGATCGCGCCTAGCCCGGACGACATAGAGGTGCAGGTCGTGCGCGGTGACGACGTGTTCGCGGAGTCAGGCTGGCCGGGACTCGATCTAATCAAGCTGGATGTCGAGGGGGCGGAGCTGGGAATCCTGCGCGGCCTGACCGGCGTGCTGCAGCGCCATCGGCCTGCGTTGATTCTGGAAATCCACGGCCCCTATCTGCCGATGTTCGGGGCGTCCGGCAAGGAGGTTGTGAAGTGGCTGCACGAGCAGGGCTACCAACTGGAGCCCATCGACCGGACCAACCCGCGATGGAACGAGGAGAATACCACCGTCTGGGCGGCGCGGACGGATGGCTGACGCGGTAGCAAGCTCATGAGCGATTCCTTTATTCAACGGCTCTACGCAGCGCTGCCCTTGGTGCGCGAACTCCGTCAGTTGCGCGAATCGGTGGGCCGGGCCGAGGGCTATCTGGCAACACTGGCGCAGGAAGCCGCCCATCGTCACGCCCAGGAGGTGCTGTTGAAGGCACCGCGCTATCAGGAGCCGAAGCGGATCACGCCGCACGAGGGCCAGGTTTTTTCGCAGAGCGGCGAGGACGGCATCATTGCGGAGATCTTCCGTCGCGTGGGCCTCGGGAACCGGACGTTTGCCGAGGTGGGCGTGGGGGACGGGCTGGAGAACAACACGGTCGGTCTGCTCGCGCAGGGCTGGAAGGGCGCGTGGGTGGATGGCAACCAGGACTCGGCGCGACGGATCCGCACGACATGCAAACGGGAGCTGGACGCCGGGCGATTGAAATTCCGCGAAGCCTTTGTGACCCGCGAGAACATCGCCGCACTGCTGACGGAACTGGCGGTGCCAAGCGAGGTGGATTTGCTGTCGCTGGACATCGACCTAAACACCTACTGGATTTGGGAGGCGCTCGCCGCGTGGCGGGCGCGCGTGGTGGTGGTGGAGTATAACGCAACCTGGCCACCGGCGGTGGATTGGAAGGCGGAATATCAAGCCGCTGCCGTTTGGGATGGTTCGATGCACTTCGGCGCGAGCCTCAAGGCGTTTGAGCTGCTGGGGCGGCGGCTGGGCTATTCACTCGTGGGCTGCGATCTCGGCGGGGCCAACGCCTTCTTCGTCCGTGACGATCTGGTGCAGGAGCGGTTCGCCGCGCCCTTCACGGCGGAAAACCACTACGAGCCGGCGCGCTACTGGCTGGGCCGGCGTAACGGACATCCGCGTGCGTTTCGCGGATAATCCTCAAACTCTACGCCTCTCTTCGCTTGAGAATCGTCATCGCGGGAACAGCCGGACGTGCTGCACCTGTTCGGCTTAGGCGGGCTGCTGGGGCTGCTGCCGGCGGCGCGAAGAAGAGGGATCCCGGTGGTGCTGACCGCGCTGGAGTTCAGCTATTTCTGCCGGCAATACACGCTGCAATTTGAGAACCGCGAGCCATGCGCGCTGGATCGCCGGGGTCGCGCGTGCGAGGACTGCGCGCTGCGAAACTATTCCGTCTCGCAGCGGTGGGCAGCTCAGCTGGCGCGTGCGTTGCCGCTGCCGTGGCAGACGGCCTTGCGCGCCGGCCTGCGCCGGGTGCTCGGGGCGGACTACTTCCCCGGCTGGGTGCAGCGCGAAGTGACGGAACTCATCGAGGCGCAGCGCCGGCAGTTCACGGAAGATTTCGCCGCTGTCATTGCCCCCTCCACTCTGATGCGTGACTTCTTCGTGGCCCAAGGCGCGGAGCCAAGCCGCATTCACTTCGTGCATTACGGAACCGACGTGCGACCGGGCGCACGAGCGACAAGCCGACCGGAAGCGCGCTTGCGGCTTGGGTTTGTCGGCCGGCCGGATCGGGCGAAGGGCATCCATGTGCTCTGTGAGGCGGTGCGACAGTTACCGCGCGAACTGGATTTCGCGGTGGCCATCCACTCGGCCATCAGGGACGACGGTTCCAACTACGCCGAGCAGGTGCGGCAGATGGTGGCGGGAGATCCGCGCCTGCGGCTGATGGGGCCGGTCAGTCGTGAAGGCCTGCCGGCCGCGCTGGCTGAAGTGGACGCACTGGTGGTGCCGTCCATCTGGTATGAGAATTCCCCGATTGTGATCACTGAGGCGCTGGCCTGTGGCGTGCCGGTGGTGTGCAGCGACAGCCCGGGCAACGCCGACTTGGTGCAGGACGGCGTCAATGGCCTGATGTTCAAACTTGGTGACGCCAGCGCAATGGCGCGATGCATCGAGCGGTTGGTGCGGGAGCCGGTGCTGCGCACCAAGCTCCGGCAGGGCGTCCGCCCACCGCCGACCACAGGCGAGGTGGCTTGCGAGCTTCTGGCCTTGTATGCCGCGTTACCCCGGCCGCACCGGGAGCCAGCTCCCGCCGCGTGCTGATGTCCGCGAACGCCACCACGCGGCCGGTGGTGCGGGTCGCCTTTGCCCGGATGTGGCAGGGGTTTGATCCGCTGGACTTCTTCAAGTCCTTCCTCAGCGGAGTGCGGGATGAGTTCGACTTCCAGCTTGCGGAGCGCCCGGACTTCCTCATCTACGGGCCATACGGCGGCAACCTTCCGCCTGTTGACGGGGCCGTGCGCGTTTACTTCGGCTGCGAGAACGTGCGGCCCGACATGCGCGAGTGCGACTGGGCGTTCTCCTACGATTACGATGAGGCGGTCCGTCATCCGCGCCATCTGCGCGCGGTGTTTCACAGCGGCGAGCGCTTCATCAAGCCGCCGCTGGATGCAGCGGCGGTGCGGTCGGGCAAGCGGAAGTTCTGCAATTTCATCTACGGCAACCGGGTGCCGTTCCGCGAGGAGTTCTGCCGGCGGTTGTCCGCTTACAAGCCGGTGGATTGCCCCGGCAAGGCGCTCAACAACATGCCCTCCTTCGACCAGCCGGGCGGCAAGCCGTGGTGGGAGTCGAAGCTCGATTTCATTGCGGACTACAAGTTCACCATCGCATTCGAAAACTCTTCCCACCCCGCCTACAACACGGAGAAGATCTTCCAACCAATGTTTGTGAACAGCCTGCCGATCTACTGGGGCGACCCACTGATCCATCGGGATTACAACCCGCGCAGCTTTGTGAACTACTACGACGTGCAGGATCGCAATCGCTTTCGCGTGCCGGCATTGCCGCTGCGCTGGAACGATCCACGCCAGCCAGACCGGAAATGGACCTTCGGCAACCGGCTGGCCAACCGCATCAACCGCTGGACGGACCAGCTCAACCAGGCCGTGTGGCTGCGCCGGGGCTTCGACCGGCTCATCCGGCGCATCGTCGAGCTGGACCAGAACGACGCGCTCTACGAGCAGATGCTGGCCGAGCCGTGGTGCCACGGCAACCGCCCGCCGGACCAGACCGCGTATTGGGCGCGCTGGCGGGAGATTTTCCGCTCCCGTGCCGGCCGCTGACGGAACGCAACGCACCTGCTTTGAGCGCGCCCGCGTCCACCTCCCGAATCCCCTCGCTAGACGGCCTGCGCGCCATCTCCATCGCGATGGTGCTCGGAGAGCACGCCGGAGGCACACAGGGATTTCCCGAGGCTTGGGCGCAAGCGTGGCCTTACTTTTTCAGCGGCAGTCTGGGTGTGAAATGTTTCTTCGTCCTGAGCGGTTACCTGATCACGTCGCTGCTGCTCAAGGAGGAAGCCAAGTTCGGCCGCATCTCGCTGGCGGATTTTTACCGCCGCCGCGTGCTGCGCATCTTCCCGGTGTATTACCTGTTCCTGGTGACGGTGCTGGTGCTGAACCGGTTCACCAGCCTGCAAGTGGCACCGAGCGCGTTCGTCGCCGCAGGGACGTTCACGACCCCGCTGTGGGGCGAGCCGCACTATGTGTTGTTTCACACCTGGTCGCTGTCGGTGGAGGAGCAGTTTTATCTGCTGTGGCCGCTGGTGCTGTGCCTGACGACGGGGCGTGCCCGTTGGTGGGTTGCCGCCAGCGTCGTGGCGCTGGTGCCGGTGATCCGGCTGCTGGTGCATCTCTTCGGCCCGCGCAAGTTGATCGGCTACTTCTCCTTCACCCAAGGAGACGCGCTGATGTTCGGCTGCCTGCTGGCGCTGTATCAGCAACGGCCGCTGCTGGCGGGAGTGGCCGCGCTGCCCCGTCTGGACTGGCGGCACCGACTCGGCGCGCTGGCGGCGATCTACTCCGTGTGGATGCTGTCGCACCACGGCAGGCTCGGCCCGTTGACCGTGCCCTTCGGCGGCACGATGCAATCCGCCGCCCTCGCCCTTTTGATCGCGTCCTACCTGACCCCGGATGACAGCCTGGGCTTCCGGTGGCTGAACGCCGCGTTCATGCGCTGGGTGGGCGTGCTGTCCTACAGCCTGTATCTCTGGCAGCAGTTGTTTCTCTACCCACGGCAGGCCGCGTGGATGATCCTGCAGCAGTTTCCGGTCAACCTGCTTGCGACTCTGGCGGTGGCGGCGCTGTCCTACTACACGGTCGAGTCGGCGTTCCTCCGGCTCAAGGACCGCTTCCACCGCGCTCCGGCGGCAACGTGATGGGCACCGCGACGGGCACGGGGGCGCAGGCGGCTGGCACGCTGGACTTGTCGGTCATCATCGTGACCTACAACCGTGGGCCGACGTTGCTGCGCACGCTCGAATCCGTGCTGGCCCAGTCCCCCGCCGCGCGGGAGGTCATCGTGGTGGACCAGACCCCCCAACCAGCGCCGCCCGTGAAAGCCCAGTTGGACCAGTGGCAGTCAGCCGGGGCGATCCGCTATCTGTTCCAAGCAGAGCCCAACGCCCAGCGCGCCCGCAATCGGGCCATCGCGGAGGCCCGCTGCGGCGTGCTGCTGTTTCTCGATGACGACGTGCTGCTGGAGCCGGACATGATGGCAACGCATCTGGCCAACTACGCGGATCCCGGCCTCGCCGCCGTCTGCGGCTACTACACCGAGCCGGGCGAAGTGCCGCTGGACACATTGCCGCCCGAATGCCAGCGCCGCTGGACGGGCTGGATCCATACGCCGCACTGCTACACCAAACGCGTCGAGTGCCACCTCTTCCCCAGTTGCAACGGCAGCATCCGCCGGGACGTGATCCGGCGGCTGGGCGGCTTTGACGAGAACTTCACGCACACGCTTTTGGACGACACGGATCTGGCTTGCCGGTTCAAGGCGGCGGGGCATCGCGCGGTGCATGACCCGCAGGCCCGGCTGGTGCACCTCAAGGAACCCAGCGGTGGCAAGCGACCCGGCGGCCTCAACCAGCACGTGCTAGCCGACGCCAACCGCTGGTTCACCTGGTGTTATTTCTACTGGATGAACTTCGGCTGGCAGGGCGTGCCGGAGCTGGCGCGCAACTTCCGGCGGTGCGTGCTCCGCAAGCCAAACCTGTTGCAGCCCTGGCATCTCGTGGTCGCCACGGTCGAGAGCATGCGTGGCGCGGCCCGCGCACTGCGCGCCGTGCTGCGGGGCCGGCGGCTGGCGCAGTTCACCGAAACACCGGACATGGTTCACTCGGCATGAGCAAGAAGTCGGTTTGCATTGTCATCGGCGGCCACATCACGAGCTGCCCGCGCATGATGAAGATGGCGGTGGCCCTGGCCGAAGCGGGCTACGGCGTCTCGATCGTCAACCCCATTTATGTGGAACGCGTCTATGAGGCGGACTTGCGCTTCCTGGCCGATACCCGCTGGCGCGGCGCGCCGGTGAAGATGGTGCGGCGGTTCCAGCCCTGGACCTACTACCGCACTGGCGTGCGCCTGCGGTTGGCCCGCCGACGGCTCCAGCAGGCGGACTTGAAGGCCCAATCGCTGGTGGCCCTCGGGCGCGGTTACACGCGCGCGTTTGACGACCTGCTGCGAAACGCACTGGCCCAACCGGCGGACCTCTATCTGGGTGGCACCGCCGGAGGGTTGGCGGTGGCCGCACGGGCCGCGGAATTGCGCGGCGTGCCGTATGCCCTCGACTTGGAAGACTTTCACTCGGCGGAACAGGATCCCAGCCCGGAGGCGGATCTGTCGCACGCGCTCATCGCGGAGATTGAACGGCGCATCCTGCCCCGCGCGCAGTTCCTGACCGTGGGCAGCCAGCCGATGGGCGAAACGTATGCGGCGCGCTATGGCGTGCAATGCCACCCCATCAACAACGTCTTCGCCCTGCCGGCCACTCCGCCGCAGTTCACGTTGGGGCCAGCGGGCCGGCTGCAACTGGTCTGGTTGAGCCAGACCCTCGGACCGGGCCGCGGCATCGAGGCGGCCATCGAGGCGTTGGGCCGGGCGCGGATTCAGGCGATGCTCACCGTGCGCGGCAATCCCACGCCCGGCTACGTGGAGGAGTTGGTCGCGCTCGCGATGCGAGTCGCCCCGGAACTGCGCCTGGAGCACGCGCGCCCGGACATGACCAAGACGGTAGTCGAGCTGTGTCGCGGCAACGACGTCGGCCTGGCGCTTGAGCAGGCGCACATCCTCAACCGGAACATTTGCCTCTGCAACAAGCCGTTCACTTACATGCTGGCCGGGCTGGCCGTGGCCTTCACCGACACGGCAGGCCAGCGGGAACTCGCACGTGACTTGGGCGCGGGCGCGTTGCTTTTCAAGATCGGAGACATCGAAGCCCAGGCCGCCGGCTTCCGCCACTGGGCCGAAAACTCCACCGCGCTGCTCGCCGCCAAACAGGCCGCGTGGAATGCCGCCGTCCGGCGCTGGCATTGGGAGCACCCCGAAGAACGCGGCCAGGCGCTGGCCCTCGTGCGGCGAGCGCTGGGAGAAACCACCTGATCGATTCGTGATGACTGATTCAACCTTCGATTCTGAACGACGACTTGCGCGTGCCGGCGGCACGATCCTGCTTGTCACGATTGGCTATCCCCCCGATCAGGTGGGTGGCACCGAGGTGTATGTGCAGGGCTTGGGCGAGACGCTGCTGGCGCGCGGCTGGCGTGTGGCCGTCGCCTGTCTCGAAGAGTTTTCCGCCCCGGACGCGCCCGCTATCCGGCGGCGTGACACCGCGCTCAACGGCCTGCCCGTGCATCGCATCGGACTGAACCAGGCGAAACTCAACACCTCCGGGCTGGCATTCGACGACGCGCTCCGGCGGCGCATCGCCGGGGAATTCCTCCGCGTGCTGGATGAGCTGAAGCCCGCGTTGGTCCATGTGCACCCGCTGCGGCTGGGCGTGTTCAACGACATCATCGCCGCAGCCCATCAGCGCGGCATTCCCGCCGTCTTCACCTTTCACTCCTCCACCACCACCTGTCCGCGCGGCGACATGCTTTATCTCGGCCGCGAGGATTGCGACGGCCGGCTGGACCAGTCGCGCTGCTCCGCCTGCCTGATGCAAAACCGCGGGCTGCCGGTGCCGCTGGCGCACGCGCTCGCACGGGTGCCGCAGGTTGTCTGGGCGGCGACCTACGCCGCGTGCAAGCCCATCAGGCTACTGCGCAAAGTGGCTTCGCTCGCGTCGCTGCCGTTGAGCATCGGCTGGCTGCGCCGCAACTGGGACACCTGCACCGGCCTGAGCGCACGGGTGGTGGCCGTGTGCGAGTGGGTCAAGCGCGCGTCGGAGCTGAACGGCGTGCCAGCAGGGAAAATTCTCCTCAGCCGCCACGGCCTGCGCATCCCGTCGCGCGAGGTTCGCCCGCCGGCGGATGCGCCACCGGTGTTCGGCTACCTCGGTCGGTGCAGCCCGGAAAAGGGCATCGAGTCGCTCGTGGATGCGCTCGCGCAGGTGCCGGCGGAGGTAAAGTTCACCGTCGAGATTTGCAGCGCCACGCTCACCAAGCAATACCATCACGCGGAGGAGGCGCATTGTGTGCGGCGCGTGCGCGATCTGGCCGCCCGCGACCCGCGCGTCCGGCTGCTGCCGGGCGTGCCGGATGACCGGCTGGCGGAGACGCTCGCTGGCTGGGATGCGTTGCTGGTGCCGTCGTTGTGGTTCGAGTCCGGACCGCAGGTCGTGTATGAGGCCTTCGCCGTGCAGACGCCGATCATCGGCAGTCGGCGCGGCGGCATCGCGGAACTGGTGCGGCACGGCGTCACCGGTTTCCTGCACGATCCCGGCGACAGTGCGGCGCTTGCCCGGTTATTGACGGAAAATGCGCGGGACGTGTCCCAGCTCCGCGCATTACGGGCGAACATTCCGCCGCAGCGCACCGTGGCTTCCGTCACGCAGGACATGGAGGCGCTGTATCACGAATTGCTGGCTAACGCGAAGAAGGTTGATGCGGTGCCGGCCGCGTAGTTCTCTCCCTGTCCATCCAGTCTCCACGCCATGTGCGGATTCATAGGCCGACTTAACTTAGGAGCACCCGCCCGCCCGCTGGAGAGCGGTCTGCCCTTCCTGTCGCGTCGCGGGCCGGACTCCAGCCAGTGCCGGGCCACGGCGGATGGACGCGTGGAGTTCCTGCACGCGCGCCTGGCCATTGTGGACCGGGGTGCCGGGGCGCATCAGCCGATGTGCGATACCGAAGCTGGGGTGATGATCGCGTTCGTTGGCGAGGTTTACAACTACGCCGAACTGCGCCGCGAACTGGCAGACTATCCGTTCCGCACCCAATCGGACACGGAGGTTCTTCTCGCGGGCTACGTGCGGCACGGCATCCGGTGGTTCGAGCGGCTGCGCGGGATGTTCGCCGTAGCCATTTCGGATGAGCGGCAGCGGCGACTTTTCTTGGTCCGTGATCCGGTGGGAAAAAAGCCCCTGCTTGTGGGCCGCTGGAAGGATGGGATTTATTTCGGGACCACGGTGCTGGCAATGGCCAGCGGGACGGCGGAACCCGTGCCGCTGGACACGCGCCGGTTGGCCGAATGGTGGCGGGATGGGCACTTCTCAGCCACGACCTCGGCGCTGGCCAACACCGAGGCGCTGCCCCCGGGGGAAGTCTGGGAGTTTGACTGGACCGGCACGCGGGTCGCCCGCCACCGCTGCGATCCGCCGTTGCCCAGCGATCCGCCGCCGCGCACGCTGGCGGCGGCCACGGAACAACTAACGCATCTGCTCACCCAAGCAGTGCGTCGGCGATTGGACAACAATCCCAAGCCAATCGCGCTTCTATCCGGCGGAGTGGACTCTACGGTCCTCGGGCAGTTGCTCCTGACCCAAACCCGCCCGGAGTTCCTCGCGCTGGGCAATGTCATCCCCGGCACCTTTGATGAGCTATATTCTCGGTATGCCGGGCGCCGGCTAGGTGTCCCGGTCAAGGTGCTTCGCCCCAGTGCATGGAGTCTTGCCGCGAAGATCGAACGCGTGCTGGACCTACAGGACGAGCCGTTGGCAATTTACTCCTACTTCCCGCTCGCGATGCTGTGCCACCTCGCGGAGCAGCACGGGCGCGTGCTGCTGACGGGTGACGGCGGAGATGAAGTTTTCCTCGGCTATGGCGCGCCGGTGGACTGGAGCGTCCGGCCTGCGGAGGCCGGGACGGGCGGTTCCGAAATGCGGTGCGGCCCCCCGCTGCCGCCGTGGTTCGGCGGCTGGGCACGCCGCACGGTGACCGAGGGCTTGGTGGCACACATGCACGCGAAGCTGGACCGTGCCTCGGCGGAACAGGGACTGGAAGCCCGGTGCCCGTTCCTCGATTGGGACGTAATGGCTTTCGCGCGCTCGCTGCCGCGCGAATTGCTCTTTCACCGCCCGGTCGCCAAAGCGCTGCTCAAATCGCAGCTTGACGGTTGGCCGCGCTGGTTTGTGGACCGCCCAAAGATGGGGTTCGCCTATAGCTTGCGTTGGGAGTGGGGTGCGCGAGATTTTGCCGGTCTGCGAGAAATGGTGGAGCCGGCGGCCCAGCAGACCTTTGCGGAAAAGTTGCCCGCCGCACTCCGCGCTCCAACCGCGCAGTGGAGCATCTCGACTATCTTCCGCCATTTCCCCTCCGCGTGGCGGCTGGCCGTGTGGAGCCTCTTCCTGCGTCGCCACCGGGTGGCGACGCGCCGCTGAATGGCCGCTACCTCCATTGTGGTTTCGTCGCCGTCGCTGCGTGCGCGTGGGCTTGAGGTGGCGCGCGGGTTGCGCGAGGCGGGTCTGTTGCGCGAATTCGTGACGACGCTCGGCTGGAGCCGCAATGCCTGCGGTTATCGTTGGGTGCGGGCACTGGGCGGCGGGCTGGGCCGGGAGCTGGAACGGCGCTGTGTGCCCGAAGCGTTGGATGGCTGCGTTCATGCCTATGGTTGGCGGGAGGCCGTGCGCGTGGCCACGCTCCGACTCACGCGCAACGAGGTCTGGACGGACCGCGTGTGGTGGTGGGCCGAGCGCGGCTACGACCGCCACGTCGCGCGCCGCTGGGCGGGCCGGGTGCCGTGCATCTACGGTTTCGAGCTGTCCTCGCTGGAGACGTTCCGCGCCCAGAAGCGGGCCGGTGGCCGGTGCGTGCTCGCGCAGCCCATTGCCCATTACCAGGCGCTGGAGGGAATTCTTCGCGAGGAGCAGCGCAAGTTTCCCGAAGCCGCCTCGGAATATGACCAGCATCTGGAAGCCAGCTTGGGCCGTGTCAACGCCATCAAGGAGGAGGAACTCGCGCTTGCGGACTTGATCGTGGCGCAATCTGACTATGTCGCCGAGACGTTGCGCGCGGCGGGCGTCGCGGCGGAGAAAATCGTGTCACTTCCGTCGGCCGCGCCGCCGGTGCAGCCACCACGCCAAGACTTCCCTCGGGATCAGGTCACCTTTCTGAGCGCCGGCTCGCAGTCGCTCCGCAAGGGCACGCACTACCTGCTACAGGCGTGGCGTTCGTTGAAGAACCATGCGGGCCTCAAGTTATGGATGGTGGGCAACAACACTTTGCCCGCGACATTCACCAAGGACTTGCCCGGCGAAGTGTGGATGTCATCGGCCGTCCCGAAGCCGCGGCTGCGGGAGCTTTATCGCACCGCGTCCGTGCTGGTGCTGCCGACGCTGGCGGAAGGCTTCGCGTATGTCGTGCTGGAGGCGATGGCGGCGGGGCTGCCCATCATCGCCACGCGCAACTCCGGCTGCGGCACCTTTGTGCAGGACGGCGCGAACGGCTGGCTGGTGCCGGCGGGCGATGCCGCTGCGCTGGCCGACCGGCTCCAGTGGTGCGCCGGGCATCCCGACCGCCTGCCGGCGATGGGTGAGGAGTCGCGCCAGCGCGCGGCGCGCTGGACGTGGGATGATTTTGTGCAGACGCACAACCGCCTGATTCACGAGTTCATGGACACGGGAAAGGCCGGGACGAAGAAGGCTTATGCGTAATCGGATCAGGTATTGGTTCATGCCGGGCTTGGACATGTTCACGCGGCGGCGCGTGCATCTGTCGCGCCATTGGAAGCGAGGACCGCGCACCGTGCTGGATGCCGGCTCGGGCAACGGCTGGTTCTCCTACCTGGCGTGGAAGTCCGGCGCGCGGGTGCGCGGCCTGAACATCGTGCAGCCCCAGCTCGACAAGGCCGAGGCCTTTTACAACGACTGGCTGGGCGTTCCCAAGAGTGAGTTGTCCTTCCAGCGCTTCAACCTCTACGATCTGCACACGCTCCACGAATCGTTTGACGAGATCATCTGCTACGAGACGCTGGAGCACATCCTGGATGATCAGCGGGTCTGCCAGGAATTTTTCCGCCTGCTCAAACCCGGCGGCGCGCTGCACCTTTGCTGCCCGTTTGCCACGCACCCGAAGTGGGTGGCCGAGTGCCTGGATTTGAAGGAGGAATGGGGCGGCCATGTGCGGCCCGGCTACACGATGGAGAGCTACCGCAAGCTGCTCGAGCCGCTGGGCTTCCAAATCGAGACCTTCGAAGGCATGGGCGGCGCGCGGATGGTCTGGCTCAGGGACGTGGTGGACGCCACGCGCGCCAAGCTCGGCGACGCGCCGTGCGTGCCATTCCTGCTGGCGATGGTGCCCGTGATCGCGCTCGACTCCGCGCCGGCGGAAAACTGTTATAGCCTTTACGTGAAGGCCGTGAAGCCACAATGACGCGCGCAACCTTCTCCGGTCCGGCCACGCGTCCCCACCCATGAGGGCGCTCAAAAAGATTTCCGACCTCGGCTTCTGGCAGTATGCCCTCGGGGGTGTCTGGCGGCGGCTTGGAAACGCTCCTGCTTGCCCATGCTGCGGCTCCGGTGCGGGAGTGGTCGTGGACCGGAAATGGTTTCACTCGCTGATCGAGTGCGCCGGGTGCGGCATCCTGCACCGCTACCCGACGGAGCGGGACCGGGAGATGGCGGAGTTCTACCAGCAGGCGTATGACGAACCGGGCTTTGCCTCGGAAATGCCGGACGAAGCCACGTTGCAGCAGTTGCTGGCGACCAATTTCAAAGGCACGCCGAAGGACTTCTCCGGGCAGATCGCGATTCTAAAAGCATTGGGCCTGCGGCCGGGCGACCGCCTGATGGATTTCGGCGCCAGTTGGGGCTACGCCACCTATCAGTTCCGCCAGGCGGGCTTCGCGGCGGAAGGGTTCGAGCTGTCCAAGCCGCGCGCGGCCTATGGGCGGCGGCTGGGTCTGGACATCGCCGTGCAGCCACCGGCGCACGGGCCGCTCTTCGACATGGTTTACTCCTGCCATGTGCTGGAGCACGTCCCCAACCCGTTGCAGACCCTCAACCAGATGCTCGCGTGGGTCAGACCCGGCGGCATGGTCGTCGCGCAGACGCCCAATGGCAGCCGTGATTTCCGCGCGGCGAGTCCCGCTGCGTTTCACCGATTGTGGGGACGCGTGCATCCCTTCCTGCTCACGGCGGAGTTCGTGAAACGGAATTTCGGTCATCTGCCCGGCTACGTGTCCTGCGATGACCGGCCCGCGTCGGTCTCGGCCTGGGACCGTCAATCGTGCCGGGTGGCCGACACGGGCGGAAGCAACCTTTTTTTAGCCATCCACAAAAACCAATGAGCCGGGCCTGAGTCCGTCATGTCTGCATTCTCTTCCATCAACTTCACTGCCGACCGCTTGCACTTGGGCTGCGGACTGAACGCGCCCGCCGACTGGCTCAACGTGGACGGCTCGGCGCAGGTGTGGTTTGCGCGGCATCCGGCGATCAAGCGGCTGCTGCTGGCGGCCCGGATTTACCCGGCCTCGCAGGCGGCCATCCCGTGGCCGGCCAACGTGCTGCGGCTGGATCTGCGGAAGCCGCTGCCCTTCGCGGACAACCGGTTCGTGGCCGTGTATTCCTCGCACACGTTCGAGCATCTCTACCGGGCGCAGGCGGAGCAACTGGCGCGGGAATGCTTCCGCGTGTTGAAACCGGGTGGCGTTTGCCGGCTCGTTCTACCCGACCTTGAAGCGGCGGTGCGCCGGTATCTCGCGCGGCTGAACGGTGAGGCGGCGGGCGGGGCGGGCGATCAGTTGATGGAGGAACTGTTGGTGCATCCCACCAATCCGCCGCGCGGTTTCCACCAGCACAAGTGGATGTATGACGCCGCCGGTTTGCGCCGGATGTTCAGCGAAACAGGTTTCGCGGAGGTGACAAACCGCGCGTGTTGCCAAGGCCGGCTGCCCGGCGTGGCGCAAATCGAAAACCCCAGCCGGGTGACGGACGGCGCGGGCGTCGTCGTCGAAGGCGTCAAGCCCTGTTCCGTGGGCCAAACATGCTGAAAGTATTGAAAGATAGAGTAGCTCGCTGGCTGTTCCCAAACGGGGCTGTCAGGCCTATCTGGGGTGGTGTCTGCCGTGGTATGCGCTACGAAGTCGGACCCGGTATCGGAGCGACTTTTTGTTTAGGGGGGGAAGCATTTCACCACGGCTTTTACGCGCAAGTGCTCCGTCCCGGTATGCATGTTTGGGACGTGGGCG
>VFZP01000100.1 GCA_016871115.1 Acidobacteriota bacterium
CGGGGAATGGCTGGGCTGTGATGGCGGGCCCTCGCGCGCACGGGTGGCCGGGTCAAATACACCGCCCGCGATCCCTGAGAAGTTGCCACTGCGCTGCTCGGCCGGAGGCAGAGTAAACAGGCTGAGGTTGGCGCGGCGCTGGCGGAACCACTCGTAGTTGGTCATGAAGAACAGGCGGTTCTTGCCGTTGAAGATCTTCGGAATCCACACCGGACCGCTCAGCGTGAAACCGAACTGGTTCCACTTGAACGGATCCTTCGGCGCCGGGCGGCCCGTGAAGTCATACTGCTTGGCGTCCATTTTGTCGTTGCGGCTGAACTCGTAGAGCGCTCCGTGGAAATTGTTGCCGCCGCCCTTGGTGGACACGTTGATCTGCGTCTGGCCGCGGCCGAACTCAGCCGGGTAGATGCCGGACTGCACCTTGAATTCCTGCAGCGCTTCGACCGAAGGGAAGATCACGTAGGAGTTGAAGTTGGGGTCGGTGTTCTCCACGCCGTCGAGCGTGAAGCGGCTGAACGAATTGCGCGCGCCAGCCACCGAGATATTCTGCGCCGAACGGTCGCCGCCTTGCCGCGAGTCCGATTGGCCCGCCGTCGGAAAGCCGAAGCTGACGTTGGGCGCCAATGCGGAGAGCTGCAGGTAGTTGCGGCCGTTCAGCGGCAACTCGACCATCGTCTTTTGCCCGATGACCGTACCCACCGTGGCGTTTTCGGTATTGAGCGCGGCGGCCGAAGCGCTGACTTCGATGGCCTCGGTAAACTGACCGACGGTCAGTTCGAGGTCCATACGCGCCTGCTGCTGGACCTGCAAATCGATCTGCGCGCTTTGCGAAACCTTGAAGCCGGCCTTCTCCGCCTTCACTCGATACGGACCGGGTACGAGCGCCGGGAACGCATACAGGCCGGAATCGTTGGTGGTGGTGGTTCGCAAAGCGTTTGTGGCCGAGTTGGTGACGGTGACCGCGACACCGGACACAACCGCGCCCGACGAGTCACGCACTTCGCCGCTGATATCGCCGAGGGTTTGCGCCAAAGAAGCAATCGCAAAGGCACTAAGAAGGAAGAGTGACCGGAACAACCGGTGGTGCATACAAGGACCTCACGGTAAAGCTCAAACAGGGCAACTCTGCGAACACAGCCCCACGCCTTAGGATAACAGATCGGTGGGGGAATCCATCAGGAAGCACAGTGCGGGGTGAAGGGCGCTAGTCTTCCTCCTCGGCGTCCCACAGGCGGCGCATTTCCGGCTGCGTGGCCAGCAACTCGTCAAGCGTGCCTTCGGCGAGCAGCCGCCCTTCGCCCAACAGGAGAACGCGAGTGGCGCGTCGCAGCGCCGGGCGGCGATGGCTGACGACGAGGCACGTCACATCTCGCGCGCGGGCGAGGTTGTCCCACAACCGGCGCTCGGTGGCGACGTCGAGGGCGGACGAAAGATCGTCGAAGATCAGCAGGTCCGCGCCGCGCGAGAGCATGCGCGCCCCGCCCGCGCGCTGCACCTGGCCGCCGGACAGCTTCACGCCGCGCGTGCCGACGAGCATGTCGAGGCCGTGCTCGAACGTGGCCACGTCAGGCCCGAGAGCGGCGAGGTGCATGGCCTCGCCGAGTTCTTCTTCATCGCCCGTGCCCAGCATCACGTTGTCGCGAAGCGACTCGCTGAACAGGCGCGGCGCCTGCGCCGTATAACTCGAATGCGGCGGCGTAAAGAAAGTGGCGGGGTCCGCCACCGCGCGGCCGTTCCAGCGAATCGCGCCGCTCTGGCGCGGCAGCAGACCCTGCAGCACTCGCAGCAAAGTGGTCTTGCCCGCGCCGATGCGGCCGGTGACCACGATGAACTCGCCGCGACGGACCGTGAAGCTGACGTTGTGAATACCGGCTGGCGAGTTTGGATGCAGGTAAGTGAGCGCATGCACTTCGAGCGTTTCGAGCGACTCGGCTTCGCGCGCCACCGGCGTGAAGACGGGCTCGGGGCCGGTGAGCGGGAGGCTCGCGTGTTCCACGATCTTCTCCGGCGGCGCGTCCGCCAGGAGCTGTTCCATGCGCTCGGTGGCTACGCGTACGCGGCGGTGCTGGGCGAACATGTCACCACCGATGAACGTCAGCACGTTGGTGATGCGAGGCAGCAATTGGATGAACAGCGCAAGGTCGCCCGCCGTCAATTCGCCGGTGCGGAGCCGTACGGCCGCCATCACGAGCGTGACGCCGATGCCTATGAAGACGAGGCCATTGTTGACGCCGCGCACCATTTCCGTCAGCAGCACGTCGGCCATGGCACGGCGGCGGCGCTCTTCGCCGAGCGAGCGGAAGTGCGCGGTGATCGCCTCCTCAGCGCCCGCCACTTTCACGGCCTGAACCGCGCCAAACGCTTCGCCGATCGACTCGGTCACGCGCGCGGTGGCCTCGCGCAGGCGGCGGCGGTAGGCACGGATGCGCGGCGACAGACGGCGCATCACCAGCATCATGATAACGAGCAGCGTACACACCACCGCGGCGATGGCAGGGTTGATCTAAGCCATGATGAGTACCACGCCCGTGCCGTAGAGCAGGAAGTCGCTGAAGTCGATCCAGCTTTCAAGGTACGTGTTGACGTCACCCACGTCGTCGCGGAAGCGCGAGACCGCTTCCGATGGCGACTCGGGCAGCCGCCGCGATCCGGGCGCGCACAGCAGATGATCCATCAGATTTCGGCGCAGGAGCGCGGCAACGGAAAGATGGAAACGCATGAACAGGCTGTAGCCCACCAGGAACGTGAACTGGCGGCTCGCGTAGATGCCCGAGAGAATCGCCAGCATGCTCCAGACGTTCCAGTCCGCCGCGGCATTGCCCGACAGTGCGTTGAAGATGCCGCGGATGGCCAAGCCGTTTACCAACGGCAGCAAGTGAAACGGGCCCCACGCAAGGCAGTTGAGAATGAACTCGCCGCGGCGCCACGTGCACAGGCGAAGGATGTATTGCGTGGTGGTCACTCGGTGGCGTCCCCCAGCTTTTCCATCGTTTCGTCCAGCGACGCGCCGCCTGAGAGCGCAAGCAGGCGCGAGTAGTGCGACGCGGGATTACGGCTCAGCGCTTGGCGGGAACCGAACTCGGCGATCTCGCCGCCCGAGAGGACAAGGATCTTGTCGCCGCGCTGGACAGTTTCAAGGCGATGCGCGATGATGATTCCCGTGCGGTGTTCGAGCAACCGGTCCACCGCGCGGGTCAGCGTCTTTTCGGTGGCCGGATCGAGGCGGCTCGACGGTTCGTCGAGAATCACCAGGCCCGGGTCTTTGAGGAACACGCGCGCAAAGGCGAGCAGTTGCGATTCCCCGCGCGAGAGCCCGCCGCCGCCCGCCGTGAGCGGCGTATCGAGGCCCTCGCGGAGCGAAGCGAGCCACGTGCCCACGCCGAGTTCACTGGTGACGGCCGTGATGCGCTCTTCGGTCACCGCGGGGTCGAAGAACGAAAGATTCTCACGCACTGTGCCGTGGAAGAGCTGGACGTCTTGCGTGACCAGCCCGACGCGACGGCGCAGATCGTCAAGCCGGGCCTCGCGCACATCCACGCCGTCGAACCGCACGGCGCCTTCGGTGGCAGCGTAGAGGCGGAACAGCAAACGTATAAGCGTGGTCTTGTCGCTTCCGGTGCGGCCCAAAACGCCGAGCGTTTCGCCGGGTTCGAGCGTAAACGTCACGCCCTTCAATACGTCCTGCGCGCCGCTGTAGCGGAGACGCACGCGATCGAACTCCGCGCGCACACCGCGCTGCACGGCGGGCAACGGCGTCTAGCCCGTCACCACCACCGGTTGCGCCTCGCGCAACTCGCGCACGCGACCCAGGCCCGCGGCGGCTTTTTGAAACTCCTGCAACTGCTGCGTGATTTGATCGAGCGGCACTTCGAGCATCGCCATGTAGTTGAAGAAAAGGTAGACGGTGCCGAGCGCCACCACGCCGGTCTGATGCAGCCACACGCCCAGGCCCAGCGTCATCACGTAGCCTGAAGCAAACAGCACACCCATCGTCAGCCACAGCGTTCCGCACGCCCACCACGAGCGCACGGACTTGGCATACCACTCGCGCTGCGTCAGCAGAAGCCGGTGCATCACCCACCCGCCCGCGCCGTTGGCGCGAATGTCTTCGAGGCCGTGCAGCCGCTCTTCGATGAAACCGTAGAGCTTGGCATTCATCTCGCGTTCGCCGCGCGTGGGCTCGACAGCAATCTCGCGGCGCCAGTGCAGGAGCTTGGCGGCAAAAATGGTGAAGAGCGTGAGCGCCAAGCCAACACGCCAGTCCTCACGCCATAGCAGCACCAGCACGCCTCCGGTGAGCAGCACCGCGGCCGACACGCGCACCACGAATTGCGAGAAGAAGTGCGAGACGCTGGTGACGTCGCCATCGATGCGCTCGATCATTTCACCTGGCGTGCGGTCTTTGTGAAAGCCGAGACCGAGGTGCAGGCAATGCGCGAACAGATCGGCGCGGAGAGCGTTGGTGGCAGACCAGCCGACGTAGGCCGATAGATACGTTGCGCCCGCACCCCGCAATTGATTGGCGATGCCGAGCACCAGATAGGTGAGCGCCAGGCGCAGCAGTTGCTCGTCAGTGGCTTTGCAGGCGGCGCTGTCGATAAACGCGCGCAGGATTTGGGGGATGTAGAGTTGGAGCCCCGTCGCCAAGGCCAGACACAATGCCAGTAGCGCCACGCGGCCGCGAACCGCCGCGAGGTACCTGCCGAGGATGTCCCAATACGAGGACATTCCTTATTCTATGGTGAACGCAGCGCGCGTACTTCTTTCTCCACCAGCGGGAGCAGATAGCGGACGAACTGTGCATAGCCCGCCGCCGTCGGGTGAATTCCGTCCGGTTGCATGAGTCCTTTACCGGTGCCGAGCACCGCAGCGCGGCGCACGGGGATCAGCGTGATCTTGTACTGCGCGGCGACTTCCTGATAGAGCTTTTCAAAACGCGCGACGAACACCGCGCCGTAGTTGCCGGGGAGCGTCATGCCGATGAGGGCGACGCGCGCGCCGGACTTTTGGAGACGCTGGACGATTTCGCTCAGGTTGCGGCGCGTCGTGTCGAGCGGGAGTCCGCGGAGGCCGTCGTTGCCGCCGAATTCGACGAGAACGAGACGGGGCTTGGCGGCGATGACGGCGCTGAGGCGGTCGAGCGCGTTGCCGGTGGTGTCGGCGCTGACGCCTGCGTTGATCATTTTGACGCGGAGGCCGCGGGCGGCGAGGGCGCGTTCGAGCTGCGCCGGGTAGGCGTCGTTGCGCTCGACGCCGTAGCCTTCGGTGATGCTGTCTCCGAAGGCGACGACGGTGGGCGCGGTGGGGGGAGCGGCGAAGGCGGTGCAAGCGAGGAGCGAGACTAAAGTCTCGCGCAAGCTAAAGCTCGCCCTACGAAGAATGCGATGCACGGCTATTCTGCTCCGCTCCCGCCGGCGGGATTGCCGCCGCCCGAAAATGCAGCAATGAACTGGGCGGTCTTGTGTTGCGGCTTCTTCGGCGAGAACTGTCCCGCTTCAATGGCGAACTCGTACATGCCCGTGTATACCGGATACTGCGTTAACGTTCCGGTCATCGCATGCTTGGCAATCCAACCTTCAGCAACTTGACGAGACATGAAAACTCCGCTCGGAAAAAGCGCACGCGCTCCGTTGAAAACCCAAGCGGAGGCCGACTGAAGTCGGCTGCGGGCTGAAGCCCGCCCCACATCGAGGCTCATCCCAGCCGCCGTTTCCATTCAAACAACACAATGCCCGTAGCCACCGACACGTTCAACGACGCAATCGCGCCCGACATCGGAATCCGCACCAGCACGTCACAATGCTCGCGCGTCTGTTGATGAAGTCCTTTACCTTCTCCGCCCATCACAAACACAGTAGGCGTGTTGAACTCCGCGTCGACATAGCTCGTCTCGCCGCATTCGTCGAGCCCGTAAATCCAGTAGCCGTCCTCCTTCAGAGATTCGAGCGTGCGGTTGATGTTCGTCACGCGCACCAGCGGAACATGTTCCAGCGCGCCGGCCGCGGCCTTCGACACAGTCGGCGTCACGCCCGCCGCGCGGCGTTCCGGGATCACCACCGCGCCCGCACCGGCCGCATTCGCCGTCCGCACAATCGCGCCGAGGTTGTGCGGATCTTCCACACCATCCAACACCACCACGAGTTGCGAGTCCTCGGGAATCTCCGTCAACTTGCGATAGCGCACCTCGGCCACCACGGCCACCACGCCCTGATGCGTAGCTATGCGCGCCAGCCGGTCGAGCGCCGCGCGTTCTTCAAAACGAATGGGTACGTCCGCGCGCCGGCACGCATCGATCACTTCCTGCATCCGCGCGCCGCCCGCGCCCTTGGCGATATGCACCGCCTGTAACGGACTGCCTGCCTTGAAAGCTTCCAGCACGGCATGAAGCCCAGCGAGGATGCGCGTCTTCTCAGCGCTCATCGTTTGCCCGGATCCCATACTGTGGCCGCGATGAAGCGCTCCGAGTGCGGCCCGTCATTGTAGTAGTACACAGTTACTACTTTGCCATCGGAGCGCTGGGCGCTGCGCGGGTAGCCGATGTCCCACGCTGCCGCGTCGTCGCGCAGCCTGATCACCGGGCCCCACGTGCGCCCGTTATCGGAGCTGATCTTTGCGTGAATGCCATACGGCGCCGAGCGGTAGCCGTACGTCAGGCACAGCCGCCCGTCGCGCAGGCGGATCAAGTGCGGCGCGTTGCCCGAGTGCGCGCCGGTGTCGGCAATGCGCCCTTCGCTTTTCCACGTGGCCGCGCCGTCGGTGGAGCGGTACTGCTCAATCCAATTCTCGGGCTCCTTCGTCACGCGCACCGCGGTGAGCCATTCGCGGTCACTCAGCCGGGGCGACGACGGCATGATGGAAAACCCAGGCGGCTCCGGCCCGATCATCGACTCCACCTGCCACGTCATGCCGCCATCTTTCGTCCGCGCGCAGAACGGCCGGCCCTCGCGCTTGCTCGCCTTCGCCGCCGTGAGAAACACGAGCGCCTCGCGCGGACCTAACACCACGTAGTCCGTCCGGGCGGCGATGCCCGGCAGCCCCAGATCGGGGAACACAAACCCGCCCCGCCACGACTGGCCTTTGTCGTAGCTGAACCACAAGTGCGACGGGCCAACGTGGTTGTTGGCAAAGCGAACGGACAGCACAAAACCAGGCCGGGTAAAGTCCATGGGCTCGGTGAGACCCCTGTACGCCGCGCCGCCGAACTCCGGCGTCATATTGCCGCGCGGAGTTTCAATCCGCCACGTTCTGCCGCCGTCGAGCGAACGCGCCAGACGCGGCTCTTCGCCTTTCTGCGCATTCATCTGATGGCGGTCTACATCGCGTTGCTCCCACCACGCGGCGCTGAAGCCTACCAGGATCTCGTTGCCCCAGGACCAGATGCCGTGGTTCGCCGGCCAGCCTCCGAATCGGCCCGTCTCGCAATAAACCGTTTGTTGCTGTTGCGCTAGCGCTGGAAAGTTGAGGATCAAGATGAATGCCAGGAGTATGAATCTCATCGCCTGATTGATAGTAGTATGATAGGAACGCACTATGAGTTCCCCGGGAACTTCAATTCCCGATCAAGAAACGTCGATCCCCGACAAGCTCTACTTCCGCATTGGCGAAGTGGCGCAACTGGCGGGGGTCGAGCCCTACGTGTTGCGATTTTGGGAGGGCGAGTTTCCGCAGCTTGCGCCCAAGAAATCCGGCAGCGGACATCGCCTCTACCGGCGCAAGGATGTGGAACTGATTTTTGAGGTAAAGCGGCTACTCTACGAGAAGCGCTATACGATCGAAGGCGCGCGGTTGCATTTCGAGCAGTCGAAGTCGAAGAAGAAGGGTGGGAGCAAGTCGAGCGGATCGGCTGCCCCAGCCAAGGCGGCTGCAGCGGCGGCGGGAGCCTCGTCGTCGGGGCCATCCATGGAAGCGCCCCCGCCGATGCAGGCGATGCTATTCGGCGCACCGATGGACGCACCGCCAACCCCAGGCTTGACCGACATCAAGCGCGAGTTGCTTGAGATTCTGCAAATCATCAACAAGCGCCAACCGCCCACCGTGCGCTAAGGTTCGTCGCAGGCGCGCAGCGTGGCGGTTGCCGTCGCTTTCGCTTCCACCTTCACGCGATCTTCGCGCCCGGCACACGCCCACATCCGGTATTCTCCTGGTGGCAGCTTCTCGGCGTGGAAGTTGCCTGTTTGATTAGAGATAGGAGGCATTTTCGGAGGCATCGATTGCAGCACGACGCTCGCTTGAGCCACGGGGCTGTCGCGGCGGTCCAGCACGCGGCCGCGCACGGCGCCGGTGTCGTTTGAGAGCGAGATCTCCAGTTGCGCCGACTCGGCCTCGGGCACGATCAGTTCTGTGCGCCACAGAATCACGGGCACTTCGCGGCCAGCGAAGTGAATCGTCCGCGCATAGTAGTCGAGGAGGAACCCGCTCAACCATACTGGCCCTGGCGGAATATCTTCCAACACAAAGGCCCCGTCGGCTCGCACTGGAGCGTTTACGGATCCCACGCCAGGACGGGTGCCGCGCAATTGAATCTTTCCGTCGGCGGGCACGGGCTTGATGCGGCCCTCAATGCGCACTTCGGCAGGCAGGCGAATCGGAGCGCCCTGCCAGCCCGCACGGCCGATGTCGAGCCGGACCACGTAGGGCAGCTTGCTTTGCGTATCACGATACACGAGCAGCCATGCCACGCCGGGACGCACGAACGGGAAATCGAACCCGGCCGCTTTCGCGGTCACGCGCCGGCGATCGAAACCCTCGTCTGCGACCGCGCCGTCGAGCGACAGTTCCACCTCAGCGCCTTCGAGCGGCTGGCGCGTGCGCGCGTCAAGCACCGTGCCACAAACGCTGGTGAGCAGTTCGCGGCGTGCGCATCACCACGCGATGATCGATACCGGCGGTGAGTTGCATGACTTCGGCCTGCGCCGCAGCTTCCACACCGGGATGAAAGAAGCTCACCGGATAACCCCACTGCTCGCCGCCCCGCGGCTTGAGTGACGCGCGCACCTGCTCCGTGCGCAGCGACAAGCGAATGCGGTAGCGGCCCGGCTCGAGACCGTCGAGGTGGAACCGTCCGCCCTCGCCGACCTCGCCGTAGTAGGAATTGCCGCCATCGAGTTGGGCATGGAAGGTCGCGCCCGGAAGCGGTTCGTCATCCTCGCCCGCCAACACTCCGCTCAACGATGCGGTGGGCGTGAGCGCAATGGACAACTTCACGTCACCTGCCAGCGCGTCCACTTCGATCCGGCGGTGCTGAAAACCCCGTTGCTGCGCGTCCACATAGCCCTTGCGTGCGATGCTGATCAGGCAGGCTCCCGGCAGCACGCCTTCAAAACGGGCGACTCCGGACAAGTCTGTCGCGACCTGGAGCTTCGGACGGCGGGCCATCTTGTCACCATCCTTCGTGCTGGCCAGCAATTTCTCGATCGATGCCCTATGGCTGGCAAAATCCACGGGGCCAAGCGTCACCTTCGCATCGGCCAAAGGCTGGCCTGTCAAAGCGTCCGTCACCGTGATTGCGGCGGAGGACTGCGCAATTAATAGGGAGGCCAGGAGCAGGCCGAGCGGGAGCCTCATAGCTCTGACTATAGGCGATTCGTGAGTTGGCCGCGCCGGGTCCATTCGAGCCACGCCAACACGCCGACGAACAAGCCCTCGCCCAGCAGGTGCGCGATACCGAAGCCCGAGGCGGCGCCGGAAAAGCGGGCAGCGAAGGCAACGCATACGAGCCACTGAGCCAGCCCGCCAAAGACAACATCGCGATTCCGGCCGCGGCCGCTGCGCCGCAGTCTACCCAGAGGATGTAGCGGCCAATTAGGTCCTGCCGATCACGTCGAACCTCGGCCGCAGGAAGTTGCCGTTGCCCACGATCAGGGCCGACCGTTCCCGCCGGCGTTTGGTGATTACGCTGTTCCATGGCGCCACTACCATTTTCGACGGATTCGACAGCTTCCCGTCAATCAAGTGGACGGCCTCGCCCGCGGCGGCGTCTTGCGCAACCAGGAAGTGATGATTGGTGACCGGATCGTAGTTACCGATGTCGCCCGCCTTGACCGGATCGCGGGCGTTCAGCTTCTCGAAATAGTTGGAGTTCTTCGTCTTTACATCGTGCCAGTTCACCTTCAGCCCCGCGGCGCGATAGCAGTAGGTGGCGAAGATGCCGCACCAGGAACCGATGTCGTTGTTCAGCTTCTCGCGCCGCGCGGCCGCCTCCGCGGGCGTCATCATCTGCGGGTTGGTTTGATAGAGCGCCTCCACATCCTGCGAAATCGCCACGCAGTTGGCGCCGCCCACGCCGGCCATCTCGTAGATCGCCGCCAGCGCTACGCCGCCTTGGCGTGGGCGCTTACCCATCACAGACGGACCGTGGCCGCGCGCGGCGGCGATGCGCATCGAGCCATCCGGCTTCACGCGCCCATCGGCGCCCCATCCCCACTGGGAGAACGCCGTGAGCGCGATATTCACGATGCGTTTGCGCGTCTCGGCTTCGTCACCTGACGGCGGCAGATATTGATCGATGTAGCCCTTCACGGACTCTACGTACACTTCGAGCATGCCCCAGGTGATCGGTCCCACCACGCCGTCTTTGCCGATCATCTGCTGGCCCTGGAACTCAATCACGCGAGCCCGCGTTTTGATACCGAACATGGCGTCTTCCACCAGGCGAGGCAACACGGTGGTGGCCATGTTCAAGGCCTGCTGCAACAGCATCACCGCATCTCCGGTGGAGCCGATTTTCAGAACGGGGTAAAGCGGATTAGGCAAGCCCACAACAACATTGCTCTAAAAAGAGAAGCGCAGCCGGAGGCGCAAGTTTTTCACTTCGCCGGTTTTTTTCGCAATCCCGCAAAGATGACAGCCGCGACGTCTTTGCCGCGCGTGAGCGCTTCGCCGTAGGCAAGATTGCGCTCGGTGCGCGACAGGCCGGTGCCCACGCGGTAGAGCCGGCCGAGCGAAAGTCCTTCGACGTAGGTGGCCGCGAATGCAATGCCGGCCTTGGGCAGAATGCCGCCGCCGAACGGAATTTTGCTGACGAGGTTGCGCGCAACCGTGCGCCAGCCAAAGGCGCCGGCGATAATGGCGCCGATCTCGCCCTTTTGCTCGCGATAACCCAGCGGACGGTCATGCGCGGCGGCCAGCAGAAAGGCCAGGCGGATCTGATTGACCGTGAGCACGCTCGCATCGGAGACAAACTCGGGCAGCGCCCATGGAACCTGCATACCGGGCGCGAGTTCCCGCAGCGCGCTCATGACGGCGAACGTGGCGTTCTCGCGCGCCACGTTGAAGATTACCTGGTCGACCACAGCCTTGCGGAACTGCGGAAACAGGCGCGCGAGCGGTAACCCGAGTTCCTGCTTTTCGGCGAGGATATCGCCGATGAGATCGCCCGGACGGCGCGGGTCAAACACGACGCTGTCGAGCGGCCGGTCCAGTCCCTGTTCGTACACATCCACCTGCGGGTCCGCCGGGCCGTCATGCTGACGCCGGTAGACGGCGTCGATCATCTCGCGGCGCTTCGCAGGAGACACGCCGGCGGGGAGGAAGAAGGCTTCCATCTCGCGGTAGGCGGCTTCGGAGGTGGCGTTGAGTCGCACCCACACCGGTACTTCAGCGTGCTCGCGTACTTCGTTGGGGTTCAACTGCTCGACGGCTTGGCGGATTTGAGTGAGCAGTGAGGTGGACATGCAAGCGTGCGTCAGGCCGGCGTGTGGGCGGCCTCGAGCCGCATCATCACACGCAAGTCTTTCTGCCATTCTACTGCGAGGCCGATGCGCGTGACCTCAATGGCCGGAGCGAAGTAGCGCAGGATCACTTCGGTGGTGGGGTGGAATTGCAGGGCGGGCGCGATGAGGAGCAGGCGCGGCGGGGCCGGATCGAGCGCAAGCGACGGCAAGTAGCCGTGCGCGGCGAAGTCGCCGGCGGCGTGGTGCCAGCGCACGCGAAGCCAGTAGTCAAGGGCCTGAATCGGCAGGTGAAGGTCGGCGGAGGCCTTCAATTCAATGACGGCGAGACGGCCCGTACGCGTGGCAGCCAGCAGATCGATGATGCCGCGTTCACCGCCGGCCAGCGCGGGGACTTGGCCGTAGACGGGGGCGGGCAGCAGCGCCGCGTCGAACGCGGATGGGTCCGCGCGGACGAACGTTTCAAGGCGCGCTTCGGGTTGGCCGGGCGGACGGTAGCGGGGCAGCGAGGCATGGGCGGCGGGCTCGACGCGCGTGTCGAGGTTGCCGTGTTGCGCGGGGTCGAGCGGCTCTTCCCAATCCTCGTTGCGCGGATCGCCGCGGGCGAAGAGCGCCAGTTGCAGGGCGTGTGGATTCAGCCAGTGCGCGCGGAGGCAGGTGGTGACGGCTTTGCCATGCGGCAGCAACAGGCACAGTCCTTCGAGACGCAGGCGGTGTTGTTCGCGGAGGCGCAGATAGTCAAACCAGATGAGGCCGAAAGTGAGCGAATGGTCGGCGGCGGTGAGGTCGTCCGGCGTGGCGAGCGCGGCCCAGGCGGAAGAGCCGCGGCGGAGCAAAGCGCGGGGGTAGGCGGGCGAGAGGCTATGTTCGAGGTCGGCTTCAGTGCTGAGCCCGCCGATGGTCCAGCCCGGGAACTGACGGGCAAGGAAGCGGCCGAAGCGCTCACGCAGGGCGAGGCGGGCGGCGCGGCGCGCGGGTTCGACAGCGGCCGGGCGCGCCTGGTCGACCAGTTCAAGCGTGCCCGTGCGTTTGCCGAACCGTTCGACGTCGAGCGTAAGACAGCCCGGGCGCTGTTGCCGGATGGCGCGGATGCGGCGCGTGAGGCGCTGGTCGTCATCCCAGGCTTCGATGAGTACACGTCCGCCGGCTAGCGTCCACTCATGCTGCCCGGGGACGAGGCGGAGCGGCGCGAGGCCGGGCTCGATGAGCGCGGGTTCGCGGCAGGCGGACGCGAAGCTTTCGAGCGTCCGGAGCAGTTCGGTCACTACAATAAGAGTGCGTGGGCATCCGGGAAAATCTGACCCAAGTTGAAGAGCGAATTGCGCGGGCCTGTCAATCCTGCGGGCGGCGGCGTGAGGAAATCACGCTCGTGGCCGTGTCGAAGGTGTTTTCCGCCGAGGCGTTGATTGAGGCCTACGAAGCCGGGCTGCGGGAGTTCGGCGAGAACTATGTGCAGGAGTTTGAAGCGAAGCACCCGCTGGTGAAGCACCTCGAGGGCGCGCGGTTTCATCTGATCGGGCACTTGCAGTCGAACAAGAGTAAGAAGGCGGCTGAAATTTTCGACGTCGTTCAGACGGTGGACTCGGCGAAGCTGGCGAGGCGGCTGAACGAGTGCGGCAAGGCGCTGGACGTGATGATCGAGGTGAAGCTGAGCGGCGAGGAGGCCAAGCACGGCTGTGCGCCGGAGGCGGTGGCGGAGGTCGTGGAGGCGATTCGCGCGTGTGACCGGTTGACGCTGCGCGGGCTGATGACGATGCCGCCGTGGGATGACAACGCCGAGGCCGCGCGGCCGTATTTTCGACACCTGCGGGAGTTGGGTGTGCGGCTGGGCGTGCCGCCAGGGCTGTCGATGGGCATGTCGCATGATTTTGAGACGGCGATCCAGGAAGGCGCCACGCACATTCGCGTGGGGACGGCGTTGTTTGGCAAGCGCGTGAAGCGGGCGGCGTAACGGGATGAAGCGGGAGCGCGGCTGCGCCACGACGGAGGCGGACTTCAGGCTGGGCGCGGCAAGCTCTTCGGAAACCCACCGCAGAACTACTGTTTTTTCAGCGGTCATACACCAGCAGTCTTGCCTCTTCGGCGTTCGCGCACGGGCGGACGGGGCGGACTTAAGCGCCAACGCGCGGGGCGCGTTTCTTGTCCCAGGAACTCACGGCCGGGCACTTTGCCCGTTCCCTTGGAATCAACAGGTTGGCGGTGAGTTCCTGGAGAGTCCGCCGCGAGCTAAAGCTCGCCCTACACGGACGCCGAATGCGCGGGGTGTCCAGATTTCCATGACGGGCCGACCGGCCCGCGTTCGGCTAGAGCCAGAAGCTAGGACCGGCGCGCGTTCCGCGCGAGATTGCCACACCAGGGAGCGCGAGTGACGATGCGCATCGGATTTCACTCACCCATGCCGCCCGTGCGTACAGGCGTGGCGGACTACAGTGCCGCGCTCGCGGACGCGTTGCGGGCAGGGGGGCATGAGGTGCGCGTCGGCGGCGAGGGCGACGTGGAGTTGCAGCACATCGGTAACAATGCGCTGCATCGCGGTATTTACGAGCGCGCGCTCACGCGGCCCGGCGCGGTGATTCTGCACGACGCCGTGCTGCAGCACTTCTACCTGGGCTTCGGCGACGAGGCGCGGTATGTGGAGGAGTTCGTTCACAACTACGGCGAGTGGCACCGGGGCACGGCGCGGGCATTGTGGCAGAACCGCGCGCGGTCCGGGGCTGACCCGCAGTATTTTGCGTTTCCGATGCTGCGGCGGGTGGCCGAGGCCGCGCGGATGGTGATCGTGCATAACGCGGGCGCGGCGGCGATGGTGCGCGAGCATGCCCCAGGCGCGTGCGTTGCTGAACTCCCGCATTTGTTCACGCCGCCGCCTGCGCTGCCCACGGTGCATGACGCTCTCGCCCTGCGCAACGCGTGGGGCCTGCCGGCCAACGCGATGCTGTTCGGCGTGTTCGGCTACCTGCGCGAGTCAAAGCGGCTCCATACAGTGCTGGCCGCGGCGCGGCGCATCGGCGCGTGGCTGCTGGTGGCGGGCGAGTTTGTGTCTGACGACTACGCACGAGCCATGGAGCCGATGCTGCAATTTACGCCGCGAGTGCTCCGCGTGGCGGAGCACCTGAGCGAAACCGCGTTCTGGACCCACGCGCAGGCAGTGGATGCCTGCATCAACCTGCGCTACCCCACTGCGGGCGAAACATCGGGGGTTGCGATCCGGCTGATGGGTCTTGGCAAGCCTGTGTTCATCACAGGCGGCCCGGAAGCCTCCGCTTTCCCGCAAGACACCTGCGTTCGAATCGACCCCGGTACGGCGGAGGAAGAAATGCTGGCGCTATCGATGCAGACATTGATGAACCAGCCCGCCGCCGCCCGGCTAATGGGCTCGCAAGCCGCCAACTACATCCGGCAAGCCAACGCTCCCGCGCAGGTGGCTGCGCGACTCGCCGAGCTACTTTCGCAACTCTGAAAGCTCTTCGAGCTCTTTCCACATGTCGTCGTTCGGCTGCCACTTCACCAGTTCCGGACTCGCCAAACGCAGTTCCGGCACTTTGAGCGTGCCGTGCCCAAACGTACAGATATACTCTGTGCGCGGCCGGCCCAACAGCACATGATCCCATTGGCCATGCGACACCGGCATACGCAGACGGCGCAGACAGGTGCGGCACCGGTATTTCTGGTCAATGACGGCCAAGGCGACCAAAGCGGCGGACACCAGGAACAGTCCCATCATGGCGGCCGTGAAGCCAAGGTCCGTGGCAAACGGGTCTAGTTTCACCACCTGGTCACGCACCACCATGGGCGCCGGGCGCGGGCCGAAGGCCCGCAACACCCGCCACAGGCCATACACGATCGCGGCGGCTGCGACGAGCTTTGCCAGGAAGTAACCCCAGTACTTCACAATGCCTCCAATCAAAGGGACTCTTGTTGTCCCGGAAAAGTTTCCGCGATCTAGCCGCAGGCGAAACTTTTCAGTACAAACCAAACGTTGGCCGGCCGCTCCGCCAGGCGCCGCATAAAATACGAACCAGGCTTGGCCATACGGCACATACACGCGCACGCGATGCCCTCGCCGCACCAGATCCTGCTGGAGATGGCGGCGGATCCCGTAAAACATCTGAAACTCGAACCGTTCCGGCGCGATCTGCTGCTCCCCCGCCCACTTCACCACTTCCGCGACGATGGTCTCGTCGTGCGTGGCCAGCGCCGGATAGGCGCCCTCGTTGAGAAGGCGCCGCATCAACCGACGGTAGCTATCGTCCACCTCGGCTTTGCCGGCAAAGGCAACATCCGAAGACTCCAGATACGCTCCCTTCAATAGACGAACGGAAACCACCAACCGATTGAGATCTTCAATATCTTTTTCGCTGCGATGCAAATACGCCTGAATCACCGCGCGAACATTGCCATGCTGACGATGCAGGGCCCTTACGGCCTCCAGCGTCTTGGCAGTGTAGGCCGTCGACTCCATGTCGATCTCTACTTTGCTAGCGGCCTCCTTCGCGGCGGCCACTAGGGTGGAAACCAGCCCGAGGCACCGGGTTTCATCTAGTGCTTACTTGCACAAAGTAATAAGAGTATTTCGCAGCTGGCTTCCCTTGACCTCACGTTTGCGCCAGTGAAAAGGCTTGGGGTGTTCATTGGTCTTTGCGACGAATGCTTCGATGGCCATACGCAGTTGTTCTTTGCTGGCAAAACTGGCGCCGCGAAGAGCTTTGCGAGTCAGCAGCCCGAACCAAATCTCAATCTGATTGAGCCAACTGGCCGAGGTGGGCGTGAAGTGAAAATGCACCCGACCTTCGTACTTGGCGAGCCAGTCGTCGTTTCGCTTGTGAGTGCA
>VFZP01000101.1 GCA_016871115.1 Acidobacteriota bacterium
GGTGAACGACCGGTACGCTCTTTTCTTCGCCCATCCCGTTGAGTATCCATCACTTCATGCCCGACCGGCCACCCCAACTGCCGGATTTAGGTTGAACGCGGCGCTTTCGGTGCCGTGCGTCAGCCAGTTATCCGGCGGCAACGCCACGTTTGCGCAGGGCGGCGTGGCGTTTTCGGTGAACGGCATGCGCACGCGCTCGAACAACTTCATGGTGGACGGCACCGATTCCAATTCGCCTTCCGTCGGCGGCCTGCTCCAGGAGATCAACAACCCCGACACGGTGGGCGAGTTCCGTGTCATCACGAATCAGTTTGCGCCGGAGTTCGGCCGCGCGGCCGGCTCGGTGGTGAACATCGTCACCAAGAGCGGCACGAATGAGCTGCGCGGGTCTCTGTTCTGGAAGCATAACGACAATAAGTTGAACTCGCGCTCGAACCTCGATAATCGGGTTTTCACGCGCGCCCCGTAGCGTATTGAGAATCAGTTTGCCGGCACCGTCGGTGGACCGGTTATCAAGAACAAGACGTTCTTCTTCGGCTCGCTGATGCGCTGGACGGACCGCGAATTTGCGTCGGGCGCGAACATCACCGGCGCGCCCACGGAAGCGGGCAAGGCGCCGCTGCGGCCATTTACTTCCGGCCGCCCGGCGCTGGCCGCGGTGCTTGAGTTTCTTCCCGCCGCGCAAACCGGTACCGGACAGACCGTGGCGGCCAACGTCGGCGGCCACGCGCTGACCATTCCCGTGGGCACGCTGGCCGGCGCGCAGCCAGCGAAGCTGAACGCCTGGCAATGGATGGTGAAGGGCGACCATCGCTTCAACGACAAACATTCGCTCACCTCGCGCGTGCTCATCGATACGCGCGAGACCATCAGCGGCCAATCCGTGCCGCCCGGACTCACCCCGCAAAGCCCGCAAAAGCGGTACAACGCCAACGCCGGCGTCACCAGCACGCTGACTTTCTAAATGTTCAACGAGTTCCGTGTCAGCTACGGCCGCTACGTTTCTCAGACCAATACCGCCGACACCAGGGCGTTGAATATTCCTTCGCTCGAAGTGACGCAGTTGGGGCTCACCAGTTTCAACGCCGCGAATACACGCACAGCCATCGGACTGGCGGTTAACCTGCCCCCGGCTCAGGTGCTTCACAACTACCAGTTGATGAACAACTTCTCCATCTTGCGCGGCACGCACAACATGAAGATGGGGATCGACATTCGCTGGCAAGACCAGAATCAGGACTTCAATCCCACCATCCGCGGCCGGCTGCAGTATCAGACCCTGCAGGATGTGATTGACGATGTGCCGAACGTGCAATCGATCAACAGCTTCCTGCCCGGCGTGCCGCGCTGGCAGGGCTACAAATACTACGACTACTTTTTCTTTGTGCAGGACGAGTGGCGCGTGCGCAGCAACTTCACGCTCATCTACGGTGTTCGCTACGAGTCGCCGGGCAATGCCGTCGATTTCCTGCAGAAGATCAAAACGCAGGTGCTGTCGCTCAACAACAACAACCCCGCCTTCCGGATGGATACGCCTCCCAAGCGCGACGTGAATAATTGGGCGCCGCGCGTGGGCTTCAACTGGCGCGCGATGGACAAGACCGTGATACGCGGCGGTTACTCGCGCACCTACGATCTGATCTTCAATAACATCGTGCTGAATATCCTCAGTTCGTTCCCGTTCACCGTGGTTAGCAACTTCCCCGCCCGCAGCGCCAATGGCTTCCAGAAGGTACAGGACATTGCCACCGGCCGCACGGAAGCCACTGTTGCCAACCCGCAGTTCATCACCCGCACCATTGTCAACGAAACCTACCGCGCCCCCTACGCCGAACAGTTCTCGTTCAACGTGCAGCGCGAACTGGGCAACAACTGGGCCGCCACCGTGGGCTACGTAGGCACCAAGGGCACGGCGCTGTTCATGTCGCTTGACGGCAACCCCACCGTGCCGGTGAACAATGCCAACGGCACCATCCGCGTGAACCCGAACCGCGGCAGCATCAGCGAGCGGGCCCATGCGTCGTCTTCCAGCTATCACTCGCTGCAGACGTCGTTTGAAAAGCGCCTCTCGCAGAATTTCTCGATGGGCGCGCACTACACCTGGAGTGCCTTCATGGACGATCAGAGCGAGATTTTCAACGCCTCGACGGCCGGTGAAGTGGCCGTTGCGCAAGACTCATTTAACCGGCGAGCCGAGCGCGCACGGTCGACGTACGATCGCCCGCACCGGTTCTCCACCAACTTCACGGTTGAGCTGCCGTTCATACGCGACCAGCGCGGCGCGGCGGGCAAACTGTTGGGCGGTTGGGTCACGTCCGGCTTCGTGACGTTCCAAAGCGGTTCGCCGTTTTCGGCCCTCGCAGGCGTCGACCCGGGCTTCCGTTTGTCTGGTATCGACAGCCTGATCGGCCAGTCCATCCGTCCGAACGCGGGGGCACGGCGCTCGCCGGGCAGACCGTGGAGGGACTGTTCATCAACCGCGGCCAGCAAGTGACCGTGCAGATTCCGCAGAACTTCACCAACTTCGTGCCGAATCTCTTCTCGCTGCCGACGGCCGCAAACCCCTTGGGCAACGCCGGCCGCAACGTGCTGCGCTCGGACGGCATTGCCAACGTGGACCTTGCCATCAACAAGAACATCAAGCTGGGCTTTGCCGAAGGCCATGCCTTCAACGTCCGGTTCGATTTCTACAATCTCAGCAACACGCGCAACTTCGGTATCCCGGAAGCGCGCATCAACAACGCCGGTTTCCTGAACCAGTGGAACACCGAAGGCGGCCGCCGCCGTGTGACCTTCACGCTGCGTTACGTGTTCTAGCTAGAGACCGCTCATCGAGAGAACAGGGCCACCCGCGCTGACCGGCTCAGGTGGCCCTTTCATTTTGAATTGCGAGTCTCCTCGCGCGGAAACCGGCTGGAGGCCCGAGGCTACACTAGGAACATATGCGGAACATTTTGTTTTTCCTTATAACCGCTATGCTCGCGGCTGCCAACTCTGGCCCCACTACTACCACCGATAAGCGCCTGGCAGCATCTGCCGAGGTGTTTCAGGAAATCATGGGGGTGGCGGATCGTGCCATTCCGCAAAAGCTGCTCGACAAAGCCGAGTGCATCGTATTGGTGCCGGGCATGAAAAAGGGCGCACTGATTGTGGGCGGAAAGTACGGGCGTGGATTCGTTTCATGCCGGCGCACGGGCGGCGCTGGATGGGGACCGCTGGCGGGCGTGCGCATGGAGGGCGGCAGCTTCGGGCTGCAGATCGGCGGCGCTGAGACGGACGTGATCATGCTGGTGATGAACGCGCGCGGCGTGAAGCGGCTCAGCCAGAGCAAGTTCACATTGGGCGCCGATGCGTCGGTGGCCGCCGGGCCGGTGGGGCGTCAGGCGACGGCGGAGACGGATGCATTGATGACCGCCGAGATCCTCACGTGGTCGCGTTCGCGCGGCGTGTTTGCCGGCGTGTCTTTGCAAGGCGTGACGCTACGCTCAGACAAGTCCGCCAATCAGAACATGTATCAGCAGCCGGCGTGGGGCATCCTGCAGATTGTGCAGAGCGGCCTAGATGCGCCGCCCGCCGCCGAGGCAGTATTGAAGCTGCTCAACAAGTATTCATCGCGCAAGTAAATGCGCCGCGAGCCAATCGAACACACGCTTCTGCAAGCGCTGGTCGAACTTGTTGATGGTCTCGGGCGTTTCGAGCGTAAGCCCTGCGCGCGGGTGCGCGTTCACAGCCGCGCGCATGTCGCCGGCGCGGACGTAGCGATCGAGTGTGGGCGCGACGATCAACGTGGGGCGCGGGGCAAGACCGGCGAGAGCGGCGTCAAAGTCGAAAGGCAGGCGCTGCTCGTGGCCGACGAAGAACCCGAGGCGCGGCAGCGGGCCGTGCAGATGCGACTAGTGGCGCACGCCTTCGACGCCCCGGTCCAGTGCGGCCGCGCGGAGCGCGTCGAAGCCGGCCACGGATGCCACGCCGCGGACGCGCTCGTCGAGCGCGCCTTCCAGCAGCGCAATCTTGCCGCCCAGCGCGTAGCCGAGCAGGAAGATGCGCGAGGCGTCGATGCGAGAGTGGGAACTGAGCGCATCCACGGCGGCGCGCGTGTCGGCCACCATCTTTCCCATCAGCGACCATTTCGGATAGCGCGAGTAGAAGTCACGCGCGTCGCGTACCCGCGTGCCGAAACCGATCTGGTCGAACGCCAGCACGGCAAAACCGCGCTTGGTGAGTTCGGGAATGGTCGGGCGCTGGTCCATGCGGAAGACGTTGCCGGTGGACGACCACGGCGAGTAGCTCGACCAGCCGTATTGATACGCATAGCCGTGCAGCCACACCACCACCGGCAGCTTGCACGCGGCGCCGCGCGGCAGAAACAGATCGCCCTTCACGCCGTCGCCGAACGGCACTTCGCTCCACTCCATGTTCTCCTTGGCGATGCGCTCGCGCACGGCGGGCGTGGCGGACGGACGGCCGTAGATGTGGCCGAGCCAGCCTTCGGCATTGGTGATTTCAAGCGGCATCCGTTGCGCGTGCCAGTTGGGCGCACCGGGCGGCTCTTCGCCGAGCGCCCAGGCAATTTGCTCGCGCCAGTGCGCGGGTTTGGGCGTGCGCAGCGGATCGATCCGTTCGCCCGCCGCCGCACGCCAGACGTCGAACTTATAGCCGTGCACCCAGGTTTCGACCTTCGGCTGGCGGCGACGCCCGAAGACGGTGTCAAAGAAATCGATGAAGCGCTCAATGTCAGCGGCGTTGGTCTCATGTTCTCCCTCGCGCAACTGAAGCCACACGTGCTGCTCGCGCCCCAGGAACTTGTACACGCGCAGCGCGTCGCGGTAGGCCTGCTCGAAGCCCACGGGATTTGTCGCCGACTCTGAATAGGCCGTAGAGAGCATGAGCCCGCGGGGCGCCACGAGCGAGAGCAGCGTGTTCTGATCCACCGGCAGCTTATCTTCGCGGCCTGCAAAGAAGCGCAACCGTGAATGGAATCAGTGCGGCTGCGCGCTGGGCAGCAGTTCGATGATTTCGGTGGCAAACGGCTCGTTGGCATAGCGCCACGGGTTCGACTCGCCGCTGTTACCGCTCGACGGAATCACCGCGCCGATGCGCTCATCGAACGCCGCGGCCACCAGAGCCTGTTTGCCGTTGCGCGAGTGGCCGGTGAGGCCGATGTGCGCGGGGTCCACTTCGGGAGGCGTGACGAGGTAGTCCACCGCGCGCGAAGCAGCCCAGGCCCAGCGGGCGAGGACGGAGAAATCGTACTCCGTGTAGATTTCGATCCACGCATCCGAGTCATCGCCATGCCCGTAGCGCGGGTCGGTCACGTGATAGACGCAGGCGATGTAGCCTCGGCGCACGGCGGTGTACAGCTACGGGCGGTTTCGTCCATGGTTGGTGAGGAACACCGGGCGCTTGCCGGCGCCGTCCGGAATGACCAGTTCAAGACGCAGCGTGGCGCGATGTTGCGGCCCGAACTCGAGGCGCACTTCGCGAATCGTCACACGGCCTTAGCGGCGTTCATTCGTCACCACGGCGCGCAAGTTTTCGGGCTTCGGCGGATAGCGGCCGAACATGCAGTGCTGCACGTCGCGCTTCAGCACTTCGCGGCACGCGGGCCAGGCGGCCGGCGATGCAACGCCCTTCAGCGCGTCGGGCAGCCAAGGCTCAGACGGCATGGCATCAAAGTCCGGCGGCAGTTCGCCCGTGCGGCGCTGCCACTCTTCCCACGTTTTGTCATGCGCGTTCATGCGGCCATCTTGCGGCGGCGTGCTGGGGCGTAGTACGCGGAGGAGTTGATCGAGCATGGCGCGGCGGTCCGCTTGAGCGGGCGCGACGCCCGCGGCGATGCATGCGAGAAGGATCAGGCGGACCATCCAAGCATTCTATAGCGCGCGTGCCTCGCCGCCGATCTGGCACTGATGAGACGACAACCGCGCACGGCTATCAAGGAGCAGTGATGCGCCCGAACCACAGACGATCACGCTGATCGGCGCGGGTCTTGCGTTGGTCTGCTTAGGCGCAGCCTTCCACCAGCGCAACCGCCTCCAGGGTCCCGGCTCGAACCGACGTCACCTTTTCACCGTCTGTTTCAAACAGGAGCCCGAAGTCCCGATCCGCCGAGCTGGCCGGCGTGTAACGCAGGTAGTGACCGGTCTCCACATAGTGATGCCGTTCCACATGAATCCGCCCCGGATAGAGTTGCCTGACGCGCGCCTCGGTGTCTCCGATACGCACACCCGCCGCGGTACGCCACTCGCCGTACCACGCTTCCAGCCGTACCAGCCGACCCTTCGAGAACATGATTCCCAGTCCGTCCGGCAGGCGCGCGCTGCGCACATGGGCGCAGTTGTTGACGCTCTCCGGATCCAGCCCTTCGAGCGACGCCTGGGGATCGCCCAGCACACGCCGCACCTCTGCGAGCGACATCCCCACGCGCACCTGTCCGGCGCAGCGCAGATAGAGAACCCAATCATCCGCCGGCGCGGAAAGCGCCACGGCCGCTACCAGCAAGAGACAAGCCGTCCTCGTTCCGCAAGTCATGGCAACCCAAACACTAAAATATTCGGCCCGTTCGCCACGGCCACATACTGCTTGCCCGCGGCCACGTACGTCATCGGTGAAGCACGCCAGCTATGGCCGTCGCCCAACTCCGCACCCGAGTTCACCTGAATCTGCCACAGGTCCTTGCCCGTGCGCGGATCCACTGCACCCAGCGCGCCGCTGTCCTCGCAGAAGAACAGCACACCGCCGGCGGTGGCCAGCACGCCGCCCCAACTGTCGGCGCGCCCGATCTGCGGCACGTCCCACACACGCTTGCCCGTTTCGATGTCGATCGCGCGCAGCGCGGCGCGTCCCGGCTCCTTCACCCACGGGCGCGGATTCCAACTCGGCGGCTTGGTATAGACGCCACAATCTTCGCGCGCCATCAGATAGAACAATCCGGTTTCCTGGCTGAAAGCGACCGAGTGCCAGTTGGTGGCGCCCAGCACATTGGGACACACGAGGTTCCCGTCGCGCGTGGGTTCCTTGCCGGGAATCAGAATCGGCCGGCCGTCTTTGCCGATGCCCGTGGCCCAAGTGAGCTTGTCGACAAACTTTTCAGCCAGCAGCAACTCGCCGTTGGTGCGGTCGAATACGTAGAAAAAACCGTTGCGGTTGGCCTCGATCAGCAGCTTTCGTTCGCGCCCTCGGTAGGTGCGGTTGACAATCAGCGGCGTCTGCCCGCCGTCCCAATCGTAGAGATCATGCGGCGTGAATTGATAGTGCCACTTCAGTTTGCCGGTGCGGCCCTCAACGGCCACCACGGATGATGTGTAGAGGTTGTCGCCGCGCCGCTCATCGCCATTCATCGCCGGATAGGGGTTGCCCACGCCCCAGAACACGAGGTCCGTCTCGGGATCGTAGGTGCCCGTCATCCACGTTCCGCCGCCGCCGCCGAACTTCTCAAGCGCCGTACCCTGCCAGCCTGACTTCGCCAGCGGCTCATGCGGCGCAGGGACTGTCCAGAAGCGCCACACCCGTTCGCCGGTCGAGACTCTGTAGGCATCTAGAAAGCCGCGCATGCCGAGGTCGCCGCCGGAGATCCCGGCCACCACGAGATCGCTGCTGATGACGAGCGGCGCGGATGTGTTGCCATAGTTGCCCGCATACGATGCATCGGCGAGATCGGCGGCTAGCGCGGTTTCCCACAGCAACGCGCCGGTGACGCGATGCAGCGCCAGGAGCCGAGCGCTGTCGGTGACGGTGAAGACGCGGTCGCCCTGAATCGCTACGCCGCGGTTGGTGCCCTTGGCGGGATCGCCGCGCGTGTTGCGCGAACGCGGGCGCTGGTAGTGCCAGATGGTGCGGCCGGAGCGCGCATCGAGCGCCCACACCTGATTGGGTCCTGTGATGTACATCACGCCGTCCACCACGACGGGCGTCACTTCGAGTTGATTGTGGTTCACCGGGAATACCCAGGCGAGGCGCAGGTCCTTCACGTTGTCGCGCGTGATTTGATTGAGCGGGCTGAAGCGGTTGCCGCTGAGTTCCCCATGGTAGGAGGCCCAGTCGCCCGTGCGCGGCGTGCGGGCGGCGCTGGCAAATGCCACCGCGGGCGCGCCGGGTTTAACGCCTGTGAGCGAGGCAAGATACGCCACCACATCGCGGCACTCTTCGCCCGAGCACTTGGCGGCGGGCATCATGGATTGCGCATCCAACTTCACTTCGGCAATCTCATTCGCGGCGAGCAGATGGAAGCGTCCGTTCAGATCCTGCACCTGCGTGCTATAGCGGCTGTGATTGCGGGCAAATCCGCGCAGCGGGGCCGGCGTGTTCCGCAGCGTCACCGCCACGGACTGGTACCCGGGCCGGATGCGCACCGACGGTTCGCGCACGGCGCGTTCGAGCTCCTCGCGCGTCATCTCCACGCCCGCCGCCGAAAGATCCGGACCCACTGTCTTGCCGCGCCCCAGCGCCATATGGCAGCCCGCGCAACCACCTGCCCCGAAGAAGTAGCGTTCGCCTGCCGCCGCATTGCCTGGTCCCTCCGCTTCCGCCGCCGTGGCGTTCATGTCGCGCACCAGCGCCGTGAGCGAATCGAGTTCGGCGGCCGAGAGCCGCGGAAACGCGGGCATGCCGGACGCCGGCGCGCCGTCGCGTATCAGCGCGCGCAAATCGTCGCGCGACATGGCGCGGATCTTGCGGTTTCCCATCAGGTTCGGGCCGCGTTCGGTGCCTTGTCCGTCGCCGTGGCAGACGCCGCACTGCGAGGAGAACAAGGCCCGCGCATCTTGCGCCCAAGTGGCTGCCGACGCTCCGATGAGAAGAAGAATGAACTGCACGATCATCGTCCAGTCATTGTATGGCAGCGCCCGCCAGGCGGTCGTGGTAGAACTCCTGGGTCATGCGAAACCAAGTGCGATTTCTCTTTCTCGCGCTAGCCCCGTCGCTCCTGCTCTCCCAGGACGCGCGCGGCACGATCTTTGGCACGGTCACCGATCAACAGGCTGCACTCATCACGGGCGCCAACGTCGCCGTCACCAACACCGACACGGGCACGGCGTCCAAGCTGGCGACCAACGCGGCCGGCTACTACGAAGCTCCGCTGCTGCTACCGGGACCTTACAGCGTCACCGTCGAGTCGCCGGGCTTCAAGAAGGTTGTCCGCGCCGGCATCACCGTGTCCTTGTCGGACCGTCTGCAGGTGGACATCACGCTGGAAGTGGGCGCCACGGCTGAGTCGGTCACCGTCACCAGCGAAGCGCCGATGCTCGACACCAACACGGTTGCCTCGGGCCGCAACATCTCCAATTGCGAAGTGATGGATCTGCCTGTGGTCGGCAACAACGTCGGCATGCTGGCGCGCTTCTCGCCGGGCGTGCAGGTGCCGGGCACCACGCAGTTTCTCGTGCAGGGACAAGTGGGCGGCGGTTCAGCGTACAGCGCGGCGGGGGGCGTGGGCGGCAACGAATGGTCGATCGACGGGGCTTCCACCAACGGTACTCGTCGGACGAAGCGCGCGGAAATCGCACTGTGGTGAGATCCGGCCCGCCAGCGCCGCCTTTTGCGCCGAGCCCGTGGCAGGAGGCGCACTGCGAAACGAAGGTCTTTTCACCAGCCGCCACGTCGGCGTCCGAAGTGTACGGGTTCTCCAGCATCGCCGTGCTTTCTTGCGCGGCGGCCCCGTCCGCGCACAAGGCGGCCGCCACCAATATTCATCCCCACATGACATCAGCGGTTTTACCGTGATCTACTGATGGAGATGCGATTCCTCCTGATTACCGCGACCCTGCTGTTCTCTTCCGCGCTCTCGCTGGCGCAAGTGACGATCACCAAGCATGCTGACTCGATCGGCGTGGAAATCGGTGGGCAGCTGTTCACCACGCTTTATCTCAGCGGACCAGAGGTGACCAAACCCTACCTCCACCCCATCAGCGCCGCCAATGGCAAGATTGTTTCGCGCGTGTGGCCGATGGAGGAAAAAGCCGGTGAGGCCAAGGACCACGAACATCATCGCGGCCTGTGGTTCACGCATGGCGATGTGAATGGCTTCGACTTCTGGGCTAACGATGTCTCGCAGCGCAAGGGCAAGGGCGGCGACAAAAAAGGCACCGTGGAGTTGATCTCGGTGGATCAGGTGAAGAGCGGCAAGAAGCAGGGCACGATCGTCGCGACGTTTGCTTGGAAGGACCCCTCGGGCAAGGTGCTGCTGAAGGAGACCAAGCGCCTCGGCTTCAGCGGCGATGCCAAGCTCCGCATCATCGACTACGAAGCGACGCTCACCGGCGTTGAGAAGTCGCGCTTCGGCGACACCAAAGAAGGCGTGTTCGCCGTGCGGCTTACCGCGCCGCTTGATGGCAAGCACTCGGGCAAGATGATGAGCGCCGGAGGCGCCGTTGGCGAGAAGGCGGTGTGGGGCAAGCGGTCGCCGTGGGTGGACTACGTGGGCACGCTCGAAGGCGAAACGATGGGCGTGGCGATTCTCGATCACCCATCGAACCCCAAGCACCCAACCTACTGGCACTCGCGCGACTACGGCCTGTTTGCCGCGAATGTGTTCGGTGAGCACGATTTTTATGCCGACAAGTCAAAAGACGGTGGCATGACACTGGAGCCCGGCAAATCGTGGCGCTTCAAGTACCGTCTGGTGGTTCATCCGGGCGATACGCAGGCAGCAGGCATCGCGGCGATGTTCTCTCAGTGGGCCGCATCGAAGAAGTAACGCCGCCAAGATCCACGGCTCAAGAGATCATCTCGTGCGTGAATCGGTCGCGTCCCTTCCAGAAGGGGCACAACGGACAGTGCACGCCTTCCATGTAGTCCACACCTTCTTCGTGCGGGCATCCGATGATCCCGTCAGTGACGACCACGTCGCGCGGCTCTCCCAGTACCTGGAGAAATTCTAAAATTTCGGCGTTGATCTCAGGGCCATGGCGCACATCGGCACTCTGAGAGAACCACTTGCGCATTTCCATGTGTTTGCCGGGCCCATGCAGGGCCACCACGACCTTGGAGGCGAAGCTCGCGTTCAGCCCGTAGTATGCTACCGTCGCTGCTCCCGGCGGACCAGCGGCGGCTTTGTTCGATGACTTGCGGCGTAGGCTGCGGCGGAATGCCATACTTTGCCATTCTATTGCCTTCTACGGCGCGGAGCGGCCCGGGCGGCGTTAGGGGAAAGGATCAGATCCATCACCGCCGCTTGTGGTTCACGCACACCGCGGCGGCGGCAAATCGCCACGTGGAGCGAGCCGGAGAGTTAACTGTACCCGGCCCGCCCCGCCGCCGCGTCAAACGGGCATGAGTAAGACGCTATTGCCCGTCGCCGCCCTCTTGTGCGCCCCGCTGATCCAGGCGCAATCGGTGGGCACCTCGGTACGCACTCTCACGCTCGCGCCGGAAGAGATGTTTGTCGAGATGGTCATCTCCAAGCCCAACGACATGCAGCTTGAAGAGGCCGTCTCTCACCTCGCCGCGCTGAAGATCGGTCAACAGGATCTGCACACCGTGGGCACGCTCAAGGAAGACGTGGGGCGGCTCGGCTGGGAGTTCTCCTACATCCGCCCTTACACGGAGTTGCCCGTCGAGGTGCGCCAGTTGGAGGCGTTGCGCCGCCAGTTGCGCGAGAAGGGCATTCCGCTCCAATCCCAGTTCTTCTTGCGTCCGGCGGCTCGAACGCTGGCCGCCGCCAAGCGCAAGGTGCTGATTGAGATGTTGGCCGAAGCGCGTCACAACGCCGGCAGTTCAGCGGGGAAGATCCGCTCAGTGAGCATTGAGCCACAGCCGGAACACATCGATAGCGGCCGCAACAATTCGTTGTTCGGCCAACAGAACGGGGCACTGCAGTACAACTTCGCGGTAATCGTGGTCTTCGATCAGGACTGACCGCAAGCGTCTATTCCAGCTTGCCGAACATGATCCGCTCCTTCTGCCCCTGCGTCGCGTAGACGTAGATACCACCGCGATGCAGGCGCAGGCCGGGATACTGAAAGGTCTTGTCCGTGGCGAAGCGATACTTGCGCTCCCAGTTCACCCCGTCCACTGAGACGTCGATATTGAACACCGAGCGCGACACGTTGTTCACGCACGTGGACTCCTGCCAGCCCAGATAAAAAAGGCCGTTGAGCTTTTCAAACGGCGGCTTCGAGTTGGTCCCGTTCGGCACAAATCCGCGGTGCTCATTGGCGCTCCAGGAGCGGCCGTCGCAGCTGGTGGCGAACGTGTAGTTGCGGTTGCCGGCTTCCTGGCGGCAGATCGCAAGCCAGGTGCCGTCGGGCAACCGATGGACGGCGGACTCCGTGAGCTTCCACTCGTTGGGATGGTTGAACTGGCCGAGCACTTCGAAGGTATCGAGCTCCGGATTCAGCACACTCCAGGCGTTTTGCCCGGCGGGATAGTTGTTCAACACCGAGTAGGTGCGGCCATCGAACACCTTGAACGAATCAATCATGTAGAGGCCGAAATCCTTGGGCTCACGGGTGAAATCAGCGCGCACGGCGTCTTCGTAAAACGGCCGCGGCTGCATATCGAACGTGCCGGCCGCGGTCTTGAGCCTGGCGCGGTGAATGCGGGCATCGAAGGTGAGCGTCGCAAGATCGAAATCGCGATAGTAGGTCTTCGCCTCGCGCTGCTTGGGCGCTTCGCTTGCGAAGAACACACGCAGCGTGCGAGCATCCTTGGCAAGAACCCGCGGCACAAAACAAGCGCCGCCGGGTAACGTTTCGTTGGCGAAGGCCTGGCCACCGCGTGCAACGGGGATGCGCTGCTCCACCGCAAGCGTGTCGAGATTCACCATCGACAGTGTGGCGTAGATGAACGGCCACTCGGCGCTCTCGGCGGGTTGGATATCGTTGGCCATGGTAACGACGTAGGCGCGGTCGCCCAGCAGCACCATGTCGGCATCGTGCACGCCTTTCACTTCGGGTTCGGTCGTGGCGACGAGGCCCTTCATCACCCGGCCCCCTGCCGCTTGCGCGTCCCAATCGGGAGGGAGCAGCTTGCCGGTTACCGAGCGGTCGAGCCGTTGAATCACGCGACGCAACTGCGCCGCGGGGCTCGCCGGGCAGCCCGCAACAACACCCTGCTCGCGGAACTTCGCCATCAAAATCTCGCCGTCGCCCTGGCGGTCGCGATCATAGACCACGTAGATTTGCCCGTCCTTCGCCTGCACTCCGTCCGGGTAAGAAACGCCGTTGCGCTCGTCCAGCAGAAGCCCCTCGTTCCAAGTGTGGCCGTCGTCAGTAGAAAGACGCGCGGTGAGATGGCTGCGGCCTTAAAATTTATGGTGGTTCACCAGTAACAGATTTCCCGAGGCCAGCCGCCGGATGAAGAAGCGTGACCCCGGACTGGGAATGGCGCTGGGCCTGCCTGCAGACCATGTCCGTCCGCGGTCTGTGGAAAAACTCTCCCAAAGCGATCTGCTGCCCGTGCGCATCAGCATCCATAAGCGCCCGTCACGCAATTCAATAACCATGTTTTCGAGCGCGAAGTCCGGCGCTTCCACCGCGCCGTGCAGTCGCCAGGTCTTGCCGCGGTCGGTTGAGATACCCACGCCCTGCCGGTGGTGCGGGCGCGCAGACCAATCGAATGTGGGCGACGCGGCGTGCGTCACCGGCATCACCCACCCGCCCTTTGAAAACACCGTGGACTTGTTCATGCGGAACGCAAACCGCGCTTCGTCGAAGCCTACGCGAAAATCTTCGCTCCACACCGGCGGCTTCGCATCCGGCCGGTCGCAGCTCCGCGCGTAGACACCGTGCCGCGCTTGATCCTTGTCCCCGCGATTGAAGATGTACCAGAGGCGGCGCTGCGGGTCGAGCCACAAAGTCGGATCGAACGCGCGGCTGCCATCCCGCGGGCCGGCCATGGGCACGGGCTTGGTGAAATTCGCGCTCTGGTCGTCGCTGTAGGCGAGGTACACCGTATTTTCCAGCGCAGGCTCACGCAGACCGCCCGAAAACCAACCGACGTAGAGGCGGCCTTTGGGCGTGCGCTCGATGCCAGGGATGCCTTGCCATGTGCGCAGCAGGTCAGCAGGTTGCGTAGCGGCGCTGGCGATCGAAGACAAAAAGCAGAGCAGCAGGAGGGGCGGATCGGCATCGGTCTCCGAATTATATGCGCGGCGAGCGGCCCGACACTACTCCTGCAACGCGAACGTCATGATGCTGGACCCTGCGGCCAGCGTCACATACTGCTTGCCGTTCACCGAGTACGTCATCGGCGACGTCTTCAGCGTGGCGTGCAGCGGCGTGCGCCACACCGTCTTGCCGTTGCGCTCGTCCACGGCCGCGAAGTAGCCGGACGGGTCGCCGTAGAACAGCAGTCCGCCCGCGGTGCCCAGAATGCCGGCCACGCGCTTGCCGTCCACCGGGCCCACCTGCGGCACTTCCCATACGATGTTGCCGGTCTCAATATCGAGCGCGCGCAGATACTTGGTGCCCGGATCATCCGGCGGGCGCGGATTCTTCCAACTGCCAGGCAGCAGATTCACCGTGCACTTCTCGATCGCGATGACATAGTAAAGCCTGGTGGCGGGGCTGTAGGCCGTGCCGTTCCAATTCGTCGCGTGATCCGGGCAACTCAATTCACCGGGTTTCACCCGCACGGGCTTGCCGTCAGCACCGATGCCGCTCGCCCACGTCAACTTCTTCACGAACGGCTTCGACAATAGCAATTTGCCGTTGGTCCGATCGAACACGTAGAAGAATCCGTTGCGGTCGGCATGCAGCAGCAGCTTACGCGGCTGCCCTTGGAACATCGCATCCACCACCACGTTCGGCTCGGTCGCATCCCAGTCGTGCGTGTCGTGCGGCGTGAACTGGTAATACCATTTCATCTTGCCGGTAGCGGGTTCGAGCGCCAGCACCGAGTCTGTATAAAGGTTGTCGCCGCCGCGCTTGCTGTCGTCAGAGTTTGGCCAAGGATTGCCGGTGGCCCAAAAGATCGTGTCGGTCGAAGCATCGTAGGAACCGGTGAGCCACGTGGATCCGCCGCCGAGTTTGTGCCCGCCTCCCACCCAGGTTTCAATGCCCGGTTCGCCATCGTCCGGCACCGTCCAATGCCGCCACACGCGCTCGCCGGTGGCCGCTTTGTACGCCGCGACGAATCCGCGAATTCCCCAATCGCCACCGGCCACGCCCGCCAGCACCATATCTTTCACGATGAGCGGCGACACGGTACCGCCGTACTTTTGCGGTTCGTCCCACATCTGCGTTTCCCACACCACGCGACCGTTGATGCGATTGAGCGCCAGCAGATGCGCATTGTCGGTGACGAAGAACAGATTGTCGCCGAGGATCGCCACGCCGCGATTGGTGCCAAGCGACGGGTCCGACACCAGGCCCGGCGTGCGCGGACGAGACCACGTCCAGATCTGCTGCCCCGTCACCGCGTCGAGCGCCAACACTTGATTCGGCCCGGTGGCGTACGCGATGCCATCGGCCACCAGCGGCACAGTTTCAAGGCCGTAGTAGCGCATGTTCTCGCGGTAGTACGGCGTGTCCGGGAAGAATTGCGCCCAAAGGGGAATCGAAAAACTCCAGGCGAGCGAGAGCTTGCTCGCGTTGCCGCGATTGATCTGATCGAGCGAGCTGTAGCGATTGCCGCCGACGTTGCCGTTGGAGGTGATCCAATCGCCGGGCTTGGGATTGAGAATGCGCGCGAAGTCAATGCCGCCGGACGCGGCGGCGCCAGGCGCGGCGCTCACCGTCTCGCCCACTTTCACACCGGTGAGTTTGCTTAAAAACGCCACCACATTCTGCACCTGTTCCGGCGTTGCTCTCACGGGCGGCATCACCGACGCGTTCTGTTCTGTCACGCGCGCGGCATCGTCGAGAACAATCGGATGAAAACCGCCCTTGAGGTCTTGGACCGCAATTTCAAAACGGGTCCGGGTCCGGGCAAAACCGCGCACGGAGCGTCCGCCGCTCTCCACGGTCACCATCTGGTAGCCCGGCGCGATACGCGCGCTCGGCTTCAACAAAGCGTCGCGTAGTTGATCCACCGTGAGATCGCGCGCGATGGCCGATAGATCCGGAGCAATCGCCGCGCCGCGCCCGGACACCATGTGGCACTGGGCGCAACCGCCTTCGGCAAAGAAGTACGCCCGGCCC
>VFZP01000102.1 GCA_016871115.1 Acidobacteriota bacterium
GGATCGCTCTTCTGGAGTGAGCTCGATGGTTGAGACAGGGCGTGCCATGGCTAAGTACGGCACACTTCCGCAGTTATTTACAGGCAATTCAATTACAATACACTACATTGTGCTCCACATGCCGCGAATGACCGCTTCTTCGTGCCACAGGGGAACATAGATGGCAATCCGCCGCCCGCCGGAACGGCGGATCTCGGCGGAGGGTGGCAGCGTGGGGAGCAGTCCGCGGAGGCGAGCGTAGCAGAACGTAGCGGCTAGGAACAGGTCATCCAGGCCGCTGAGGAGAATCCAGGCAGCAAGCGGCCAGAGGAGGGCGGCGATGGTGGCGTCGAGGCGGTCCACTCATAGTAGTAGTGCACGGAGGCGGGGGAAATTCGCAGGTAAATCGCACCGGTAGCCGAGCGCCACCGCACTGTATATGATGTAGGGAGTAGCCGCTCATGTACGACAACTATTCACAGCAACCATCCGCCTGGGAAACGCTCTCCGGCACAACGAAGATGACCGCCACGCAGTCGGCGGTCATCCAACAGACCTACTTGCTGCTAGGCCTCGCGGTATTCAGCGCCATAGCCGGCGGCTTTATCGGTGCGACGTCGGAGACGGTGCTCTCCTTCATGACGAGCAGGATCGGCTTCATTGTGGCGCTGGTGGCGTTGAACGTGGTGCCGTGGGTTGCGATGTCGTGCCGGCATAACCCGGTGCTCGGGGTGTCGGCGCTGGTGGGCGACGGGTTTCTCGCGGGTCTGGTAATTTCGCCGCTCCTTGCGCTGGCGGGCGCCGTAGCGCCGCAGATGATTGTGGCTGCGTTGGCGATTGCGACGGCGGTGTTTGCGGCGGTGACGGGCTACGTGTTCATGTCGAGCCGTGAGTTTTCAGCGCCGCGCGGTTTGATGGTGGGCCTGTTCGTGACAGTGACGGCGGGCGTGATCCTGAACATGTTCCTGCATATCGGCTGGTTTGGCGTGGTGATCTCGATCGGGATCGGTGCGATCGGCGTGCTTGGCCTCGTCTACTCTACCAGCGGCGTACTGCGGAGCCGCGACGCGGACAGTCCGATCCCAGGCGCGCTCGCGTTGTTTGCCGGGCTCTTCAATATCTTTGTGGCGGCATTGAACCTGCTGCTGCGGCTGACAAGCCTGGGGCGGAGAGACTAATGCAGGCCACCGGACGCTCTCGTCAATTCTGGGCGGCTGGCCTAGCTCTTTTGATTCTGGGCGGCGTGGTGACGGTTCGAGCCGTTACCGAGCCCAAGAACGACTTCCGGTTTTCGATTCTGGGCGATCGTACGGGTGGTCCGCAGCCGCAGATCTATGGCCGCGTGTGGCGCGAAGTGGATCTCATGCATCCGGACTTCGTCATCAACGTGGGCGACACGATTCAGGGCGGGAGCGATGCGCTGGCTGAGGCGCAGTGGCTTGAGCTGCGCCCCCTCTTCCAGCGCTACAACCACTACCCCCTTTACTTCGCGCCAGGCAATCACGATGTGTTCTCTGATACCTCGCGCCGGATGTACGAAAAGGAATCGGGTAGGCCTTCGTTTTACAGCTTCAACTACCAGGACGCGCATTTCACGATTCTGGACAACGCAATCGGCACCGAGCTATCGGAGGCACAGTTGCAGTTTTTGGAGCGCGACCTCGAAGCCCACAAGGATAAAGAACCGAAGTTCGTGTTCTTTCATAAGCCGTACTGGATTCCGTTGCTGAAGCTGGGGTCGAGCGATTTTCCGTTGCACAAACTGGCGCGCAAGTACGGGGTAAAGCACATCATTTCCGGCCACGGCCATCAGTTTGTGCGCATGGTGCGCGACGGGATTGCCTATATGGAGGTGGGGAGTTCCGGCGGGACGATGAATTCGGCCTTGAAGCTGGGGCATGGGTTCAAGGAGGGGCGCTTCTATCATCATGTTTGGGGCCGTGTGAAGGGCGGCAAGGTGGAGCTGACGGTGAAGGAGATCGACGGGGCCAAGGGCGCCGGGCGGATGTTCAAGGCCGAGCAGTGGGACGAGAATGGGCCGAAGTTCGACACGGCGGATCCGGCGGTGAAGGAAGATCCGCAGACGTAGGGGGCGTCGTTCACCCGCGCCGCTGTTCCACGCCCGATGCCGCTATCCATCGCGGCTATACTGAAAGACAATGCCTGAGAATAGTTTTGACGTTGTATCTGAAGTGGCCATGCCCGAAGTGGTGAATGCCATTCAACAAGCCATGAAAGAAGTCATTCAGCGCTACGACTTGAAGGACTCGAAGTCCGACATCCAGCTCAACGAAAAAGAGCACCGGATTGTGATCACCAGTATCGACGAGTTTAAGCTCAACGCCGTGGTCGATGTGCTTGAATCCAAGTTGGTGAAGCGCAAAGTGCCGCTCAAGGCGCTCGACAAGAAGCCGGTTCAGCCGGCCGGCGGCAGCACGGTGCGGCAGGAGATTCACCTCCAGCAGGGCATCCCGATCGAGAAGGCGCGCGAAATCGTCAAGTGCATCAAAGATAGTAAGAAGAAGGTACAGGCGGCCATCAACGGAGACTTGGTGCGCGTAAGCGGCAAAGACCGCGACTCGCTCCAGGAGGTCATTGCGCTGCTGAAGGGCACCGACTTCGGGATCGACATGCAGTTCACCAACTACCGGTCGAACTAGCGCTGGATCACGAAGTCGACTTCATACATCAGGTAATCGGTGGCGCGCATGCCCTGCTTCTCGTAGACGGCCTGCGCGCGGCGATTCTCGCGCTCTACGTAAAGCCGGATGCCGCACACGCCGCCCGAGGATGCGGCCTCGGCTTTCACATGGTCATAAAGCGCGCGGTAGACGCCCTGCCCGCGCGCCGCCGGGTCCACATACACGCTTTGGATCCACCAGAATACGCCGTTACGCCAGTCGCTCCACTCGTAGGTGATCATCAATTGCCCCACCACCGCGCCGGATGCTTCGTCGATCGCCAACCAATACAGCCCCTTGGACGCATCTTCCAGCACTGCGGCCACGCCGGGCTCCACCCGTGCGGAGTCCAGTTCAAGATGTTCGGTTTCGCGCGCCATGGCTTGGTTGAAGCGAACGATGACTTCGGCGTCCGCGGGCGTGGCGCGGCGGATTGACAGTTTCGGCATGTTCAAAACAGGATAGCGAAGCGATCCCGGCAGGGTGTACCATGAAGCGAGCTGGCGAAATGAAGGCTCTATTTGACGTCCTGGCAACCGGCGATCCGGCCTGGGATCTTGCGCTTGCGCTCGATCCCGCACGATTGCCCGCTCACGTCGCCGTGATCATGGACGGCAACGGGCGCTGGGCGCGGCAGCGCGGTCTGCCCCGTGTGGCCGGGCACAAATCCGGTATCGATCCGGTGCGCATAATCGTGGAAACGTGCGCGCAGATCGGGATCCAGGCCCTGACCCTCTACGCCTTCTCCACGGAAAATTGGAAGCGCCCGCAGACGGAGGTGGATACGCTGTGGCAGTTGCTGCGGTTGTATCTGAAGCGGGAGTTGCCGCGGCTGCAGAACAATAACATCCGGTTGGGCGCGCTGGGCCGGTGGCAGGAATTGTCGCCCGCGGTGCGCCAGGATCTGGAAGCAACAATGGCCGATACGGCGTCCAACACCGGGCTGGGCCTCAACCTGGCCATCAACTACAGCGGCCGAACCGACATCGTGGATGCGATGAACCGGATCGTGGCGCGAGCCAGGCTGGCCGGGCAACTCGACACACTCGAAGTATCGGAGGCGGCCCTGGGCGCCGCGCTCTCGACATCGGGTTTGCCTGATCCCGATCTGCTGATCCGCACCTCAGGCGAGATGCGCATTTCCAATTTCCTGTTGTGGCAGATCGCCTACGCCGAGTTGTACGTCACCGATACATTGTGGCCGGACTTTGACCGCGTGCATCTGCTGCGCGCACTGCTCGACTTTCAGAAGCGCGACCGGCGTTTCGGCGCGGTCAGCAGCGCCGCGCACCCGGCGTCCGCCGACGAGACCGATGCCGTCGGCGCCGGGGTCCTGACGCGGAAATGATCGCGCGGGTACTCACCGCACTTGTGCTGGCGCCCGCAGCCGTCTTCACTGTTCTGTCGACTCCCTGGTGGCTATTCTCTTTGCTGGTTGCCCTGGTGGCGTGCGCCTGTTTCCTCGAATTCCGGCGCATGGCCGCCGGCCACGGACACGACTTTACCCCGATGGTGGGGCTAGCCGCCGGTATCGCGATGCTGCTTGCGCCCGCCAGTGAGGCGTGGCTGGTGGCGGTCGCGGTTCTGGGCGCCGCCTGGTGCCTAGGCCTGCTTGAGGAGAATCTGGCCAGAGTGCTGCCGGCGGGAGCGGCCCTGCTCGCCGGGGTGGTTTACTGCTTCGGAGGCTGGCGTTGCGCGCTCGAATTGCGGCGGATTGACCCACACTGGCTGCTGTTCACGCTGGCCCTCACCTGGATTGGCGACGCGTTCGCATACTTCGGCGGCCGCGCGATGGGCCGTCACAAAATGGCCCCGGTGCTCTCGCCCGGAAAGACGTGGGAAGGCGCGGCCTGGTCCGCGGCGGGCTCAATCCTGTTTGGTTTTCTGTTCCTCGGGCAGGTGAAACCGCAGATGGGGCTGGGGGCGGTCGCGGCATTGTCGCTCACCGCGAATGCCGCCGGGCAGTTGGGCGATCTGCTTGAGTCGGCTCTCAAGCGCGGCGCTGGCCTCAAAGAAAGCGGCCAGTTTCTGCCCGGACACGGCGGTTGGCTTGATCGGGTCGACTCGGCTCTGCTCTCCATGCCCGCCGTACTACTTTGGCTAACCCGCTTTTAGGCTGAGCCTCTAGGTTCTTTTCGCCCGCCGCCCTACAGGAATTTATCCCGCCAGCCGAATGAATCAGGTAGAGGGAATCTTCCGTGAACGCAATGCCTTCAACGTCCGATCATCCGATCATCTCGACCCCGGCAAACCTGCGGTGCAGTTTGCGTTGGGTGAGCGCCAGATTGCCGCGCTCGGAATTGTCGCATTCCTCGTTGTCGGCTCGCTCACCGCCGTAGCGTATTTGGCGGGCCGGTCCGTCACCGCACCAGCACACACCTCGGCCGTGGCCGCCGCCGTCCCTGCGGTAACACCAGGTCCCCGTCCCCGCTCCGCGCCAGTTGCTGCCCCAGCAGTGAAGGCGGAATTACCACCAACCCCGTCTCCCGCAGTGGAAAAACTGATCGTCGTAGAGCCTGCCACGGTTGCGGCGGCTGCGCCACCAGTGCCGCCAACGGCGACAGAATCAAAACCACCTCCGCAGGCCGGGCCGGCCACAGTGGTCCCGACAGACAAACTGGTCAAGCAGAGTTTCTGGCAAGTTGCCGCGCTCGACCGCAAGATGGCCAACGACGCGTACACCGGGCTGATGCAGCAGAATCTGCCGCTTTCGATTGCTGAGGGGCCTTCGCCGGATCTATTTCGGGTGCTCGTCGGTCCGCTGACTGGGCCGGATCACACCGCGAAGATGAAGGCATCTCTTGAAGCGGGGGGATTCCAACCGTTTTTTAAGCGCTATTGAGGGGCTAGAAACAACTTTGGGCTGGTCCTCACCGGACCAGCCCACTGTTTAGAATGATTCCGAGAAGCTGAGTTTACGGGCAGGGGAAGCACTGAGGCAGCGGGATGAAACCGGCGTTGGAAGCGACACCGAGCATGAGGAAGTCGACCACAACGAGCAATTTCTTAAGCATGATTAAACCATTTATTCTCTCTATTCAGCGGCGCCAATTTCGCCATCACCAGATCAAGATTAATAGAAAAACCTGAGAATTTTCTGAGGCGACCTGAGATTTTCGCAATTCGGAACAGCTTGCGCTGAATCCACGTTGGCCATGGCGCTACCGCTGATGGGCAGATTGGAATGCACTAAATTGATACAGGCGTCCATGGGCAGGACTACCTTGCGAATTGCAAAAACGGCCATTCAATTTAAGCGGGGAGCAACGGAAGATCTCTGGCGGCTCACGCTGTCGCAGATACCGACTGTCTTCGGGCGTTTGCTTTACCTGTCTTCACTCCGCAACCACAACTTGGGCCGGCACGAGCACCATGGGTTTGCGCAAACTCATGGCGAAGAAGCCGCGGACCGGGCGATGCGCGAGAGTCACGAACAGATTTTCGCCGAGTGGCTACTGCTCGATCTGGCGCAGCAGAAGCGAGACCTTGAGGGATATCTCGAGAGCTTGGGAGAATACCCACGCCGGCTGGTGGAAGTCTGGCTGCGCCTCGCTCCTTACAGGGGGTACGTACCCACGGCCGTGCGCGCAACCGACCGGTCGTTGTTTCACAACGACATCGAAACGATTCTCAGCATCTTCAAAGCCGGCTACGGTGTTTCAGGCCCCGGTCCAGACGCATAGCCATTCCCCTGACTTGGCCGATCATCTCCACCTCTCCCGGCTTGTCGAAGATCAGCGGCGGCAGGCCCGGGGAGGGACGGCGCAGCAGCACGGTGCGCTCGCCGTCCATCACGCACCAGGCACAGCAAAAACCGTCCCGATGCTCGAAAAAATAGACGGGGCGCTCGTATTCACTGGCCCACCCCGCGCGCTGCTCCGCCTTGTGCTGCCGCTCATCGATCAGCACGAGCGAGCCGGGCGGCAGCACCGGATCCATGGACCAGTCCTCGGTGCCGACAAAAGCGTATTGCAAATGTGGCACATCGAGATCGGCGAGCAAAAGGGCGGGGAGCGTCCCCCACTTCTGCACAAAGCGGCTGAGGTGGGTGGTGCGCTTGAGGTCCAACCCCAGCGGCAACGGCACAGCGCCGGCGCCCAACTGCGAGAACTGCAGAGGGTGCGTGTTGCCCAATTCCACGCTGGCGGCGTCTGCGGGCAGCATCGTCAAATCGACGCTGTACCACTTCATGACGTCCACCATGTCCGGGCGGTAGATCGCACACAGCGAATACAACCGGTACGGTGTCGGAAGCGTGCCGTTGTGTTCGATGTCCGCCAGCCGACTGAGCGCGACGGCATACTCATCGTTCCCGCGGCGGCGTGCGATGATCAAACTGGCCTGTTCGACTTCGCGGTAGCGCAGCCCAAGGCGCTCACGGACGGGCTTAAGCCGTTGACCCGGTTCCTCGATGATATGATCCTGACGCGCCGGGTGCGGGCGAGCCTATCATCGCCCGCACCCTAGTCGCTTAGTGGTGAGTATGGCGATTATGCGCCGACAGTGCAAGACGAAGCGTCTTTTTTTGTTCTGATTTCAGAACAGAATTTTTTTCTGGTGGTGAATTTTGAAAATTGTGGTGGGCATCTCAGGGGCGAGCGGTTCAGTCTACGGAATGCGGCTGCTCGAGCGGCTGCGCCGTGCCGGCGGCATTGAGACACATCTCATACTGACGCGCGGCGGGGAAAAGACCGCCTTCCTCGAAACCGGGGCACTGGCCAAGGCAATCAAGGACTTGGCCGACTACTCGTACCCCCTCGAAGACATCGGCAGCCGGCTGGCCAGCGGCTCGTTCCAGACGGACGCAATGGTGATTGCGCCTTGTTCGATCCACACCATGTCGGCCATTGCGGCGGGCATCAGCTCCAATTTACTGATTCGCGCCGCCGACGTCACGCTCAAGGAGCGGCGCCGGCTCCTGCTGCTGGTGCGGGAAACGCCGTTTCACCTTGGGCATCTGCGCACGATGGTGTCGCTGGCCGAGATGGGCGCGATCGTCATGCCGCCAGTCCCGGCTTTTTACCATCTCCCGAAAAGCGTGGAAGACATCGTGGATCATACCCTCGATCGCGTGGTGGACCTGCTTGGCATCGCCAATCCTGCCGCGTATCGTTGGAATCCGGAAAGCACTCAGAAAGGTCGAGACTAACTCTATGCCCTCCCGTATCCGCACCGCCGGCTTTCAAGGCGAACTCGGCGCATTCAGCCACATGGCCATCCGCCAGATGCTGGGGCCCGGCGTGAAGGCGACGCCATTTCCTGTCTTCGAGCAGGTGTTCAAGGCTCTGGCCGCGGGCAAGATCGACGCGGCCATGATCCCGGTGGAAAACACGCTCCACGGCTCGGTGCACGAAAACTACGACCACCTGCTGAAGTACGGTTTGCCGATCGTGGGCGAAACCACCGTGCGGATCGTCCACAACCTGATCGTCACGCCCGGCACGAAGTTCACCGCCATCAAGAAAGTCTTCTCGCACCCGGTGGCGCTCAACCAGTGCCTGAACTTCTTCGCCGCCCATCCGGAGTTTGAGAAGACCACGTTCTACGACACGGCCGGCTCCATCAAGATGCTGTTGGAAAGCCGCCCCGCGGCTTCGGCCGGGATCGCCTCGGCCCTCGCCGCCGAGTTGTACGGCTGCCGGATCCTGAAGCGCGGCATTGAGGACGACCACCGCAACTTCACGCGATTTGTCCTGCTGCGCCAAAAGGTGGAGCAACCGAAGTCGCACGAAGGGGCCAAAGTATCGCTGGTCTTCACAACACGCAACGTGCCGGGTTCACTTTTCCGCGCCCTCAGTGCGTTTGCGCTGCGCGATATCTCGCTGCTGAAGATCGAGTCGCGCCCGCTGCGCGGCAAGCCCTGGGAGTATCTGTTCTATCTCGACTTTCTCGGCCACGTGGACGAGCCGCGCGTTCGGAAGGCGCTGGGCCATCTGCAGGAACTGGCGGACGTGTACAAGGTGCTGGGGTGCTACCCTCGGGGAGCCGCTCAGTGAAACCAGGCGGCCAGGGCGACTTGCGTCTCGCTCCCCCGCCCCACCGGCTCACCGCGGCTGGCTTCAAGCCGCAGTGGGCTGTGCCCATTGACATCACCCGCACACGCGCAAGGCTCTGCTTCGATGCGCGTCCCCAAACCGTGGACGGCTTGGCGACGGTGGATTTCGAGCACGGCATCGAGCGCGGCTTTCCGCTTATCGATCTGCGCCAACCCATCCGCGGGCTGCGGCTTGACGGCGGCGCGGCCTTGGCGCCGGCCACGGCCGAGTTGCGGCGCTTCGGCACGCGGCGAGAACAGACGCTGCGCGTTCTGCATCGTGCGCTAGCCCCCAGTTCCAAACACCGTCTGCAGATCGGCTACTCACTCCAGACGCCACCGCTGGAGGCCTCCACGCGCGGCGGTTACCTGCCGGAACTGCGATGGGGCGCGGGCGGCAGCGTGAACTTCAACTTCGGCTTCACCGATCTCGGCGGCGGACGGTATCTGGAAGCATGGGTTCCGTCGAACCTGCTGTTTGACCGCTTTCGGCTGCAGATCGAAGTGGAAGTACGCCACAGCGAGACGCCACACGTGCTCATCACCAACGGAACGGTCACGCCAGCCGGGCGTAACCACTGGCGCGTGGGCTATCCGGACACGTTCACCACCTGTTCGCCCATGCTGCAACTGCATCCGGCGGAGAACGTCGAGCAGGCAGACCAGAGCATCACGCTCCCCGGCGGACGGCCGTTGCGCATCGAGGCCTTAAAGTTCCGCAACAATCCAAACGTCAGTCTGGCCGAACAACTCACGCTCGCCGCCGGATGGCTACGGTGCAACGACGCGGACATTGGCCCCTACTTGCACGGCGGCCGCTTCATCGCATTTCTGCATCGCGGCGGCATGGAGTACGACGGCGCCTGCACGGCCGCGCCCGTTGCGCTCGAACACGAGATCTTCCATAGCTGGTGGGCGCGCAGGCGTCAAGCCTGCTTCGCAGAACGACGGATGGATCGACGAAGCGTGGACGGTGTATCACGACGACGGCGGTGACGGGCGCGAGGCGTTTGACTTCCAGGAACCGCCCGCCCAGTTGGCCGCGAGCACGCCGTGGAACCGCGCCACACCGATTGCATCGTATCGCCTGGGCGCATGCTTCCTCCGCGGCTTGGCTCACCGCTTGGGCACGGGCGCTCTGCGCGAGTCGATGCGCGAGTTCTACCTGCTGCGCGCGCCGGGCTTGATCACCACCGGGCAACTCGAAGCGCATCTGCTGGACCGCACGCAAGACGACGTGATAGCCAAGGCGTTCGAACGATGGGTGTGGGGCCGCAAGGCCGCACGCTAGTAGCCCATATCGGGCCGCCGCCCCTCCAGGCACGTAAGGTCTCGCGCCCCGGAACCGCGGCGAGCCTCATCTCACAGCCTTCATCTGCAAGGCGCCAGGGTCTACGTCGTTGCCCGTGCCCACCGTGCCCGCCAGACTGTGCCTCTCAGGACACGGAGCGGCGCACGATTCGTGGTTAACGCACCCGCGCGAGGTCCTTCACCCAAATCGGACCGCGAAACCGGAACTGTCCGCCGGCGAAGCTGGCAGTGCCCACCGCGGCCGCATCCACGCTGGCGCCCTTGCCGCCGATCATGTGCGTGATGGTCGCCGCCGAGATCTCTACTCGCACATCCTCCACTTCCTTGGGCATCGGCATGTCGTCCACCTTCCGTTCCTTGCCGGCCTTGGCCACCCACCAGGTGAGCTTGTCGTTGCCGAGCTCAAAGCGCACCACATCGGCGCCGATCGTGTAGAACCAGTTGGGACGACCGCCGAAGACATTGCCACGGCGCCGCACCTGGAACGTGATGACGCCGAGAGACCCCGGCACCGCCGAGGCCTTGCCGCCTTCCAGCTTCATGTAGCCCGCATCGGGTTTCCAGTCGTCATCGCGGAAGAGCGTGGGGGCCTGCTTGGCCCCACCCTTCGCCTCCCCGCCGCTTGGACCGGTATTGGAACTCGTTGTGGTGGCCGCGCCTCCAGTCCGCGGCGGCGCGAAGTTCACCGCCACGGCTTGCCCCAACTTCACCTGGACCGGCTGTGTTTGATCCGGCGCTCCAGGGGAGGCCGCGCGGAACACATAGTCCCCCACGGGGAGCGTGAGCGAGCCAGGCGCGGCGTTCTTCGGCGCGGCATCACCGGAAGAGTAAGTCACGGTCATCCCACCTTGCACGGCAAGCTGCACGGTACCGACGCCCTGCGCCAGTTCACGCCACGCCAGCAAGGTCTCAACACCAGTCCGGAATTCCGGCGCCGGATCGAGACTCACGTGATTGTCCGCGCGCACGCTGATACGGTGGCGGCCTGGCTCAGCGCTGGCCGTGAAGGCCTCGCCCGCCTTGGTCTCGCCCGCCGGCTTGCCGTCAATCAGTACCTGCGCCCGCACCGGCGCACCAACAATCTTAAGCGACGCCAGCGCCGCTTTGAGCTCGAAACTCTCCCTGACGGCGCGCCCCTTGACGAGCGTCACGCTTTTCTCCGGCAGATCGATAAAACCGGGCTTGGACACTTTCACGCGGTACACGGCCGGCATCAACTGCTGCAGCAACTGGCCCTTCTGGATCGTGCCCGCCGGGCGGCCATTGATCGCCACCGCGGCGCCTTCTTCGTTGCTGAGGATGGTGAGGTCCACGCGGCCCGGGTCGGCAATGAAGATGGCCACCGTGGGAGCCGCGACGCTCTTCATGTCGTAGATACGACGTTCCACGCCATCCGAAACGGTGAGGGATTGCGGCTGGTCCGCGAGTCCGGTGAGGGCAAGCCCCGTGGCCGGCACGTCAAGGAAGTCCTGCCCGAGTCCGCCTTTCTTTGCGCCGAACAGCGTGGCATTGGCGCCCAGCGCCGCCACCGCGGTGAGGAACATACTCTGCCCGGCAGCGGTTTTAATGGTGGGCATCATGCCAGGAGACACGCTGAACTCCACCACGCCGCGGCCGGCGCCCTGAAAAAACTCCAGGCGGTGTGCGCCGGTTTCCACGGCCAGACTGGCACCGGTAACAGTCAGCAGTTTGCCGTCCAGAGTGGCGCGCGCGCCGCTGAGGGCCAGCACAAGCGCCGGTGTTTCCAGTTCGGCTTGCACCTTGAACGGCGACATGCCCTTGGTGACTTTGAGTTCCAGCATCTGGTGACGGATGCCGTCACCGGAAACCTCCAGTTGGTGATCGCCCTCGGCCAGTCCTACTGTGCGATTGGCGCCATAGTCTTTGTCATCCACCTTCACACGGGCCGAAGGCAGATTGATGTCGAATTGCACAGGGACGAGCCCCGCATCGGCGGTGGGAAGAGGATGCGGCGCGTCCTCCGGATTGCGTCCCAGCAGGAACCAACCGATCGCGCCGAGCAGCGGCACCGCTAGCCCCGCAAGCCAGATGGGCGGCTTGCGGCCCGGCGCAGCGGAAGGCGTAGAGGGAGGCGGCGGAGGAGGAGGAACCACCGCAGGCTTCACCGGCGGAGGCGGCGCGACCACCGGCACGGGCATGGCCACGGTGGGAGCCGAGGCGGGCGCGGGCGGAGGGAGAGTCTTGCCGCTTTTGCCGGCGGACTTGCCCTTCGGTGGCTGCTGCTGAGGCGGTGGTGGCGGCGGGGGAGGTGGCGGCGGCGGGGGAGCCGCCACGCGGTTCATCTCCTCGATGGTCTTGCTAAGTTGATTACGCAGTTGCGTCAACCGGCCGTCGAGCGGATACGCAGCCAGCCCGGTGAGCACTTCCTGATAGGCCTCGCGCACCTTGCCGGCGGCCTGCAACTCACGCGCGCGCGCGAGCGACTCGTTGACCCCGGCTTCGCGGCGCTTATCGCCGAGCAGCGTTTTCAGACTCCGCGCCTGCGTGTGATTCGGATCGAGCGCGAGCGCCCGGTCGATCGAAGCGTCCGCGGCGTTCCAATCCTGCTCAATCTGTCCGCCAGCCTGCGCCACCAGTACTTCCACCATGGCGCTGCGAGCGGCGGGATTGCGCTCATCGAGGGCCATCGCCTGCTGAAGCGCCGCCGCCGACTCGTTCAGCCGGCCGGCTTGCTGCAATTGCTGGCCCTGCGCGATCAGATCCTGCGCCTGCTGCGTCCTATCGTGTCCCTGCCGGGCCAGCTTGTCGAGGGCAACCAGTTCCGGATCGTTCGGAAACTCCGTCATGGCCGAGGCCACCAGCTCGAGCGCCCGCGGGTGGTCACCTGAGCTGATCGCCGCGTCGATGCGCTCGGCCCAACGGCCCTTGGCATCGAGCCGCGTCTGTTGCTCGCGGCGTTTTCTGAGGCGATCGACCTCGTAGTCAAGCCCCGGAAACTGCGGAAAGATGTTGCGCAGAATATCCCATTGCGAAATGGCTTCCTGATATTGCGCGGCCTCTTCGCACGCGCGGGCCTTCTGCGCGATCGAGTTCACCAGGTCGCGTTTTTGCCTGACACCCTGGAGAGCATTGCGGAAGTGAGCTTCACCGGGATGGCGCGCGGCGGCCTCTTCGAGGATCCGCACACGCCGCTCCAGGTCGGGTTCGGCGGTCACTTCGCGGTCCACCCGCGCCATGTCCGCCGACAGTGCCTGCCGTTGCGACTCGCCGATGTCGAAACGCAACGCCTGAAACAACGCGTGATTGGGATGCTTGGCCAGCATCTGCTCGCACAGCGCGCCGGCGGCGGTGAAGTTGCCGTTGGCCAGTTGCGTCTTGGCTTCGCGATAGGACGATTGGATCGAGTCGTGCTCGGAGCGGATGCGGTTGTAGAAGGCCTGATAGACCGACGCCTGGCTGGCTTCGCTTGCGTCCGGCGCGACGCGTTCCACCTCCATCACATGCTCGATCTTGCTCAGCGCCGACGTCACGTCGCCGCGCTGCCAGGCTTCTTGCGCCTGATCGTAGAGTTCGCGCTTGCGCGTGCGCGACTCGGCCCGCGCGCGCTCGTTGCGCTCAATCTCGGTCTTCAAAGACACCGCGGCCGTGTCCTGCGGATTGATCGCCAGCGCGTTACCGAGCGCTTCCTTGGCGAGGTTGAATTTTTGCTTGTCCAGATGCTGGCGCGCCAGCCGTACCCAGCCGTCGATTTGTTCCGAACTCCGGCGCAATTCGATGTCGGCGCGCAAGCCCAGCGCACCCGGATGACGCGGATCGATCTGCAACATCTCCCGCACTTTTTGCAGCGCGACCTGATACTCGTTTTCTTCCAGCCGCCGCTTGGCCGTTTCCATCAACTGCGCCAATGTCTGCTCGCGCACGTTTTGATCGAGCCGTTGCCGCAGCGCGCGGATCGACGTATGAATCTGGCCCTCTTCCTCAAGCTCGGTCAGAATCTCGTTGGCGAACTCCCACTCTTTGCCCGCCAGCGCCTTCTCCACTTTCTGGAGGCGCGGCTCCACTTTTTCACTGCTGAAACGCTCAATCGGCTGGTTGCGCAGGGCCTTCTGCAGGCAATCGGCAAACTCGCGAGCCGTCTGGTAGCGGTTGTAGGGGCGCTTGGCCAGCGCGGCATGCACCACCTGGCTCACCGAGGGCGTCACCATCGGATTCAGCTCATGCAGCGGCGGCGCTTGCCCTTGGAGAATCGCGCGCATCACTTCGTCGCGGTTGGCGCCCGTGAACGGGCGGCGGCGCGAGAGGACTTCATAGCAGACCACGCCCAACGAGTAGATGTCCGATTGCGGGCTGGCCGGCTTCATCTCAAGCTGCTCGGGCGCCATGTAGTAGACCGTGCCCTTGAGACCGAGCGTGGTGTGCGTGCCGGTGAGGTGCGCGATGCCGAAGTCGATGATCTTCACCGAATCGTCGCCCAGCACAAAGATATTGCTGGGCTTCAGATCGCGGTGGATCAGCCCGCGGCCATGCGCCGCGTGCAGTCCGCGGCAGGTTTGCGCCATGATCTCGACGACACGCTCGGAGACAAGACGCTGGGGCTCGTTCTTAATGACGCGGTCGAGCGTCGTCCCCGGCAGTAGGGGCATGACGAAGTACGGCTTTTCGACGCCATCCTCTTCAAACTGGCCGACATCGTAGATGTCGACAATGTTGGGATGGTTCAGGGACGCCAGCACCCCGCATTCTTTGCGAAACATGTCGAGGGCGAGTTCATCGCCGCCGTCACGCAAGGTCTTAAGGGCGACTTCGCGCTTCAGGTCGAGGTCATAGGCGCGATAGACGAAGCCCATCCCGCCTTCTCCGAGAATTTGGCGCTTTTCGTAGCGACCTTCAATCAAACCGCTGGGGCTCATGGTGTGTACCTATCATCTTATGCCTTATGCCGTCATGCCGGAGTCCACTCGCGCCATCCGCCCCCGGCCAGCGGGAAATAAAGTGCCAGCCGCACGGGATGCGGGTCCACGGCGCGGAAGTAGCAGGCGTAGCGCTCCAGCTTGGTACGGTAACGCTCCACTTCGTTATCGAGAAACGCCTCGAGCCCGGCGCCTTCGTGCCGGCCCGTCTTGTAGTCCACCACCCAACGCACACCCGCCTCGTCGACAAAGGTACGATCAATGGAACCGTGGTGTACCACGCCATCCACCACCACGCTGACGCGGAGTTCGGTGGCGTGTTCCGGATGCGGCCCCAGCAACCAGCGGCCGCGCGGATCGGCCAGGGTACGGGCCAGCGCCTCGGCCACCAGCACCGCGCCGCGCGCCGCGTCGTTTTCATCGAGGCCGAGCGCGGCCAACTCGTCCTCCCAGATCCGGCGTTGGGCTTCAAAGCGCGCTGAAGTCCAGGCATCCGGCCCTTCGCGCGCTATGCGCTCCAGCCAGCGGTGCGTCACGGTCCCGGCGTGGCGGAGCAGATCGCCAGCCCATTCAAAGGTGACAGCTTCCGTCTCTTCGGCTTCCTGCGCGGCCCACTCCACGGCGGCGCCTCGCATCGCAGGAACCCATCCGTCCGGAACACGGCGCAGAGTCTGCGGCAGCGGCGCATCCGGTGCAGGTGCAGCGGCGCCGGCCAAGCCGGAAAACTCTTCTCCGATCACGGGCCACAGTAAATGCAACAACGTGCCGGAGCGCGCGCGGATCCCGCCATGCGCGTTGCGTTCAGCGTGGCCGAGCAGATGCAGCCGCTCGCGGGCACGCGTAGCGGCCACATAAAGCAGGCGCGCGGTTTCGTGGCGCGCGCACTGGCGGTCCACATGCGCGAGATAGCGAAACACGGGATCGGCTTCCTCGCCGGTGGCTTCGATGGGCGCAAACACGAGGCTCGACCCGCCGCCCGGCATCGGCACTTCATTCCAGCGCAGGAGCGGCGACGAGTCCGACGCGGCCTCGCGCCCCAGGCCAGGGAGAATGACGGAGTCCCATTCCAGGCCCTTCGCCTTGTGAATGGTCATCACATCCACGGCGGCCTCATCGCCGGTCTGCGGCTGCGCAAAAAGGACCGCGGTGCGGCGT
>VFZP01000103.1 GCA_016871115.1 Acidobacteriota bacterium
CGGGCGGCCATGCTGGATTTACTTGCCGCGCCGCCGGGTGTTGGGAGTAGTGAGCAGGTTGCTGCAGAGCGGTGGTGGTGCTGCAATCGCCAGATTGGGCATGATCGAACCTTTTCCTCCAGAGTAGCATGCGGGTACGCTCAAGTAATGGCTTTTCGAAAGATAGCGTGCTGGTTTGGATTGGCGGCGGTGGTGGGCGCCGTGCCGTGGACCGTGGACGATTTGTTGCTCGCCGAACGTGGCGGCCAACTCGAGCTTTCGCGCGACGGGCAGTGGATGGCATGGATCGAGTCGCGCATGGACAAGGAAAAAGGCGAGTCGGTCGCGAACGTCAAATTGCGGCGCATCAGGGCTGACGATGAGTACACGCTGGCGCTCACGCGCGGCAAGGACACTCACGCGCAGCCGGCGTTTTCGCCCAATTCGCAGCGCCTCGCGTTCCTGAGCTCGCGCAAGGATCCGGAGGCTGAGAAGAAGCCCGAAGAGCCCGGCGCGGGCCCGGGCATGCAGGTGTGGGTGGCCGATCTGCGCGGCGGCGAGCCCGAAGCGCTCACGTCGTTTGCAAAGGGCGTGCGGCTGTTCCGGTGGATTGACAACGACACGCTGCTGCTGGCCGCGCAGGAAAATCCCAGCCTGCACGCTCAGCGCGTGAAGGAACGCAAAGACACGTCGATGCAAGTGGAGGATGAACGGCACGAGCCGCCCGTGCGCTTGTGGAAGTTCGACGTGAAGTCAAAACGCGCCACGCGCTTTCTGGCGAATGCCGATCGCATCAGCGGGCTGGTGGTTGCTGACGACGGCGCCTGGGCGGTGACGGTGCATGACCGCAGCCTGCGCTATATCTACGACTCCAAAGTGCGGCCCGCCACCTGGCTACACGATCTGAAAACAGGCACATCCACGCAACTGTTCACCGATAGTAAGCTGATGCCGGAGCAGATTGCATTCCGGCTCGATAGTAAGGGCTTCTATTTTTCCGCGCACTACTCGTCGCACCCGGTCTACACCAACGCCAACGTGAAGCGCTTGTACTTTTATGACCTCGCGGCCAAACAAATGGCGGAAGTGCCGCTCGATTGGGAACGCGGAATCGGGCCCGGCTTCGCGGTCACGCCCGACGGGTTCTTCGCGCTGCTGGCCAATGGCGCGCGCCACAAAGCGGCCCGCTACACACGCGGCGCAACACCCAATACGTGGCAGCGCGCGTGGATCGAAGGCGAACATGCGGCCCAGCTCCATGGCGTGAAAATTGCCGGCGCCACGGTGGTGTACGAGTATTCCACCGCCAGCCTGCCCGCGCAGTGGTACCGCGCGCGGCTGAACGGCGAGCGGCTCGAAGCGCCGAAGAAGCAGACGGATTTTCAAGCCGGCTGGGCCAAGCGCACGTTTGCCAAGACGGAAGTGCTGACGTGGAAGGGCGCCAAAGGCGATACCGTGGAGGGCATTCTTTACTACCCGCAGAACTACGAAGCGGGCAAGAAGTATCCGTTGATTGCCGCGATCCACGGCGGGCCGCACGTCGCGGACTTCGATTACTTCGCCGATCGCTGGGGATACCCGTCGAACTTACTTGCCCAGCGCGGCGCGCTGATCCTCAAGGTGAACTATCACGGCAGTTCGAACTATGGCCTTGCGTGGGGCGAGTCCATCAGCGGCGGCAACTACAACGAGCTCGAATGGATTGACGTGGAGACCGGCGTGGACGCGCTCATCGCCAAAGGCATGGCTGACCCGGCGCGTTTGGGGCTGATGGGCTGGTCCAACGGCGCGATCATCACCATCGAACTCACCACGCGAACGCAGCGCTACGTGGTTGCCTCCGCGGGCGCGGGCGACGTGAACTGGATCAGCGATTGGGGCAACTGCGTTTTCGGCCACTCGTTCGACGACTACTACATTGGCAAGGTGCCGATGGACGACCCGCAGCTCTACATCAAAAAGAGCCCGCTATTCCGCATGGACAAGGTGAATACGCCCACCATCATCTTCTTCGGTACGGAAGACAAACAGGTGCCCACCGAGCAAGGCTGGCAGCACTTCCGCGCGCTGCAACACTACGGCAAGGCCGACACGAAGTTCATTTTGTTTCCCGGCGAGGGCCACGGGCCGCGCAAGTATGTTCATCAGAAGCGCAAGCTGGAGGAAGAGCTGGCGTGGTTCGACAAGTATCTCTTCAAAACGCTTGCCGATGAGAACGAAGCGTTGAAGCCCGAGTCGCCGCTGTCGGCCGCGCTCAAGCGCCGCACTCTGGCCGCGAAGATGGAGACGGCGCAGCGCGGCGACCTCGCCATCGGCCGCTTTGAAGTCACGCGCGCGCAGTATCAGGCGTTCGACGCGCAGTACGCCGTGCCGCCGGGCACTGCTGATTGGCCCGCGAACGGCATCACGTTTGAGAAGGCCAGGGCCTACTGCGAGTGGTTGTCCAAGCGTGAGGGCAAGCGCTACCGGCTGGGTACGGAAGAGGAGATGAAGGCGCATCTGAAAGCGTCGGCAAAGGACAACACGCTCGATGCCTGGGCCGGGTACGCCCTGAACCCGGATGACGCGGGGCGTCTCGCGTCGCTGGTGGAAGGGCTCGGGCCCGCGGTGTTACTCAAGCCTGTCGGCAGTTATGCGGGGCAGGGCGAGGATCCGCTGTTCGACCTCGGCGGCAACGTCGCCGAGTGGGTGGTGGATGCCAAGGGTGAGGGCAAGGTGCTGGGCGGCAGTGCGGACCGTCCGGCCGATGCGTCGGCCACCGCGGCCGCGCGGCCGGAGTTCACCGGCTTTCGCGTGGTGCACGAGGGAGGAAAATAGAAGAACGGTACACAAGCACGTTTTCACCAAGTCGTTGGAGCAGATTGACGCGGCGCTGCGTGACTCCGCCGCGCGGCACAAGTTTGGCGTGGCGCACGTACACGATCTCAGGCAGACGATGCAAAACAAGGGCGTCGACTTTGGCCCGGCGTGCATGGTGTAGGAAGTGTGCAACCCGCATCAGGCGAAGAAGGTGCTGGAAGCGGCTCAATCTCGTCCGCGCTCCCGTGCCGTATCTCGGTATATGAGACGCCCCAGGGTACGACCGAGTTGGCCACGATTCTGCGAACCGCGATGCTGGCATCTACGGGAAGCCGGAACTCGCCGAGACGGCCACGGAAGTGGAAACGGTGGTGCTGCAGATGATGAAGGATGCGAGTTAGCCGCGCTCACCGGTAGTCGTAGCGAAACTCCCGCAGCACCAGCCGGTCGCGCCCGGGCACATAAAACCCGAACCGGCCGGTGCCGTTCGACGTTTCGGCTGTATCGAGATCCACCCACTGGCCGCCGATCAGCGCGCTGGTACGCAGTACGCCTGCCTGTTGCACCATCCGAATCCTCGCGACCGGCGCGCGTCGGGAGGAGACCGGTGAGCGGTTGCGCGCCACGCGCTTGCCGCCCACGATATCCACGCGCTCCAGCGCGTCACAGGAGAATTCATACAGCGTGTAGTTGAGATTGTCGCGGTAGTGCGTGATCCAGCGTACCGGTTGGCCGCCCGTCGTATCCGCAGTGAACTGCACGGTCTGCGCGCCGGTGGGCGCGGGCACCAATTGGATGCCACCGCCATCGCGGGCCACCGCACCGCCGTTCACCTGCCGCCAGCCGGGTTCGCGGACCCAGTCTTCGAGCGTCACCTGCTTTGCCGGTGCGGCGGCCTCCTGCACCACGGGCGCGGCTCCCAGGGACAACGTAGCTGTGGTCTCGCGGCCCGCTTCGAGGCGCACCTGCGTGGACGCGCGCCGATCCTTGCCATCGGTGGCGGTCACGGTGTAGGCGCCTTCGGCCAGCGTCACCGGCGTGTCAGCGCTGAGCGGCGTTTCCTCAAACTGTCCGAGTTTGCGCAGCGTGAGCCGGGCGCCGGCGCCCGTCACATGAATGCGCAGCGTCGCGGGCGCGCGAGTCATGGTGGCGCGCAACGCTTCGTTGCGGCCTGCGCCGAGCTTCACTTCCCAGCGGCCCGGGGCGTACCCTTCGCGGCGCGCGGCGAGCGTCAGCGTGCCCGGAGTGAGATCGCCGATCGAGGCCGTGCCATCGGCACCGGCGGTAGCCAGCGCCTTGCCGTTCACGGTGAACACCGCCCCCGGCGGCGCGCCTTGAATCGGCAGCATCGCACGTGTGGGGATCGGCTCCAGCCGGAAGTCGAGCGTGGCCTCGCCGCCCAGTTCCACTTTGGCCTGCCGTTCAGGCGGCGAAAGAAAGCCCGGCTTTTCGACGGCCACCGTGTGCATGCCCGGCTCGGCCAGGATCGCGGCTTTGCCTCGGCGTGTCCGCGTGGTGGCATCCTTGCCGTCCACAATTACCTTGGCGTCGTCCTCGCCGGTTTGAATCAAAATCGTGCCCAGCTTGCGGTTGGAGCGCAGCGAGATCCACACGTTGGGCCGCTCACTCATTTCAAACATGAAGGTGGACTCGCCGAGCTTGGCAGTGCGCAACACAAACTTGTGCACGTTGCCCGTGAGAGCCGGCAGCGGCAGGCCTTCCTCCGGCACCAAACCCAACTCGCGCGCGCCGATGGTGAGTTCAGCGTCTTTGTCGGTCACCCAAATGCGCCCCACCGGTCCCGCTCCCGCTACGGCAATCGCGCGCAGGCCGCGCGTCTTGGGCGGCGCCGTGATGCGCACGGGAGCGCCTGGCTGCGTTTCAAATTCAAAGTCCGCTTGAAAAGCACCGCTGGTAAACCGCAGCTTATGTGGACCTGGCTTCAAATCTCCCAACCTCGCGCTGCCGCCGCTGAAGCGCATGGCCGGCTGATCGTCCCGCCGCAGCGTGCCGCTCATCAACTCGCTCGTGATTTCCACTTCGGCTTCCAGCGGCTGCGGGTTCAGTTCGATTTGCAAATCTCCGACGCCGGGTTGCGCGGCGAAGTCTTCCATCGCTGTCTGGTGGCCCGCTTGCCGTGCTTCGGCTTCATGTAGCCCCGGGAGTAAGGAGATCGTGCACGGGTTCGCGGCGCAGCGCTCACCATCGACATAGATCTGCGGGCCGGCCACGGCGGAGCGAATGGTGACGGGCACGGTCTTCTGTGAGAGTTTTGATTTCGCCGGAACGACTGTGGGAGCGGGCGTCCACAACGCGCGCAACACGGCGAACAGGGCGGCCATGAGGGCGAGGCCAGCCAGCAGTCCACTGAGCACTCCGAACAGTTGTTTCGTCCAGTCCATCGATTTTCTATTTTGACGGAAAATTCGCCTGAGAATAGTTGGCGTTTCGCCGCACTCTATCTATGTGCGGCGGATTCTCCTAGTGTTGGCGGCGATAGTGAGTGCGGCCTGGACGCAGGGGATCGCGGTAGAGACGGTGACTGGTGAAGGCACGATCCCCAACGTGCAAGACCGGTCCGTTGCCGCGCCCGGTGTACGCGTTATGGACAGGCGCGGTCAGCCGGTTGAGGGAGCGTTCGTCACGTTCCGGCTGCCCGACGCCGGTCCCGGCGCGCGCTTTGCCGGCGGGCGGATTGCTACTGTGACGGCCGATGCACATGGCGAAGCGCAGGCACCGGCGATGCACCCCGTGTCGCAGTTGCGCAGTTGGGACATCCGCGTGACCGCCACTCAAAAAGGCGAATTTGCGCGGGCCTCGATCGCGCAGATCAATGCGGCGCCCGTCGACGCCGTGGTGGCGCCAACGGGAGGCGGCCCGGCGAGTGTGGGCAGCCGGCCTCGCCGTATGTTTCTGGTATTGGCCGCCGTGGCGGGTAGGGCAGCGGCGGCTTCGCTCGGTTTGGTTGGGCGAAGCAGCGGGGTGGTGGCGCGTTATGGAGGAGCGAGCGCGCCGTCTGCCGTGCCGTTGCCGCCCACCGTGCCGGCCCTTTCGATCACAGCGGGCGTCCCATCGTTTTCCGCGCCATGAGACAAGCGGCGATCATTCTGTTACTGACCCTGTTACTGACCGCGGTCCACGCTGCGGCGTAAGCCCCGGTGGCGACGGTCACGCGATTTGACAGCGACACGCGCCTTTACGTGGACGTGCCCGCATCGCGCATCACGCGCGCCGGGCCAGTGGCGATTACGGTTACGCGCGCCAGCGGCGTCACCGAAGCGCAGATCCTCACGGTGAATCCTGCGATGGCCTGGACCACGGGCGCAGCGTTGCCCACGGCTGCGCGAGCCTCCCTGTATTCGCAGGCCCTCGGCGTCAGCGGCGGCACGCCGCCCGTGCGCCTTTCACTCGTCACTGGGCTGATCCCCGCCGGTATTCACCTGGATTCGTTCAACGGCACCCTCGTCGGCTATCCGCAGACGGTGGGCCAATATGAATTTGTGCTGCGCGCCGCCGATGCCGCGGGTGCGACGCTGCAGCAGACGTTCCGCCTGACCGTTTCCACAGAACTGCGCATTGTGAGCGGGACCGCGTTGGACGCGGCGACGGTGAACCAGCCGTACACACTCACGCTGCGCGCCGAGGACGGCACGCCGCCGGTCGGTGAATGGCGCGTGACGGCGGGCGCGCTGCCTCGCGGGCTGGCGCTCGATGAGAAGACCGGTGTGTTGAGCGGTACACCGGTGACGGCGAGCGCCGCGCCAAGCTAGTTCACCGTGCGGATTCGCGACGGGGCGGGGAAGAAGGCCACGCGCGCATTGACGCTGCTGGTGCGTGCGGCGCTGAGCATCGCTCTGCCGTCAGGTGTGCCGCCGGAATACGCAGAAGGCGACACGGTGGAGATGCGGCTGACCGCTAATGGAGGCACGCCGCCGTATGCGTGGGCTGTAGACGATGGCACGCTGCCGGACGGCGTGTTGTTGCGGCCACCGATGGCTTGCTGCGCGGCGTGCTGGCAAAGGCCGGCGTCACGCGCGCCACGGTGCGGGTCCGCGATGCGTCGGGCTTGGTGGCCCGTGCGCCAGTGGAGTTTGCCGTCGCGGCGCGGCTGGAAGCGGTGTTGCCTTCCAGGACTGTGGCGGCCACAGCGAACGCGCCGTTCGAGATGCCGCTGGCTGCGCGCGGCGGCAGTCCGCCCTATGCGTGGAGTGTCGAAAGCGGCGCGCCTACGGCGGGCGTGGTGTTGGACGGTGCGCGTTTGGCCAGCACGCCACGTGCTTCCGGAGACTTCGACGTGACACTCGCGCTGCGAGACCGGCAATTGCGCGTGGTGCGCGCGGCCGTGCGGATCAGCGTGGCGCTACCGGCGTTGCCGGACATTGAAACCCCGCTCGCCCCGCGCCTGGCGCCGGGATCTCAGAAGCGCCCCGAATTCCGCTTGAATCGCGCGCATCCCTCGCCGCTCACAATCGTGGCGGACCTCGCTTTTGGCGGCCCGCCGGACCCGGCCGTACAGTTCGCGTCAGGCGGTGTGCGGGCGCAATTGGCGGTACCGGCCCGGCAGACGTAACTCGCGCTGGGCATTCAGTCCGGTTCCACGGCTGGCGCGGTCACCGTTCGCTTGAAACTGTTGGACGCCGCGCGCGAGGCACCCATCGAGTTGCCACCGGTACGCATGGAAGTGGACGCAACGCCGCCGCACGTGCGTTCGTTTGAAGCGCGCAAGATCGCGAGCGGCATCGAGGTGACCGCGGTCGTGCTCTCGCCCACTCGCGAATTCGGCGGCGCGCGGTTTGCGTTCGATGACGGCATTGAAGCCGCCGTGCCGCTGGGGGACAAGTCCGGGGCGTGGTACGCGTCGGCGGAGTCGGCGCGCTTTGGCACGCTGACGGTCTACAAGCAGACATTCAGCGTCACCGGAGACGCGACGCAGTTGCGCGGCGTTTCCATGACGATGTCGAACCGCATTGGTGTCTCCGTCCCAGTGAGCGCCACCTTTTAGCGCACCCAACCTGCTGCTGCTACGATAGCGGGGATGCTCGCTCTTGACGCCCGCGCGGCGCGCGCCACTTGGACCGTGCTGCTGATTCTCCTCGGCGTCTGGTGCCTCTACGAGATCCGCAAGACGGTGCTGATCTTCGTGATGGCGTTGCTGCTGTCGTCGCTGATGGGCCCGATTGCCGAACCCGTGGACCGCTTCCACAGCCAGCGTATTCCGCGGTCGCTGTCGATCGGCGTGTTGTATCTGCTGCTGCTGACGTTGCTCGGCGCGGGCCTCTACACCGTGGGGGCGCGTGCGGTCGAAGAAGCCTCCGCGCTGGCCGACACGATCCCCAAGTATACCCAGAATCCCCAGCTTCTGAATGAAATCCCGTTGCCCGCGTGGCTTGAAGAACACCGTCACCGGCTGGCGGAATTTGTGCGAGTGCAATTTCAGGAGCATGCCGAAGAGTTGATGACCGCGGTCACGTCGGCGGGTAAGGGTTTGCTCTCCGCGCTGACTAACATCGTCTACGTGATCCTCATTCCGATCCTCAGCTTCTTCTTTCTCAAAGACTCCGACTGGCTGCGGGCACTCATTACCGAGCAATTTTCCTCGGGCCCCAACCGCGCTTTTATCGAAGACGTCTGGAGCGACGTGCACGTGCTGCTGGTGGAATTCATGCGCGCCATGGTGCTGTTGTGTTCGGCCACCTTCGCGATCTTCGCCATCGCGCTGGGCATCATGGGTGTGCCGTACGCGCTGCTGTTGTCTGTGGTGGCCGGCGTCTTCGAGTTTGTGCCGGTGGCTGGGCCGTTGTCGGCCGCCGTCGCGATTCTGGCCGTGGCGGGATTTGCCGGCTATGCGCACTTGGGCTGGATCGTGGTGTTTCTGGTGGTTTACCGCCTTCTCCTCGACTACCTGCTACAGCCTTACCTGATGGGCCAAGGTGTGGAACTGCCGCCGCTGGCCATCATCTTCGGCGTGCTGGCCGGCGAACAGATCGGCGGCGTGCTCGGCATGTTTCTTTCTATCCCCGCGCTCGCCACACTGCGCATCCTGTATGTGCAGCACCATAAAGACCGCACACCTGCCTCCGTCGCGCAAGATGAAACCACTCCTGCTGTTGCTGTTTAGCGCCGTCGCGCCCACCCTATTGGCGCACATGGTGAGCATGAGCTCCGGTGAAGTGCGCGTGGAGGGAGCGCGGGCGAGGTATGAGTTGCGCGTGCCGCTGTATGAAGTGGCGCATGTGAAAGACCCGGAGCGCACACTGCTTGATTCCATTACGTTCTCCTCTGCCGGTGTGCCCGCGCGCCGCACCGAGGCCAAATGCCGCGAGGAAAAAAGCGAGGATGCCCTGATCTGCATCGCGGTGTATGAATTTGCTGCGGCGGTGGAAGTGCTCACCGCGCAGTCGCGCTTGCATACCGCGCTGGTGGCCAACCACGTTCATCTTCTGCGGGCCATGCACGGCGAGGTGACCGATCAGGCGCTCCTCGATCTGTCGTTCCCCAAGGCCGACATCCGCTTCCGCCCGCCCACGTCGTTTGAACTGGCGGCGCAACACGCGGGCGCCGGTGCGTTACGCGTGCTGGGCAGCTTGGCGCAGTGGTTATTCATGGCGGCGCTGGTGCTGGCGGCGCGTTCGCGGCGAGAGTTCTTCATTCTGGTGGCGATGTTCTGCGTGGGGGAAGTGGCGGCGTCGATTGTGCCGCAAACCAACTGGTCGCCCGCGCCCGCCTTCATCGAAGCCGCGTCGGCGTTGACGATTGCGTATTTGGCCGTGGAGATTCTGCTGTTCCCGGAAGCGGGCCAGCGATGGCTCGTCGTGGCCGTGTTGGGCGCGTTTCATGGTTTGTACTTTGCGATGTTCACCACCACGGGCAATTTGCGCATTGGCTGGGTGATAGCCGGCGTGCTAGCGGCGGAGTTGCCGGTGCTGGTGGCGATGGCGTGGCTGTTTTCGCGCCTGGCGCGGCCGCTGGAGGCTCTGCGCCCGGTGCGCGCAGCGGCGGCCGTGTTGATGGCGACGGGACTCGTGTGGTTTGCAATGCGGTTGAAGGGATGACGAATGATGACGGCGAGACTTCTCTATCTGACAGCGGCCGCGGCCGCGTGTGTGGCGGCGCAGCCGGCGCTCATCCAGTCTGACTGGCAGGCGGCGATCAACCGCATCCGTCCGGACTCGGTGCGCGGGCATCTGTCGTTTCTCGCCTCGGATCTGCTGGAAGGCCGCGCCACGCCGTCACGCGGGCTCGATCTCGCCGCCGAGTACATCGCCGCGCAGTTTCGCCGCGCGGGACTCGAAGCGCCCATGGGCGCCGGCTATTTCCAGTCGCTGAATCTGCAGGAGGTGAGCGTTGACCTCGACGGCTTCGAGTGCCGCCTCTATCAGAACGGCCAGGTGACGCGCATTGACGGCATCCCCGTGTCGCGCGAGGCGATCGACATCGAGCGTGAACCGCTGCTGCCCACCGCGCAATTGCCCGTGGCCACGCGCGACGCTGTCATCGTGTATCGCGGCGATGTGTCGAAGCCGCAGGAAGCGATGAAACTCCTAGCGGGTGCAGGCGCGCGGTTGGTTATCGTGTTGGATCCGCAAGGCGCGCTGTCGCGCGTTGTTGCACGGACGCGCGCGATCCCTGCCGGCCGCGATGCGAATCTGCCGTCGGCACGGCTGCTTTTTGTCCGCTCGTTTTCAGAGACGATTGCGCCGGATGCGCGCATCTCCGTGCACGCGCGGCCCACGCGCGTGCGTCCGCTGAAGGCGTCGAACGTAGGAGGCCTGCTGCGCGGGTCAGACCCCGAACTCGCCCACTCCTACCTCGTAATCAGCGCGCACTATGATCATGTCGGCATGGCCCCGCTGGGGGACGGCGACCGCATCTTCAACGGCGCGAATGACGACGCAAGCGGCGTGACGGCGCTGCTTGAAATGGCCGAGAGCTTCGCGCAACTGCCGCAGCGCCCGCGCCGCAGCATTCTGTTTGTTGCCTTCGCGGGCGAAGAGAACGGGCTGCTGGGCGCGCGCGAGTTTGTGGCGCATCCGCCGGTGCCGGTCGAGCAGATCGTCGCGAATCTCAACTTCGAGCACCTGGGCCGCCCCGACGCCGACGGCGCCAGCTACATCGGCAAAGCCACCATGACGGGCTTCGGCTACACGACGATGACCGAGCCGATGGTGGCCGCCGCGCGCCGCGCGGGGTTCGAGCTCTTCCGGCATGAAAAGTTCAGCGAACCGTTCTACCAGGCGAGCGACAACTTCGCCTTTGCGCAGCGGGGGATTCCGGCGCACACCATCAGCAACGGCTTTCTGTTTCCTGAGTATCACGCCGTGGGGGACCACTGGGAAAAGGTGGACGCCGACAACCTTGCGGGCCTGGCTCGGGCGCTGGCGCTCGGTATTCTGACGCTTGCCGACGACGGGCGCGCGCCGCAGTGGATTGAGACCGTGGAGAAAACCGAGGCCTTCCGCAAAGCCGCCGCCGCGCTGAGACGGTGATACCCTCATCAAATGCACTTTCGGTTTTCCGCGCCCCGCTTCGGCGCGTTGCTCCTCCTTGCCAGTTCTCTTCAGGCCGCTGACCCGGTTCCGTTTGCCGAGGCGGTGAAACTGATCCGCTCCGGCGCGCCGCAGGCCCGCGATATTCTCGGCTCGCAGAATCTCAAAGACGGCAAGGCGTGGCTAAGCGAAGGGCCGGACTTTGTCTTCGCCATGGAATCGGTCGCGCGCCCGCAACTGTTGATCGATGAGAACGCGCCGGTGGCGATGTCGAAGTCCAAGGAGTGGTGGTGGGCCACGGCCAAGCTTGCCGTCGGGCGTTCGCACAATTTTTCGTACCTGGTGGACGGCAAGCCGTTCGGTGGCGTGGAGAGCATTCCGGCGTTCACGCCGTGGTCGTATGAAAAGCCGGGCGTACCGAAAGGCAAGCTGGATGGCAAGCATGTGCACTTGAGCCAGATCTATCCCGGCATGAAGAGCGACTATTGGACCTACGTGCCGGCGCAGTATGACGGCTCGACGCCCGCCGCCGTGATGGTGTGGCAGGACGGCGAGGTGCTAGTGGACCGTGAGCGCTCACGCAATCAAATCGTGTTCGATAATCTCAGTCATGAGAGGAAGATCCCGGTGATCATTCATGTGTTGGTTTCGCCGGGGATGGTGGACAGCAAGCAGCGCATGCGCAGCATCGAGTACGACACGATGGACGACCGCTACGTGCGTTTCCTGCGCGACGAGATTCTGCCCGAGGTTTCGGCGAAGTACAAGCTCCGGAGCGATTCCTACAGCCGCGCGATCGCGGGCGACTCCTCCGGCGGCATCTGCGCGTTCAACGCTGCCTACCGCCGCCCCGAGTTGTTCGCGCGAGTGCTGTCGCGCATCGGTAGCTTCACCAGCATTCAATGGAAACCGGGCGTGATCGATGGCGGCAACCTGTTTCCGTTCCTGATCCGCAAAGATACCAAGCGCAACATCCGGGTGTGGCTGCAGGATGGCGCGAACGATCTTGAGAACAATCACGGCAGTTGGCCCATGCAGAACATCGCGATGGCGAATTCGCTGAAGATGATGGGCTACGACTTTAAGTTCAGTTGGGGCAACGGGTCGCACTCGCGCAACGTGGGCCATGCCGAACTGGGCGAGGAAATGATGTGGCTTTGGCGCGACTACGACGCCGCCAAGACCGAGCAAGAGTTTGCGCAGGATCCGGCGGAAAAAACAAAACCGTACTATCGCGTGCGGGCGTTGAACAGGGAGTAAAGGATGACGTCGCGGCGTTCGTTGCTGCTGGCTGCCGCCGCGGCGGGGCCTGCGTTGCGTGTGGCGCCGTTTCGCGCCGAGATCACGCCGCCTCTGGGCGGCACGCTGTTCAACAACGTCCGCGCGCGGTCCATCGTTGACCCATTGTGGGCGCTCGGCGTGGTGCTGATTCCGGCAGGCGTCAACGAACTGCCCGTGGTGATTGCCGCGCTCGATTGGTGCGAACTTCGCAATCGTACCTATGACGGCTGGCGTGAGGCGCTGGCTCAGGCGGCAGGCACGCGGCGCGAGCGTGTTTTGCTCTCTTGCGTCCACCAGCATGACGCGCCGTATGTAGACACCGAAGCGCAGCGGATGCTGGACGCCGCCGGGTCGCCCCCCGGGCGGATCTGTGAGCCGGACTTCGATGCCGCGATGCGGCAGCACGTGGCGACGGCGGTAGCGGCGGCGCTCTCGGGCGCGCGGCGCGTCACGCACGTGGGCACCGGGCAGGGACGTGTGGATCAAGTTGCCTCCAACCGGCGCTACGTGCGGCCGGATGGCAAGGTGAGCTACGGGCGCACAAGCGCCACGCGCGATCCGGCGATCCGCAACATGCCCGAAGGGCTGATCGATCCATGGCTCAAAACCGTGTCGTTCTGGGATGGCCCGGCGTGCGTTGCAGCACTGCATTGCTACTCCACACATCCCATGAGTTATTACGGCCAAGGTGCTGTTTCAGCAGACTTTGTCGGTATGGCGCGGACGAAAATGCGGGAGGCCGTACCAGGGACGCACCACGTGTACCTCACGGGTTGCGCGGGCGACACAATGGCAGGCCGGTACAACGACGGCAACCCGTCCAATCGTCCCGTGCTGGCTGGGCGGATCTATGACGGCATGGCGGCGGCGTGGAAAGCGACCAAGCGCCACGGCGTGCCGTCACGCCTGGGGTTTGCTAACGCCGCGCTGCGGCTGCCGCCGCGCCTCACGCCAGGGTTTTCAGAAGCCGAGCAGCGAGCGAAGCTGGCCGATCTGAAGCAGAACTACCGGGTTCGTTCTGCAGCCGCGCTGGCGCTCAGTTGGCTGGGCCGGCAGTCGCAACCGGTGGACGTGCCGGCGGTAGATCTGGGCGCAGCGCAGGTGGTGCAGTTGCCGGCCGAGGCGTTTGTACAGTATCAACTGTGGGCGCAGCAGGACGGGCGGCGCGGTGCGATGGTGCTGGCGCCGGGATTCGGCGAGTGCGCCCCGGGCTACATTCCCACCGCGCGCGACGCAGCCGATGGCTACGACGATCATTACGGCTGGGTGGGATTGGCTGAGAGCGAGCGGCCTCTGCGAACGGCCGTACGCACGGCGCTGGCCAACGCGCGGCGATAGCCTTTCCCGCGCCGCAACTCAACTACCATAGGACCATGGCGCACGCTTCCGTCTCGCTCCCGCTTCCCCGCGCCGCGCCCGCTACCACCACAACTGCTGTCCCCTGGTACGTCTGGTGCGCAGTGGCCGCCAACACCTCGTCCATGATCGGTGTGCACTGGGACATCTCCTGGCACCGGTCCGTCGGCCGCGACACCTTTTGGACGCCCGCCCATATTGCCATTTACCTCTGCGGCGTCCTCGCCGGCCTCTCCAGCGCCCACATGATCCTCAGCGCCACCTTCTCTGCTGCCGCCCGCGCTCTCCGCGAGCAAAGCGTGCGCATCTGGGGCTTCCACGGTCCGCTGGGCGCGTTCATTATGGCCTGGGGCACCATCGCCATGCTCACCTCAGCGCCCTTCGACGATTGGTGGCACAGCGCCTACGGGCTCGACGTGCGCATCATCAGTCCGCCGCACACGCTGCTTGCCCTCGGCATTTTCCATATCCAACTCGGCGCGATCCTGCTCATCCTCGGCCGCCTCAATCTCGCCGAACCAGGCACCGCCGCGCACCGGACGCTGCGCTGGCTCTACCTCTACATGGGCGGACTCGCCGTCGTCAACATGGGCACCTTCATCATGGAATACACCTTCCGCGTGAACATGCACTCGGCGGTCTTCTACCTCGCCGTTGGCCTCGCCATTCCATTCTTCTTGTTCTCCGTGGCAGGCTCAGCGGGGCCTGATCCGTGGGCCACCACCAAAGTCGCCGCCGTGTACATGATTTTCTGGCAGACCATCAATGTCATCCTGCCGCTGTTTCCCGCCGAACCGAAGCTGGGGCCTGTCTACTATCCGGTCACGCACTTCGTTCCCAGTTGGTTTCCGTTCCTGCTCGTCATCCCAGGCGCGGCCGCCGATCTCTGGCTGCAACGCGCCTCGCAACTCCGCGCCTGGATCGCTGGCGGAATCGCAGGCCTCATCTTCATGGCGACGTTCCTCGCCGCGCAGTGGCCCTTCGGCAACTTCCTGCTGTCGCCTGCCGCGCGCAACTGGTTCTTCTATGCCGAAGCGTTTGACTATCGCACCGGTGAAAGGAACTTCTCGCGCCTCCACCATTTCTTTCCTTGGGAGAAGACCACCGGCGAGTTCCTCACCAACCTCGCGCTGGCGTTCACCGCGGCGATCATCACCGCCGCGCTCGGGCATTCGTTGTCGCGCTGGCTTGCCAGGGTGAAGCGCTGATGCGCGCCGCGGCACTTTTGCTACTGGCCGCCTTCACGCTCCCGGCGCACGTTGGCAGCCCCGACGTGTTTCAGGAAGGCCAGGCCGGGCCTTACAAAATCCTCGTCACCATCCGCCCGCCGCAAGTGATCCCCGGCGTCGCGGAAATCGAAGTGCGCACTGCCGCACAAGACGTCCGCGAAGTGCGGATCACGCCGCTCCCGCTCACCGGCGAAGCCGCGCGTTTTGCCCCCGCCGCTGACCTTGCCACGCCGTCCCGCGATGCCGATGATCAGGGCGCATTCCACGGCCAGCTCTGGATGATGACGTCCGGCTCCTGGCAAGTGCGTGTGCGGGTGGACGGCGCGCGCGGGCGTGGCGAAATGTCGGTGCCTGTTGCCGCGGTGGCGCGCTCCACGCAGTCGATGCAAACGCCGCTCGCCTTGCTGCTGGCCGTCCTTGCGCTCGTCCTGGTCACCGGCATCGTCTCCATCACCGGCGCGGCGGTTCGCGAAGCTTCGCTCTCACCCGGTGACGAGCCCGACTCACCCCGCCGCAGCCGCGCCCGCATCGCCATGGGCGTCGCCGCGGCCATCGTCACCACGGCGCTCTTCTTCGGCAACATGTGGTGGCAGGCCGAAGCGCGCGCGTATGACCGCTACATCTACAAGCCGCTCGAAATGAAACCCACCACCACGGCTGGGCGCCTTGAGCTCCGCATCAGCGACCCTGGCTGGCTCCGCTCCCGCGCGCTCGACGATTTCATTCCAGACCACACGCATCTCATGCACCTGTTCGTGGTGCGCCTGCCTGACCTCAACGCCGTGTGGCATCTCCATCCCCGGCGCGAAGATTCCGGCCTCTTCGTCCAGGATCTGCCCGCCATGCCCGCCGGCCGCTACCAACTCTATGCCGACGTAGTGCATG
>VFZP01000104.1 GCA_016871115.1 Acidobacteriota bacterium
CGGAGCGACCTTCACCAGCCGCTCAAGCAGTTCACGGCGAATCTGGGTGGAGAAGGCATAGGAGAAGATACGCTTGGCGTCGAGTTGCCGGCCGATCGCCGCCATTACGTCCGGATTGGCGTGCCCAACGTTGGCCACCACGATGCCGCTGCTCAAGTCGATCCACTGGTTCCCGTACGGATCGCGAACCAGGAAGTTCGCGGCGCCATCCCAGAGAATCGGCGGCATTCCGGCCATCGACTGCGGTTCGAACCGGCGAAGCCGCTCGATCTCGGCGATCGATTGCGGCGCCGGAAGGGGCGTGACGATGCGGCGGAAGCGGGTGTTCACCGGCTGCGTCGTTACCGGCGTCAAATCGCTGACGTGAAGCGCCATCTTTTCAGTGCTCCTGTTTGGCCCGCTCACCCGCGGGGGGATCATGACGGAATCTCCACGAGTTAGAGGATCAAGCCCTCCGGGTCGCGGCCGTAGGTCACCTTGGCCTTTCCGCCAGCGGCAACTGCTGGAGCGCAGTGGAAGCGGATTCCCTGCGCTTGGGCACTGCGATACAGAGCATCCAAATCGTTCACCTGGAGCGCTACGTGATTGCATCCGATGTTGTTCGAAGTATTGAGTGGCGGAACCGGACCGGGCGAATTCAGGTACTGCAGCAGTTCAATCGAGAGTCCGTCTGGCGCCCTGAGCTTGACGGTGCGAATGCGCGCTCCCGGCACCGCTGTCACGGCCTCCACCATGGGGCCTTCTTCCACCTGGTCCCACCAAACTTCGAGACCGAGCAGGTCGCGGTAGAAGGGCGGCGATGTCTCCATGTTGCTGACGACGATTCCGGTATGACGGATTTTGAGGACGCTCATTGATCCACCTCCAGGGAAGATAGAAACCCGGCGATATGCTGCCGCACCGCTTCGGCGTGCGGTTCGAATCCGGCTGACTTGGCGGGCACTTGCGCGAATCTTCCGCGCGGCAGCCGCTCGGCCCATACTCTGGCGAACGATAAGGGGTGCACGTAGTCCGGTTCGCAGCCGATCACCAGCGCGGGAATCCGCAGGCTCTCCACCTCGCTCCATGCGCGGATGGGAGCGTCGCCGGGAATCCCGGTCAACCGTCCGCGGCGTTCGAACGCCGCCTCGGCGAGGAACTGTTCGCTGAGCGCGGCGGCGGTGTCTGGCTGGCTCGCCAGCAGGGACCGGTAACCGCCGGACTGCACGAACCGCTCGCGCCCCTGTTCCATACCGAACTGCTCCATGTACCCGGCGGCCACGGGCATCAGTTCCAGCCCCTCCGGCAGCGGTTCGGTCAGCCAGGCGGGCCGCACCAGGATCAAGGCGCGCACTCGATCCGGGTTGAGAATCGCGAACTTCGTGGAAATGCCCGCACCCATCGAGACGCCGCCCACCACGGCGCGCTCAATCTCCAGGTGATCGAGCAACGCAGCCAGATCCCGCGCAAACACGTCGAAGGAGAATCCGCCCGCCGGGCCGACCGGCGATGTCTTGCCGTGGCCGCGAGCGTCCCAGAACACCTGGCGATATCCAGACATGGCACCGGTCAAGTCCCGGGCGTGCTCCAGATCTCCGGTGAGCCCGTGCGTGAACACGAGCGCCGCGCCGTCGCCGGCGGCTTGGTAGTGGAAGCGGATCCCGTCGTGTTCAAAGAAGGGCATACAGGCGATCCCTGACGAAGGCGATGCTCGAGGGCACCGCTGTCTCATCCAGGTTGTGCAGGATGATGGGCACGTGCTTGGCATGACAGTGGATCAGGTTACAGTAGGTGTCCCAATCCAGTGCTCCCTGGCCCGCGGCCTGGCTGGGCCGCGACGGAGGATCCGCGAGATCCTTGGCATGAATCATCGCAATGTCCGGCCCTAGCAGATCGAAGGCCTCGGCCAGTGTGCGCGCCATTTCCGAAGGGCTGGCCTTCTCGATCAGGTTGGCTCCATCCAGGATGATCTTCAGCCATGGCGAATCGAGTTCATCGAGCAGCCTCCGCGCCTTGGCCGCCGAGTTGATCACATTGCTGGTTTCCGGTTCGATGCCGAGGACCACGCCGTGCTCCCCAGCGGCCGGAAGCAGCCTGTCTAGCGTTTCCCGCATGTCCGTCCAGGCATCCGGAAGATCGTTGCCGGGGTGCCGTTTCCACATGTCGTCCGGGTCGCGGCTGCCGGTGCAAAGGGTGACGGTGGAGGCGCCCAACTGCCGGCAGCGCTCGATGAGGTGACAAACCCGCCGTGCGCCCGAGCGCCTTTCTTGCTCGTCGGGATGAATCGCGTTGAAGGTTCCCGAGATCGACGTCATGGTGAATCCGCGCGCCTGAAATGCCGCGCGAACGCGCGTGCACAATTCATCTTCGATCCGATCGGGAAGACTCGGCGCGCCGGCCGAGCGGAGATTGAAGTGTATGTGCGAAAGCCCGTGCGCCGAAATGGCGTCCAGCACGCCGTCCAAAGTGGGCCGGGAGTAGGTGCGAGAGAAAATGCCAAATTCCATGTCAGAGCTTCGGAGGTCAAACCTTCAGTGCGAGTTCGCCGGCCTCGACCCTCCCGCCCCGGCTTACCGATTCCTCCACCGCTTCCAGCACGCTAACGGCGGCCCACCCTTCGGCCGCATCCGGATTGGTGGGACCGTCTTCGAGGATCGCCGCGGCGAACGATTCGATCTGGTTCTTGTATGGATTGCTGTTACTGCCTAGCGGAGTGTGCCACTGCCGCGTGCGGCCGTCGAAAGCCCGGACCTCGCTGCTCCGGTTGTAGAAAGGCAGAAAGGTCCGGATCTCGGCGCTTCCATGCTCGCCGTGTACCGAATAACCCTCCGAGTACTCGCCGCTGGTCTTCACAGACAGTTCGAAATGGCCCAGCACGCCCCGTTCGAAGTGCAACACACCATGCCAGGAATACTGGCCGCACTTTTCCACCAGACTGGCATTCACCGCGGAAATACCGCCCGCCAGGAAGCGGAGCGTATCGAAGAGGTGCGCACCGTGGGTGACCAGCGAGTAGTGGCGCTTGTCGGCCGTCTTGGGATCCTTTGCCGACTGGATCGAGAGGCTGCTGGTAACCACCTCGGGCAGGATTGCCTCCTGCATGTCGTAGCGAAACATCGAGTCGCGGTACCACCCGCTCGCCGAAAAGACCTCGCCGACGCGGCGCTGGATGAAGTCGCGGGCAAAGGCGATGCCCGGGTCGTGACGCTTCATGCTGCCCACCTGGAGCTTCTTTCCCGAACGCCTCACGGCTTCGGTGAGCTCCGCGCACTCGCCGCTGTTGACGGCGAGCGGCTTTTCCACCAGAACATGCTTGCCGGCTTCGAGCGCCTGACGCGCCAGCGGAAGGTGAAACTCGTCGGGAACGGCGATCACCACCGCCTCTATTCCGCTGGACGACAGGAACTCCCGGTAGTCCGTGAAAAAGTTCGCGACGCCCGCGCGCTCGCCCATCGCCCGCGCCAGATCTGGCGCGGCGTCGCAGACGGCGGAAAACTCCACCCCGCGAGCCTTCATCAAAGCGGGAATGTGGGCAAACTGTGAGATGGTACCACAGCCCAACAATCCCATGCGTACGGATGCTTTTCTCATGCTCCTCCCATGACCCTGCTCTATTTGCCGGAGTGCCATAAAGCGCGGCGCCAGTAGTGCTTGCGCAACTCCTGCTCCAGTCGGCCGGTCAGGGGCGCCATGGCTCCCACCGCGCAGTTCTTCTCCGCCTGCCACGGGTTTCGGATGCCCGCGATCACGGTGGAGACGGCGGCGGGTTTCAAGGCAAACTTGAGAGCGGCGGTGGCCGTATCCGGCTCCTCTCCGGCGATGGCGGCTTCGATCGCCTTCACTCGGCGGACGGTCCGGACCAGACGGTCGCCCGCGAAGTAGTTGCCGCGAATGTCGCCCTCTGGAAACCGGGTCGAGTCGGTCAGCTTGCCGGTCAGCGAACTCTCGTCGAACGCGACGCGCACGATGACTCCTGCGCCGTGTGCAGCGGCTTCGTCCAACAGCCCCTCCTGCGCCTCTTGCGAAAAAATGTTGTAGATCAACTGGACGGTATCCACCCACCCGCCGCGGATCAGGTCGATCACGGCGTTCTGATCGTGTTCGGGCGTGCTGACGCCGATTCCCCGCACCTTGCCTTCCTTCCGGAGCGCCCGCAGCACCTGGAACGCCGATGGATCGCGGTTCCAGCCGCGCGACCATGTGTGGATCTGGACCAGATCGAGGCAGTCGGTTTCGAGATCGCGGAGGCTCTTGTCCACTTCGGCGCGGATATGCGCCTCGGGAAAACGCTGCTCGATCGTGTCGTAAGGGCTCGGGGGCCAATCTCCGGGCAACACCGGCGGCACCTCGGTGGCGACATAGACGGAGCCCCTGGGCCTGCCCTTCAACGCCCGGGCAATGATGCGTTCGCTGCGTCCGTCGTCGTAGGCTCGAGCCGTGTCGATGAAATTGCAGCCGAGATCGAGCGCGCGATGGATCGCCGCAACGGAGTCGTCGTCGTTCTGCGGACCCCAATTGCTGCCTAGCGCCCAGGATCCGAAGCCGATCTCGGAGACGCTCCATCCCAGCTGGCCGAATCTTCTGTGTTTCATCGCCGCTGCCCTTTCTACACCGCCGCCGGTCCGGTCTTGTCGTGACTCAGTTTGGGTTCGAACTCGAAGCCGAGGGGACCGAACCTGCTTCTGACATCGATCAACGCCTGGCGGACGAAGTGCAGGTCGCCTCCATAGCACAGCAACGACGCGCCGAGCCCGAGCATTCGCTTCGTGTATTCCAGGTCAGGCACGATCGTGCCGAACCGTTTGCCCGCGGCCAAGGCGACGCGCGCGGTTTCCTCGAGGCCCGCCTGCACCAGAGGATTGAGGATGTCGCCGGGCACGCCAGAGATTACCGAGAAATCTCCGGGTCCGAAGAACAGCATGTCGATTCCGTCGACGGCCGCGATTCCGGCAGCGTGCCGTACCGCGTTGGGCGATTCGATCTGCGCGATGAGGATGGTCTGCTCGTTGGCCTCACGCACGTAGTCCTTGGCTGGCATCGTGCTATATGGGTTGTCGGCGCTCGCGCTGAAGAAGCCTCTCTCCCCGAGCGGCGGAAACTTGCCGCATCGCACCAGTTCCCGGGCCTCGTCCGCCGATTCGCAGCGCGGATACATGATCAGGGATGCGCCAGCCTCGACGAGCCGGGCCATCCGCATGAACTCCCCCTTGGCCGGGCGCGCCATCACGTCCATGTCGCCGATACGCGCGGCGCGGATCATGTTGTTGGCTTCGGCCATGCTCAGCGGCTGATGTTCGAGATCGATCCACAAACAATCGAACCCCATCAGCCCGATGAGTTCGGCGCTTGAAGGATCCGAGAAATGAGCAACTGTACCCAGCACGGGCTTTCCCTGTGCCCATCGCTTCTTGACCCGGCTCTGACGCATTCGTTCCGTTTCTCCTGTTCCGATTCGTTTCTACCAGACAATTCGCATTCGCAGCGGGTTGCGGTTGGACGTGTGCGCGCGCCACTCCAACTGCTCTCCGGCTGCAAGCCGCAACCCAGGAAGCCGCCGCAGGATCTCCGGAAAGGCGATCTGGGCCTCGAGCCTCGCCAGCGGCGCGCCGATACAGTAGTGGACGCCCAATCCGAACGCAATATGGCGGTTGAGTTCGCGCCGTATGTTCAACCGGTCCGGATCGGCAAACTGATCCGGATCGCGGTTGGCGGAGCCGAGCATGAGCAGAACCCGCTGCCCCGGCTCGATGCGAGTTCCAGCGATTTCGAGCGGTTCTGCCGCCACCCGCGTTTGATGTTGAATGGGGCTGTCGAACCGCAGGAACTCTTCCACCGCTGTCTTGACAAGGGTTGGATTCGCGGCTAGCTCGCCGCGAGCCTCGGGGTCCCGCAAAAGCGCCAGCAGGCCGTTCGACAACAGCGCCATCGTGGTTTCGTGTCCCGCAACCAGCAGGAAGGTACACATCGCAACCAGTTCCTGTTCGGTCAGCTTGTCGCCGGACTCTTCGATCTCGACGAGCGTGCCAATCAACCCCTTCGCCGGACGCTGCCGCGCTTCGTGCGCGATCCCGAGGAAATACTCGGTCAGCGCCGCCACGCTGCCTTGCGCGGCGCGGCTGAGAACCAGATCGGCGCTACCGCTGCCGCTGTACGCGGTGATGTCGTCGGCCCAGGCGATGAATTGGTCCTGATCGGCCGCCGGGACGCCCAACATTTCCGCGATGACCGTAGCTGGCAGCGGATAGGCGAACTCCCGGACGAACTCCATCTCCCGGCTGGCCTCCGCCGTGTCCAGCAACCGACCGGTGATTCGCGCGATTGCCTCCGCCTGCTCCTGCACGATGCGCGGCGTGAACGCCATGTTCACCAGGCTGCGCAACCGTGTGTGATCCGGCGGATCCATGTTGCCGATCCACTTGCCCAGATGATCATGGAGCGGCCGCATCTGATCGCGCGTTTCCGGATCCGGGGCGAAAAAAAACGATTCCACGCGGCGTCCGGAGATCAACCGTTTCTCGAGCAGACCGGCGCACACATCCGGGTACCGGGTCACGATCCAGCCGTTCAGCCGCCGGCTGAACCATACAGGCGCGTGTTGGCGCAGTTCTCGGTAGAACCGGTACGGATCGGCAAGATACTCGGCGGTCAGCAAGGCCCAGTCGAAGGTGACATCGGCGGCTGCGCTAAGCATTTTTCTCTCCCTGCTTCTCTCCCTGTGGCTTTGCATCCACCGCGGCGTTGCTCCAGGAAACCGCGGCGCCTTCGCTGAATCGGGCCAGCCGCAACATTTCCAACTCCGCAGTCTTGACGTCTTCGCAGAGATAGCGCGCCATCGCCGATCCTACCCAGGGCGAAAGCGAAAATCCGCCGCCGCTGTAACCCAAGGCGAAGTACAACCCCGGGACCGAGGCAGCCTGATCGAGTACGGGCATGCCGTCCGGAGTGTAGTCGTAAACGCAGGCGTAGGTACGGTGAACGAAGCCGTCGTCCATGAACGGTAGCGTGGCCGTCAAGCGTGCCTGCATATCGGCGAGCGTGGCGTAGTTCGAGGTTTGGCGGTAGTTCTCCGGATCCACGGCGGCGAAGTCCTCCGGACTCGCTATGCGGTCGCTCTCGCGCCAGCCCACGAACATCTGTTCGGAGCCTTCCGGCCGCATGTAGAGTAACGTCGTGGCGTCGGAGAGGATCCGCCGCAGCCGGAACGGCGACTGCGGAAGCACGGAAAAGAACGCCATTTCCGCGCGATGCGGGAAGACGGGAACCTCCACGCCGAGTTCGCGCAGTTGCCCGGCGCCGAGAACCGAAGTCGCCAGCACGGTCTTGCCGGCGCGGAACTGTTCCTTCGCTGTGCCGAGGCCCGCCGCCCTGCCGTTCTCCACCAGGATCGACTCCACCTGACAGCCCTCTTCGATTCGCACGCCCAGTCCCCGCGCCACGCGAGCGAGCACCTGCGTGGCCATCATAGGGTCCAGGTGAATCGCACCGGGTTCGTATGCGTAAATGTCATCTGCGCCGCACCGAAGGCCCGGCTGCAATTCCGCCGCTTCGTCTCCCGAAATCCGGCTCGCGGAGCAACCCGCCGCACCGGCGCTGGCGATGGTTCGGTCCATGGCTCCGGCAGCCGGCGAGCGGCTCACCAACAGATAGCCTGGCCGATGGCAAGGAATCGCCTGCCCGAACCGGTCCTCGAAACTCTCAAAAAAACGGATCGACTCCAGCAGGATCGATGCCACCGGGGAGTTGTTCACCAGTGCGCGCAAGATGCCCGCCGCCCGGCCGGATTGGCCGGCTCCGGCATGGTACCGCTCGAGCACGGTCACTTGTCCGGCTCCCAGCATGCGCAGGTGAATCGCGATGCTCAGTCCGCTGACGCCGCCGCCCGCGATGACTACGTCCTGGACGCTCATTTCTGCGTCGGAAACCTTTCCGCCCAGTTCCGCCCCTGGTTTGCGCGAGCTTGTTTGGCGGACGCTTCGGACGCGATCTCGATATAGGGTTCCCGGCTTGCATGTTGCCAGGGGATGGCGCCCTCTGGAAACAGAAACCAGTCTTTGCGCGACACCAGGTACCCGCGAATCTGCGCTCGCGGGGCGTCATCAACAATGTAGTTCACCACGTACATCTCACCGCCAGGCAGTTGCACCCAGCCTGAATAGCCCGTGTCGGGATAAACGGACCGGTCGTTGTCGATCAGTGCAGAGCGTCCGGCGTAGAAGTCCGTCTTGTAGTTGTTGCGGTCACGCTCCGTGGACCGGACGGCTTCCGCCGGCGTTTCCACGTATAAGGCCAGGGCCACCGAAACGGCCGTGCACGTTCGGTAGGTCACCGCCACCTCGCCACTCCGCAACCTGCCCACCGACGGGCGGCCGCACACCGAGCGCATATGCGAGCGAAACGGCGCGGACCAAGACTTGCCGCCGTCGCGCGACACGCTCTTCCAGCCCGTGAAGCCTTCCTTGTCTTCGCGCATGTACAGCACCACGGCGCCATCGTCCATCTCCGCGAAATCCCCCTCGTTGAGGTTGAGCGCGATGGTGGGATGCTGTGGCACCGCCGATGGACCTTCCCAACTGGTTCCGCCATCGCGCGACCGGTAGACGAGTTGCTCCTCGCGCCGGTTGGCGAGCGTTCCATCGGGCGCCACCAGACGGGTCAAGCCCATCAACAGGTGACCGTTGGTCAACTGCTTCAGCGAGGGAACGATCGCGCCGCGCACGCCCGTATCCACCGGACCCGTCCACGTCTTGCCCGAATCCGTACTGCGAAAAAGCAGGATTCCGATGGCTTCCATGCCCTTCAATTCACTGGCGCCATCCGGATAGTAGTCCACCACCAGCAAAAGCGTTCCGTCCCGCAGCGCGGCGATACGGGAGCAGTTCAGCCGCCCCTGCCCCGCTGTGGCGTCCTTCTCGATCAGCACTTGCTTGGCCAGCCATGTATTGCCGCCATCGATGCTGCGGCGCACCACCACGCGCGAGAACGGATACGGCGAGTGCATCATGCTCTCGCGGTAGGTGACGACGAGCGCGCCATTGCTCTGCGCGATGTCGGCGAAGGCCTCGTAAACGTTGTCGTCGCGTGACACGGTCAGCTTCTCGATGGCCGCAAGTGCGCCGCCGGCGGCGTGAAGCAGCAGCAAGGCGGCGGCCGCCCGGAAACAGTCTTTCATTCGTTGCCTCCCTCGATCTTGATCCGCCGCACGTCCCAACCGAGTCAAGATGACGAGAACTTCGGCGCAGCCCGCTGGTTCAGGCCGATGCACGCCGAAGTGTGTCATTTCGCACCGATAATGTCAATGAGAAGATCTTCCGCTCGACGACCTCTTGCCTTCTCCCTTGTATGTATTTTTGGCCTGTTTCGAAGCCAGGGGTTTGTGGGTTTGCGGTTCTAACGCCGCCCGGCGGAGGCGGAATCACCGAAACTTTTGTGATAGCATCGGCCCGAATCCGTTTCGGGAGGTTCGCCATGCTACGCGGCTTGATTTCGATGGCTAACGCCACGGGTGGCGTGGTCCCGGGCGCCGCGGTCACGATCACGAATACGCGGACCGGCGCGAAGTCCGACACCAAGTCCGACTCGGTGTTGAAATTTGAGCTACTGGGAATGAACCGAATGGGCGAAATCACAATGTCGATGCCGGCGGCGGATGCGGGCGTGCAGTACTACCGCACGCGTGAACATTTTGTGGCAGTAGGAGAAAAGCGATGAACGCGGCGTGGTTGTTGGCGCTTGCGCTGGCGGCGGATTGGGATCGTTTTCGCGGGCCGAACGGCACGGGCGTGGCGGACGAGGCGGGCGCGCCGCCCGTTGAGTTCGGGCCGGAGAAAAATCTGGCTTGGAAAACCGCGTTGCCGGCGGGATTGTCGTCGCCACTGGTGAGCGGGCAGCGCGTCTTTCTGACGGCAGCGGAGAAGGGCGAATTGACCACGCTCGCGCTCGATCGCGCGACGGGACGCATACTCTGGCGGCGCGCGGTGACAGCCGCGCGCACCGAAAAGCTGCATGAGTTGAATCACGCCTCGGCGGCATCGGTTGCGGTCGGCGCCAAGCGCATTGTGTCGTTCTTTGGCGACTACGGACTGGTGGCCTACGATCACGACGGCGGCGAACGGTGGCGCAAGCCGCTGGGGCCGTTCAACAATTTGTACGGCGTGGGCGCGTCGCCCGTCGTGGCGGGCGAACGAATGTTTCTCGTGGTGGACCAGTCGAAGGATTCCTTCATCGCGGCCTTCGATCTGGCGAGCGGGAAAGAGTTGTGGCGCACGGCGCGGCCCGCGGCGATCAGCGGGCACTCAACACCCGTGCTCTACAAAGGTCTGATGATCGCGCCGGGTTCGTTTGAAATGAACGCCTACGACGCGCGCACCGGCAAGCTGGTGTGGACCGTGGACGGATTGCCGAGTGAGATGAAGTCGGTGCCGTCGATTGAAGGTTCGCTCCTGTACATTCACGGCTTCAACACGCCAGACAACGATCCGGGACGCATTTTGAAGATTCCGGATTTTGCCGCGGTGATCGCCGCCCGTGACGCGAATCGCGATGGGTTGATTGCGCCCGCCGAAACGCCGACTGAGCGAGACCGCAAGGTGTTTCCGTATGTGGATCTCGATTCCAACGGCACCATGGACAAAACCGAGTGGGATCAGTATCAACGCACCATGGCGGCCGAGAATGCGCTGTTGGTTTACGATCTCGCGGCGGCGGGACGGCCGGCGCTGAAGTGGAAGTTTCAGCGGTCGATTCCGCAATTGCCCTCACCGCTGGTGTATCGCGGCGTGGTGTACATGATGAATGAGTCCGGCGTGTTAACGACGCTCGATGCCGCGACCGGCGCGATTCACAAACAGGCGCGCGTGAGAGGCCGCTCGGATCGCTACTACGCGTCACCCATTGCGGCGGGCGGGCGCGTCTATGTGGCGAGCCACAGCGGCGTGGTGAGCGTGATCGAAGCGGGCGCCGGGCAGAAGTTGCTGGCGTCCGCCGATTTGGGCGAGGAGATTCTGGCAACCCCCGCGCTGATCGCTCCCGGACGGCTATTGATTCGCACGCGCACGGCGCTATGGTGTTTTGCGGCATCATGACGAAGACCAACGCGATTCGCATTCTCGATCAACTCGGGATGAAGTATGAAGTACGGGAGTACAAAGTCGACCCCGAGGATCTGAGCGCCGAGACGGTGGCCGCGAAAGTGGAGCTGCCCTCCGAGCGGGTGTTTAAGACTCTGGTGGCGCGCGGTGACCGGAACGGGGTGTGCCTGGCCGTGATTCCCGGGAATTCACTGCTCGATCTGAAGGCGCTGGCGGCGGCGACGGGCGACCGCAAGAGCGACACGGTGGCGCTGAACGAAGTGCAGCCGTTGACAGGCTACATCAGGGGTGGCGTGACCGCGCTCGCGTGCAAGCGGGAGTATCCGGTGTGGATCGATGAAACTGCGCAGTTGTTTGAGGTGATTTCGATTTCGGCAGGGCAGCGCGGGCTGCAAGTGTTACTGCATCCGGAGGACTACCGGCGGGCCGTGCTAGGTGAGTACGCGGCGATTGCGAAGGATAAGTGATTTCAGCTCTGGCGCAGGAGCCACCGCACGGCGTTTTGCTGGAGCTTGATGTACTCGGGGCTGTTGTGGACGTGCAGCAAGTGGCCGGGTGAAAGATAGCAGACGCGGCCCTTGCCGTAGTCGAAGGCCCAGCCAGCGGGGGCGGAGACACCGCGGCCTTTGCCTTCGTGCTTGTGGCGGAGGCCGTCCTCATTGACGGATTCAAGGAACAGGTGCTTCGGCTCCTTGTCGTAATCCATGTAGTGCTGCTCGTCGGTGACGGTGAAGTCTTTGACGCCGTGAGTGATGGGGTGGTTCGGGTTGGTGACCTTCACTTTGAAGGTGCGGATGGGCGGATGGCCGGCGTAGGCAGCGCCGAGGACGTGGCGGAAGTCGGGATCGGTGAGACCGACGTGGGTGACGTTGTGCAGCATGAAGGCACTGCCGCCGTTTTCGACGAACTGACGCACGGCCTTGCCTTGGGCGGCTTTCATCCAGAAGGCGGGCTTGGGCTTGCCTTCGGGCACGGGCGGATCGCTGATGAGTTTGGGCTTGCCGGTGTTGACCCAGGCAGCGTTGGAGCTTTCGTCAGGATAGCCGTCGGGCCAGATCATGCCGTCGCGATGGATGATCCGCATCTTGTAGCCCTTCAGGGTTTCGGCGATGAGGGTTTTGGTTTCGTCAGTGAAGTCGATGGTGAGGCCGGTGCCTGCGGTGAGGTTGCGGGCGAGGGCGGTGCGGATGTAGTCAGAGTTGTGGTAGCGATCGCCGATGAGGGCGAAGGCGGCGGCTTTGGGCGGCGCGCCGGGCAGCAGGGCGGCTCCGGCGAGCGTGGAGAGGGCGGCGCGGCGTGTAGTGCGAGGCATCGCCGCGAAGCGTACCACGCGCGGGGGGGGGCGGCCTTAGTGACGCGGCGCAGGCAGCGGCTGCATCAACGCGAGGGTAACCCAGGCAGTGGTGGAGATGTGCTGTGGGTAGCTGTCGCCTCCAGCCGGGCGGGTGGTACCGGGCCAGCCGCCGGGTTCATACTGCGCTTCCAGCAAGTACGCCCGCGCACGCTCGTTCGCGCCGCCCAGCGCCAACAAAGCCAGCGCCGTATCAAACGGCTCGTTATTCCAACTCCCGTTTGGCAACTACGTAGCCAGCAGTTTCGCGCGATCGCCGGGGCGCTGGAGAGCCCAGAGCAGCACGGCGAGTTCTGACACGTGCCGGGGCTTGCGCGCCGAGAGCCATGCCGTGGCGCGATCGATGCGGGGGCGATACTCACGCGGGGCTGCCGCTTCCAGCACGCCGCGAGCCATGAAGGTCGCAAGGACGGAACCATAGGTAACCGGCGAACCAGCGGCGAGTTCCTCTTCCACCTTCCAGCGCCCGTCGGTTCGCTGGTCCGCCGCGACGAGCGCCGCGGCGCGGGTGACCACGGAGCGATCAGCCGCGCCTGCTTGCACCGCTTCGCGCGCGGCAGCCGCAAACGGTAGGCGCACGAGCGGCGAGTCACACTTGGCGGAATCAGCCAGCCCGGCAATCGCCACTGGCGCGGCCTTCGCCCGGCCTCCCAGCAGCAGCGCGCGGAGCCCGTCGACATCGTTGTGGCAGGAGTGGCAGGCGTCCTCAGCGCGCCAGCGAGGCACTTCCTTTTCGAGATACGCCAGGGCCGCGGGCAGACCGCGCGCGGCTTTGGCCGCGCACGCCACCGCCGCGCTTGCCAGCGCCACCACCGAAGCCCGGTACAATCGATTCAATGTCTCCATCGTATCCGGGATTTGCGACCGCTGAGGGCACGGCACGATACGCGGCGCGGTTTCCGGCGCTCGGGGCCAAGGCGTTTTTCCGCCATGCGCAGGGCTTGACGGTTTCTTCGCTCGGCATCGGCTCGTATCTTGGCAATATCGACGACGCCACCGACGCGGGCTATGTCGCTTCGGTGACCGCGGCCTTGCGCAACGGCATCAACGTAGTCGACACCTCGCTCAACTACCGGCACCAATCGTCCGAGGGCAACATCGGCGCGGCGCTGGCGGCGTTGATGGACGTAGGCGAGTTGAAGCGCGACGAGTTCGTTGTGTGTTCCAAGGCCGGGTACCTCGTGCCGGGCGCGGTGCCCACCGCAGTGCTGCGGCCATCGGATGTGGTGGGCAACATGCATTCGCTCGCACGCGCATTTCTGAAAGACCAACTGGAGCGGAGCTTGGCGAATCTCCGGCTCGATTCACTTGACGTGTTCTACCTGCACAACCCGGAGACGCAATTGCAGTATGTTTCGCCGGTGAAGTTCTACTCGGAGGTTCGCGGCGCATTTGAATTGCTGGAAGCCGAAGCAGCCGCCAGCCGCATCCGCTTCTATGGCGCGGCGACATGGAAAGGCTTCCGCGCGGCGCAGGAAAGCGAAGGACTGTCGCTCGTTCGGCTCGCGGAGATCGCAGCGGACGTAGCGGGGCCGGATCATCACTTCCGCTTTATTCAACTGCCGTTTAATCTGTCTATGACCGAGGCGGCGGGCCTCGCGCGCGAAGTGCATGGCGGCGCGCGCATGTCGACGATTGACGCCGCGCGCGATCTCGGCATTACTGTGATTGCCAGCGCAAGCCTCCTGCAGGCGCGCCTCGCTCGCGGACTGCCGGATGAAGTAGCGGCCAACATTTCCGGGCTGTCCACCGATGCGCAACGCGCGATTCAGTTCGCGCGGTCTGCGCCCGGAGTCACCACCGCGCTCGCCGGAATGTCGAACCCGGCCCACGTGAACGAAAATCTCGGCGTCGGTGCGGCGGCGCCAGCGGATCTGTCGGCATGGTTCCACAACCGCCGCTAACGCTGGCCGCGGCAACGGGCGAACCGGCGGCTCTGCCGGACTCGCCGGCGGTCTACGTCATCCACACACACGCGGGCAAGCCGTTTCTTGGGCGCACCAACATTCTGCGCCGCCGCATGACGCGGCTCTTTGCCAAGTGGAAACTGGCCGAAGTGGCCACGCGCGTCGAGTACTGGCTCACGGCGTCGCGCTTGGAACAATGGCTGCTGTCGTATCGGGTCGCGGCGGAATTGTTCCCGGACGATTACGAGCGCGTGCTCAACCTGCCTAAACCTGCCTACCTGAAGCTGGTGCTGGCGAATCCCTACCCACGTACGCAGATCACCACGCGCCTCGCCGGCGCGCAGAATCTGTTCTTCGGCCCCTTCCCCGCCCGCGCCGCGGCCGACCAGTTCGAAGCGCAGTTGCTGGACCTGTTTCAATTGCGGCGTTGTCAGGAAGACCTCGCGCCTTCATCTGAGCACCCTGGCTGCATCTACGGTGAAATGCGGCGCTGCCTGCGGCCCTGCCAGCAAGCTGTTTCGCCGCAAGAGTACGCCACCGAAGGCGCGCGCATCGCTGAGTTTCTCGAAACGCGCGGCCAAGCCACCGTGGACAAAGTCGCCCTACAGCGAGACCGCGCCAGCGAACAGATGGAGTTTGAACTCGCCGCGCAACTCCACCAGCGCCACGACAGGATCGAGGCCGTGTCCCGGCAGTCCGGCGAGATTTGCGCCAGCGTGGCGAAGTTGACAGGCGTAGCAGTAACGAAATCCATCGAAGCCGACACGGTGCTGCTTTGGTTCCTGCGCGAAGGCTGCTGGCTGGACGCGGTGCCGTTCTCGCTGGGGCCACCTGCTGAAGGCAAACCTGGATCGCTCGACTCGCGCCTGCGTGACATCATCACGGCGCTGCCAGAGCCACGCGCGTCTCTGGCGCTACGCGAACATCACCTCGCGCTGCTCGCCAAGTGGTTCTATTCAAGCTGGCGCGACGGCGAGTGGTTGAACATCGACAAACTCAGCGCCCCGCCGTACCGAAAGCTCGTCAACGCGATTCACCGCGTGGCGCGCGGGTAGGGCGTGATGCGCCTCCGGCCTCTTGAGTTGTTCGCCACGGCCATGGCCGCGCGGCTGATTTGCGAGGCGCGGCCGCTGAACGACGAAGAACGCGAGGCGGCGGATGAAGTGTTTGGTCCTTCGCTCGATCTGGAGCCGATCCGCATCGCCACCAGTGTATTTGCCACACGCCGATGACTCTGGCCAATATCGTTCGTCTTCCGCCTGAATACGAACTCGACCCATACACGCTCATCCACGAACTGGCGCACGTCTGGCATTACCAGAACCGGGGTACGGCGTATATTTCAGACTTAGTTTGGCATCAGGTGTCGGCCACTTTGACCACGGGATCGCGCAACGCGGCCTATGAGATCGCGCCGGAAGACCTGGCCGCCGCGTCCCTCCACGACCTGCCCGCCGAAAAGCAGGCCGTGATCATTGAACGCTGGTTTACGCACCCCAACCTGCGCCACCATCCCAACTATTCGCGCTTTCTGGCCGAGGTGCGCGTAACGAAACTGCTCCCGGCGAGCATCTAGTGCTTAGTTGCATTAAACCATTAGTATAATAGAATGTTTGGGAGATGCCCAGACACGCGGCACCCCTCAAGTGTTCGGCGGAAGTTCGCGCAGAG
>VFZP01000105.1 GCA_016871115.1 Acidobacteriota bacterium
GCAAGCCACACCAAGAAGATCATCGGTAAGCCGTGTGCCGGAAAACGGCACGCACGGTTTGAAAGGGGAGCTTAGAAACGGGCTGGCGTAAGCCGGTACCGCGCTAACATCTACCAATGCCCAGCGACTGGCTGCAAAAACCCCATCGAAACGGGCCGTACTCGGACGCGAACACGGTGGCGGAAAGAGTGAGCCCGGGCGTATAGGTAGCTTGACATTAGCCCACCGGGATGCGAAATCTACACCGGCAGCGCTTGCACTGGTACCGGCCAGAACCAGCAGCAGCAGGGGCGGGCACTCATCCCTTACCCCGACTTCTTGCGGATAGGAATTTCCAGGCGCTTGATCTTCTGATTCAGCGTCGACAGCGGAATGCTCAGCCGCGTGGCCGCTTCGGTCTGGCTATAATTCATCGCCTCGAGCGCTTCGATGATCTTGCGGCGCTCAAAGTCGTTCACCATTTCAAACAGGCTCGCGTCGGCGGGCAATGCGCCGCCCGCGCCCGGCGGACGCACCATCACGCCGCCGGCATGCAACAGATACTCGGGCAGTACGCTCGCCGTCACCACCATGTCCGTGGCAAGGACCACGGCGCGCTCCACCACGTTTTCGAGTTCGCGTACGTTGCCGGGCCAGGAGTGCTCCATCAGGATGTGCATCGCCTCGGGCTCAAACCGCAACATGGCGCGGCCGGAGGGATCGAGAAACTTGCCGTTTTCGCGGCAGTACTTGTGGAAGAAGTGGTTCACCAGCGGCGGAATATCCTCGCGGCGCTCGCGCAGCGCGGGCAACTGGAGGTTGATGACGTTGAGGCGGTAGTAGAGATCTTCGCGGAACTTGCCCTCTTCCACCAGCTTACGCAGATCGGCGTTGCAGGCGGCGATGATGCGCACGTCCACCTTGGTGACCTCGGTGGAGCCGAGCGGCATGAATTCGCGTTCCTGGATCACGCGCAGCAGCTTCACCTGCGTCTCCGGGCCGATCGTCGAGATTTCGTCGAAGAAGATGGTGCCTTTGTCGGCCACCTCGAAGTAGCCCTTGCGCGTTGAAAGGGCGCTAGTGAACGCGCCCTTGACATGGCCGAACAGCGTGGACTCGAGCAGATCGGGCGGGAGCGACCCGGAGTTGACGGGCACAAACGTCTGGTCGGCGCGCGGCGAGTTGGCGTGGATCGCCTTGGCGATGAGCTCCTTGCCGGTGCCGGTTTCGCCGGTGACGAGGATCGTCGAGCGGCTCTGCGCCACCTGGCCGGCGAGATCCAGAATCCGCTGGATCTTCTCGCTCTTGCCGACGATGTCCGGGAACGAGTACCGCTGCTTGAGCGCGCGCTTGAGCTGCGTGTTCTCGCTTTCGAGACGCCGCGCCGAAATTATGCGCGCGACTTCGAGCAACAGCTTTTCGTTGTCCCACGGCTTGGGGAAATAATCGTTGGCGCCGCTCTTGATGGCGCTGATGGCTGCTTCGATGGAACCGTAAGCGGTGATCATCGCCACCGGCGTTTCGGTATCCTTGGCGCGGATTTCGGTGAGCACTTCCATGCCCGATTTGTCGGGCATCATCAGGTCTACCAGCACGCAGTCGTAGGCATGCGCGTCGAACTTGGCGAGGCCGTCGGCGCCGTTCACGGCGAGCTCCACTGCATAGTTCTCCATGGTGAAGAGCGCTTCGAGGCTCTCGCGGATGTCGGCTTCGTCATCAATGACGAGGATGCGGGCGCGGGGCGGCTTCGGTGTTGGATCAGGCATTCACGAGTTTGCGGACCAGCGGAAAATCGAGTTTAAACGTGGTGCCCTCGCTCGGGCGGCTGTCGGCTTCGATCTTGCCGCCGTGCTCGCGAACGATGCCGTAGGAGACCGCCAGGCCGAGGCCCGTGCCTTTCTTGGCGCCCTTGGTGGTGAAGAACGGATCGTAGATGCGCGCCAGGTCTTCCGGCGCAATGCCTTTGCCCGTGTCGCTGACAGTGATGCGGGCACGGCCGTCTTCGCCCGACGACGAGGTGGCGATGCGCAGCACGCCGCCCGCTTCCATTGCATCGCGCGCGTTGAGGAACAGATTCAGAAACACCTGCTGGAGCTTGCCGTGATTCCCTTTGATGGGCGGCAGTCCGGCTTCCGGCGAGAACTCCACTTGCACGCGGCTCTTTTCGAGTTGATGCTCGATAAGCGACAGCGTTTCGCGGATCGCGCGGTTGAGATCCAGCTCTTCAAATTCAGTTTCCGATGTGCGCGAGAAGTTCAGCAGCGAGTTGACGATTTCACTGGCGCGAAACGTCTGTTTGGCGATCTTTTCGAGGAGCTTTGACTTTGGATCGTCGCCGGCAATCTGCTTGGTGAGCATCTGCGCGTAGCTTGAGATCACGGCAAGCGGCGTGTTCACTTCATGCGCGACGCCCGCGGCCAGCAGGCCGATCGAACTGAGTTTGTCCTTTTGCACTAGCCGCTGTTCCAGTTCGGCACGCTCGGTGACGTCGTCGAAAATGATCAGGCGGCCGATCTGTTCCTGCTCGCGCGTCACCAGCGGGGCGATGGCGAGGTTCACCAGGCACGGGGGCGTTCTGTGGCCGTTCATCGCCATCACCGACGTGCCGTTCCCGCTCGCGGCTGTATGCGCGGCCACGCCCGCCGCCGCGGCAGACCAGGCCCGGCGCGGCAGCGGAACCTTATATACCTGATGCACACCCGCCGCCTGACGGGCTTCGTCGAGGCTTTCCACCACTGCGTGCGGGAACAGCTCTTCGAGCCGCCGGCCCGTGGCGATTTCGCGCGGGATGCCGGTGAGGCTCTCAATCTGGCTGTTCCAGCTCTCTACGCGGTCGTCGAGGTCCGCGGCCACGATGCCGACGTTGATCGACTCGACGATATTCTCGCTGAACTCCTTCAGCCGCTCGTACTCTTCGGCCTTCTGCTTCAGCGACCGGTACAGTAGGGCATTCTCCATCGCGATGCCGACATAGCCGGCGAGCGTGGTGACGAGTTCAACGTCTTCGCTCGACAGGAACGACCCGTCCACCGTGCGGCTGCCGCCCAGATAAGCGATGGTGCGGCCGCGCACTTCGCACGGGATGTAGTAGGTGAGATCGAGCCGGCCGATGGTGGCGCGCGCAGAGTCCGTCTGACCGCTCGCGCCGAGCGCTTCAAACGGCGAGCGCGTGCGCTCAAAGAACACTACGCCGCCCGCGCCTGACTTCAGGAAGCTGAGGTCCAGCGGCTCGCCGTGGGCCAACTGCAAATCGCCGCCGTGAAACTGTGTGAGTTCGTAGCCGCCGGTTTCAGCGGCCAGGAAGAAGCCCACCTGCTTGATGGAAAGCGTGGCGCGCAACCGGTCCGCTACCGCGCCCAGCATATGGTCGAGATTGGTTTCCGATCCCAACTCGCGTGCGAATTCCAGCAGCGTCCGGCGGTAATCGTAGCGGTCTTTATAAAAGACGTGACGCCCCATCACTTCTTCAATCCAGTTGCGGAGCGGCTGGAACAGGAACGTCGCCGCCATCATCAGCAGCGCGAGCGTGCCGGGGTTCATCTCTTCGAGCGATCCCTTGGCCAGCACCAGCGAGTAGAACAGACCCATCACGCCGAGCGTGGCCAGCGTGTAGGTGGAGCCCTGCTGGAAGATGAGATCCACGTCCATCAACCGGTGGCGCAGAATGGCGTAGGCCCACGTGAGCGGCACGAGTGCGAGGGCGAGCACGGTGAGGTTCATCGCCCAGTTGGGCGTGAAGCCCATCGCATAAGGCAACGTGTAGAACAGGGTGAACGGCAGCACGCCCGCGAGCGCTCCGTTGCGCAGCCACTTCAATTGCTGGCGAATGACGCCGGATTCAGGGTAGTGCCGCGAGCGGAGCCACGTGACGGCGCACCCGGCAAGGTAAAGGCCCGACAGGAAGATCAACCAGGCGCGATCGAGCAGCCACCGCAATTCCGTGAGCGGCGTGGTCATCCGCAGCGCGCCCGAGGCAAAGCCGAACCAGGCGAGCATGAAGAACGTGGCTGGCAGGTACAGCAGTACCGTGCGCTTGCCGCGCACCCATCGCGAGGCCGATTCCGGGAACGCAAGGCAGAAGTGCAAGAAAATAGTCGGCGCGTAGAGGCCCGCGATCACGTTGCCCCAATACGTCACTTTGTCGAAGTTGTTCAGCTTGCCCGTGTAGTGGAAGGTGAGCAGCACGAAGCTGGCGAGGCACAGAATGTAGAAGTGAATCGAGTGCGCCGCGCGGGAACGGCGCAGGTACACAAACAGCCCGATGGCCAGGTATACGAGGCCGATGCCGTACTGGTACAGCAGCGTGCGCTCGATCGCGCGCTCACGCACGATCACCTTGCTCTTGAACTCAAAGCCCTGACGGCGGACAACGTACTCGGCATCCTTCCACGGGCCGATCCGGGCGAGCACCCGGCTGACGTCGGTCGAAGAAGCGATGGGGAAGTTGTTGATCTTGACGACCTGGTCGCCTGCGCGCAAGCCCGCCAGCGCGGCGCCGGAATCGGGCTCGACGTGGAGCGCCGTCACCACCGGCTGGTTACTTTCGACACGATCAGCCCACACCGCGCCGTCTTCAGGCAGTTGGTAGACGAGCTGCTGCTGGAAGTTGATGACCGCGGAAATGACGGCCGCGGCGGTCAAAACCACTAGTAGCGCGCCGACGAGTTGGTTCTTCAACTCTCTCACGGTTGTCGTTCCCTTATGCTGTCGCTAGTAAATGATACACCTAGCCTGCCACGTCAGAGCAACTAGACGGCCAGACCTATTGTGCTTTGCCGAATCAAAGCGTTACAGTACCGTCCCAGACCCCGTATCCGTTTTTTGGAAGCGCTTTTTTCCGGCGATGGTAGCGCTATGAAATTCCATTTAATTGAATTTGCATCGTAATGAAACCCGCCGGCATACGCCCGCGTCCCGAACTCCATTCCGGGGCCTTGAAACCGCGGGCTTGACCTTGCCTTCACTCGCCCTTACAATTGAGGAAGACCGTAGTGTGGGTATGGTGACAGAAATGAATTCACGCTCGTTCTTCGCATTTCAGTTGCTTATCGCAGTTGCCGGCTGGAGCACGCTCCAGGCGGCCGACAAAGACAACAAGAAAACCGCCTCGGCTTCGTCGCGCGAAACAGTCGCCAAGCCGATGTCTGAAAAGGAGCGGCGCAAGAAGGAAGAAAAGCTCCGCAAAGAACTGGAGGGCCCGTTCCGCAAGTGGCTGAACGAGGACGTCACCTACATCATCACCGACGAAGAACGCACGGCGTTCAAACGGATGACCACCGACGAGGAACGCGAGCAGTTCATCGAGCAGTTCTGGCTGCGCCGCGACCCGACGCCGGACTCCTCTGAAAACGAATTCAAAGAAGAGCACTATCGCCGCATTGCGTATTGCAACGAGCGCTTCGCCAGCGGCATCCCTGGCTGGAAGACGGACCGCGGGCGCATCTATATTGCCTTCGGCCCGCCGGACGAAAACGAATCGCACCCCTCGGGCGGCACCTACGAGCGGCCCATCGAAGAAGGCGGCGGCACCACGTCGACGTTCCCGTTTGAAAAGTGGCGCTATCGCTGGATTGAAGGGATCGGCAACGACGTGATCATCGAATTTGTCGACCCGACGATGACCGGCGAATACCGCATGACGATGGACCCGTCGGAAAAAGACGCACTGCTGTATGTGCCCAATGCGGGCCTGACGCTGTACGAACAGATGGGCATGTCCTCGAAGACCGACCGCTTCAGCCGCACCGACGGCACGCGCCTGGGCACGGGCAACATGCCGCTGCCGATGCGCATGAACCAGTTCGAACGGTTGCAGCAGTTCGCGCGCTTGCAGAAAGCCCCTTCGATCAAGTTCAAGGATCTCGAAGCGGCCATCAACTCCACCATTCGCTACAACCTGCTGCCGATTAAAGTGCGCGCTGACTATATGCGCATGACGGACTCGACGATTCTCACCAACGTTTCGGTGCTGCTCGATCGCAAAGACCTGCAGTTCCGCAACAAGGAGAGCGTTTCGGAGGGCGTGGTGAACCTCTACGGGCGCATCACTTCGATGTCGCGCCGTGTGGTGAATGTGTTTGAAGATGTAGTGACGGCAGGTCCCATTCACACGGATCTGCTGGGCGAGTACGTGAAGGGTTCGGCCATCTATCAGAAGTCGATCCCGCTGCCGCCAGGATCTTACCGCCTGAATCTGGTGGTGAAGGACGTTGTCGGCGGCAACATGACCAACTACGAAATGGCGCTGTCGGTCCCGCGTTTTGAAGAAGAGAAACTGGCGATGAGCACCGTCGTGCTGGCCGACATGATCGAGAAGGTGCCGACCAAGCAGATCGGTACCGGTCAGTTCGTGATCGGCTCGTCGAAGGTTCGGCCGCGGGTGGGTGAGAGCTTCAAGCGCGATGAGAAAATGGGCATCTACGTCCAGTTCTACAACTTCACGCCCGATGAAAAGACGCAGAAGCCCAACGCCACCGTGGAATATCAGGTGACCAAGAATGGCAGCGCCGACCCCGTGTTCACGCACGTGGAGGAGGTGGCCAAGATGGACGGAGCCTCGGCACAGCAGTACACGGTGGAGAAACTCCTGCCGCTTTCGGGCTTCGAACCTGGCGAGTATACGCTGAAGATGAAGGTGGTGGACAAATTTAACAACGCCACCCTCACACCGACAGCGACGTTCAAGGTGATATGAGGTAAGCTGAAGGGCGGGGCTGAGGCCCGGGAGTGTGCGTGCCTGGTAAGCAAACTCGGCTGAATTCGGCTCGAACTTGGCGGCTTGCGCCGGCACTTGCGTTTATTGCATGCACTTTTTCTCCCGCTGCCCTCGCGATGGAACCCGCCCGCTTTTCAGGAATCCTGGCCGGCCGAGTGGTCGACACTGTCGGTGTGCCGCAGATGGGCGCGGTGGTCATGCTGTACAACCGGTATGACCGGTTTGTCACCAAGCTCGTCACCTGCGAGCGAGGGTTGTTTGCCTTCGACTCGCTCACGCCAAATCAGTATTCAATCCGCGTCACGCTATCGAGCTTCATACCCGCCGTGCGGCGCAATATCGCGATCCAGTCCGGGCTTCGGAGCTTTCTCACCATCAATTTGAGCAGCATGCTCAGCTCGATTGAGCTGGTTCACCTCTCGCCCGGTCAGGTGCCGGTGATGAGTGAAGAGTGGAAGTGGGTGCTGCGCTCCGGCACTGGTACCCGCCCGGCCCTGCGAATGTTGCCCGGTGGCGGCGTCGATATTTCTGATCCCAGCCGGCCGGTGGCACGGGCATCGAATGTCTTCTCCGGTACGCGCGGCGTGGTGGCGCTGTCCTCTGGCGAAGGCGGACCGCTGTCGTCTGCGGGCAGCCAAGCTGATCTTGGCACCTCGTTTGCTCTGGCAACTTCGGTTTATGGCGCCAATCGTGTGTCCGTGAGCGGCAATGTCGGCTATGCTTCGCACAGCGGTACGCCGACCGCCGGCTTTGCGACATCGTATGCGCGGGATACCAATACCGGGCCGCAGGTGAACGTGATTATGCGGCAGATGTTCTTGCCCGCGCGCATCAGCGCGGCGCTTGCCAGCGGGCGGAATGACTCGATGCCCGCGCTGCAGAGCCTTTCGGTGGCGTTCATCGACCGCGTGCAGATTCACGACTCGCTGCAACTGGAATACGGGTCGTCCCTGGAATCGGTGTCGTTCGTGGACCGGCTCAACTACGCCTCGCCCTTCGCGCGCGTGCGTTGGGGCTCGGCCGAGTCGGGCGCGGTGGAGTTTGCTTTCAGCTCCGGGACGCCGGCGGTGAAGTTGTTGAACCCGGGCGAGCTGAATGGCACGGAATTGAAGCACCAGTTGAACACGCTGTCCCTGTTCCCACGCGTGTCGGTGCGCGACGGCCATGCGCATGTGCAGCGGGCGCAGAACTTTGAGCTGGGCTACCGCAAGGAAGCCGTGGGCCGGAAGTTCGCGGCTAGCGCGTGGCGCGAGGATGTTTCGAACGCGGCGTTTAACGCCAAAGGACCCGCGGGCGCGCTGGAAGGCTCGGAGTTGTTGCCGGACCTGTCGTCGAATCTGGCGGTGGTGAACGGCGGCAGCTATCGCCGTATGGGCTACGAGGCGACCGTCACGCAGAACCTGGGCGAGTCGCACCGGGCGATGATCGGCTACGGTTATTCCGGCGCTTTGACGATGCTCGCAGCCGGTTTGCCGGTGGCGAGCGCCGCCGAAATGCGCTCGGCGTTGCGCACCACCGGGCAGCACTCGCTGACGGCGCGGATGAGCGGCACGGCTCCGGCGACGAAGACACGCTACGCGGCCAGCTACCGCATCACGGATTACTCGAAGCTGAACCCGGTGCACTTGCCGTTGACGCAGCGCACGACTCTTGAGCCGGGCTTGAACCTGTACCTTCGCCAGCCGATTCCGGGCGCGGGTCTGCTTTCCGGGCGCCTGGAAGCGTCGGCTGAGTGGCGCAATTTGCTGGGCCAAGGCTACCTGCCGTTGGCGACGCCGGGCGGCCACCGCCTGCTGCTGATCCAGACTCCGCGGGCGCTGCGCGGCGGCGTGAGTCTGATTTTCTAGCCCTGGCGACGAACTGCTGAACGCGACACTTTGGGTGCGCGTTCTCCTACCACCAGAGATTTCCAGAAGTCCACATCGCGCCGATGACGTTCGGGCAGGGCGCGCCGTTATGCGGCAGGAATTCGAGGTAGGTGAGAGCCAAGCCTTACCACGCCTTGAACGGGCTCCGCTTCATCGCGTACTCAAGTGCCTCGGCCGGCACGGTGTACTTCGAGTATGCACCGTTCCCCTTGTAGCCCAGATCCTTCACGCCCAGCGGACTCGTGTAGAACGCATCCACCGTCATCTTGCGCACCCAGTCGAAGAACTTGACGCCCGCGCCCAGGTCCGACTGGCGCTTCACGGTGTAGTTCGAAAAGTCCTTGTAGATAGCTGTGCGCTGATACACGAGTTCCTCGCTTCGCCGCGCGGTTTCCTCGGCTTCCGCCTTCACCAGCGTGTCGAGCATCGCCGTTTGTTCCGTCGCCGTCGCTTCGACAAAGCGATTACCCACGCGCTTGCGCATCTGGGCGTCAAACCACGCGAGGCCCCCGTGATAGATGTCGGCGAGGCGCTGGTTCTGGCTGCACAGCAGATCGATGAACTCCGGAGCGCCCGCGTCGAGCGCGCTGCCCGACACGTCGTCCTTCGGCACAATCAACTCGCACAACCGGCGCAGCGTCTTGTACTCTTCGGCCTGGAACGTCTTCACCTTATACGGCCCGCCCGCCGCGGCCTTTTCACCTGCGTTGGCGGCGTGCACGTGCTGCGCGGCCTCCAGGTCCAGCACGCCCATCGACGTCAGCCCCAACGCCAACGCACGGATGATTGAGCGCCGCTCTACTTCCACGTTGGTCAACTGCACGAGCGATTCGTTAGACATTGCCTTTCCTCATCTCCTCGGCCAGGTAGTCGCAGCCGCGCCACGCAAGCGCATTGATGGTGAGCGTGGGGTTCTTGTCGGGGTTCGAAGCAAACGACCCGCCGTCCATCACGTACAGGTTCTTCACGTCGTGCGACTGCGTGTAGCCGTTCAGCACGCTCGTCTTCGCGTCCTTGCCCATGCACGCAGTGCCCACTTCGTGGATGATGGTGCCGGGTACGGAAATGCCCTGGCTTTCACGCTGCGCCGCGCTCAGGCCGGTCACGCGCCCACCCATGCCTTCGATGATTTCGGCAAAGGTCTTCTCCATGTGGCGCGCCTGCTTCCACTCATAGTCGGTCCACTTGAAGTGGAAGCGAAGCACGGGGATGCCCCACTGGTCCACCACGTTCGGATCGATCTCGCAGTAGCTGTGCAGGTTCGGGATCATCTCGCCGCGGCCGGCAAAACCCACCGACGCGCCGTAGCCCTCGCGGATCTTCTGCTTCATGCCCGCGCCGTAGCCGTAGCGCCGCGCCGCACCGTGATAGCTGCCCACGCCGGGCTGGCCGTAGCCGCCGCCGATCTCGATGTGATAGCCGCGCGGGAAGTCCAGCTTGTCATGCTTGTCCCACATCCACCAAGGCATGTACAGATGCGCGCCGCCGTAGCCGTCGGTGTCGTAGTGCGGCATGCCTTCGAGCGCGGGCACGTAGCCGCTGAGGCCGAAACCGACGGTGTCCATCAGGTAGCGGCCCACGAGACCGCTCGAATTCGCCACGCCGTTCGGGAACTCGTGCGTCTTCGAGTTCAGCAGAATCCGCGCACTCTCGCACGCGCTCGCGGCGAGAATCACCACGCGCGCCTTGATTGCCTTTTCGGTGCGGGTGTTGCGGTCAATGTAGATGACGCCGGTGGCCTTGCCGCTGCCGTCCGTGGTCACCTCGCGCACCATCGCGTCGGTGATCAGCGTCAGCTTGCCGGTCTTCAGGGCGGGGAACACCTGCACCTGGCTCGACGAATAAGCCGACGCGGTCTGGCAGCCCCGTCCGCACTGGCCGCAGTAGTGGCATGCCGCGCGGCCGTTGAGATTCTTCGTGATCACCGCGCGACGGTTCGGAATGCAGGGGATGCCCAGCTTGTCGCACGACTTCCTGATCAGCAGCTCATGCACCTTGGCCGGCGGCGGCGTGTGGAACTTGCCGTCCGGCGCGCTGCGGATGCCCTCCACCGAGCCGGCCACACCGATGAACTCCTCGGCGCGGTCGTAGTAGGGCGCGATGTCTTCATAGGAGATCGGCCAGTCAAAGCCGAGGCCGTCTTTCGAGTACGGCTTAAAGTCGTAGTCGGAAAACCGGAACGACATGCGGCCGTAGTGATTCGTGCGCCCGCCGACGATGCGCGAACGGAACCAGGAGAACTGGCTGCCTTCGCCCACGGTGTACGGCTCACCTTCGAGTTCCCAGCCGCCCGAAGTGGTGGACATGAACCCGAACGGCTTGCCCTTGCCAAAGTAGAGCGCTCCGCCGTCTTCGGCGCCCCGGTGCGCGTAGTCGGACGGCATCTTATGGTCTTTGAATTCCTGGGCAGGAACCAGATTCGGGCCTGCTTCAAGCAGCACCACGTTGATGCCTTTGGCCGTGAGGACGTGAGCGGCGGTGCCGCCACCTGCGCCGGACCCGACTACGACGACGTCCACGACTCCAGAACTACGCGCGATTTGTGCCATAGATTGCCTGGTTCCATTCCATCACAAAACTCATTGGCCCTCGGTGGGCGGAGTGGGCGTGGTGGTGGCCGGCGCGCTCGCGCCGGTGGGTGGCTTCGGCGAGGCGCCGTTACGTTCGAGGTATGGTATGCCGCGCTCCATCCAGGCGGGCCGCGCGGCGCCTTTCAGGTAGTGATCGAAAAACTCCTGCATGCGGCGCGCCCAGTCCATTTGATTGACGCGCTTGCGCAGGCCATGCTTTTCGCCGTTGTAGTTGAACAGGTAGGCTTCCTTGCCGTTGCGGCGGAGCGAGAGAAACAGCTCGATGCCCTGCTGCCACGGTACGGCATCGTCGGCATCGTTGTGCATCATCAGCACGGGCGTCTCCACGCGGTCCGCCATGAAGACCGGCGAGTTTTCAAGGAACTTCAGCGGCGCGGTCTACAACGTGCCCCCGATGCGCGACTGCGCGTGTTCGTATTGAAACTGACGGGGCAGGCCGGTGTACCAGCGGATGCCGTTGTAAGCGCTGGTCATGTTCCCCACGGGCGCGCCCGCGGCGGCGGCGCGGAAGCGATTGGTTTGCGCCACCATGTAGGCGATCTGGTAGCCGCCCCAACTGTGGCCCTGAATGCCGATGGCGCGCTCGTTGACGAAGCCCTTGCTGACGGCGGCGTCAATCGCGGGCAGGACACACTTGATGGCGCTTTGCCCGGGCGTACCGGTGCGGTAGGAAATGTCGGGCAGCAGAAGTAAGTAACCGTTACTTGCGTAGTAAGCCTGGTTGATACTGCTGGAGCCGGGTTGGGGCACGGGTTAATTGTGCAGGCCCTGCGACAGGCGCTCGTAGATGTAGACGAGCAGCGGATACTGCTTGGACGCATCGAAGCCGGCGGGCTTGATCAATATGCCGCGCAGCGGTTCGCCGTCTGTACTGCGGTAGGAAATCAGCTCGGCGCTGCCCCAGGCGATATCGCGCGCCTGCGGGTTGGCGGCGGTGGCTTTCTTGCGCCCGGAAAAGGCGGTGTCGGTGATTTCGAGGTCGGGGAACTGCGTGAAGGAAGACGCGGTCACTACCACCGTTCCTGCATTCTTCGCCTTGGCAACAAACTGCAGCGCGCGGTTGTCTTCGCCGGCGAGTTTCTCGGGCGGCTCGGCGCCACCAGGCGCGAGGCGATAGATGCCGGTGCCGCGCGTGGATTCGTCGGTGGCCGTGAGATACAGAGGTTTGCTGAGGTCGACGCCGCGCGCCGGGGCGTCTTCATCCGAGTCAAGCCGCAGCACGCGAAACTGGAGGCGCTTCTCGCGCCCGGCGGTGAGGCGTGTCACCTTTGACGCGTCGGGCGCGGCCAGCCACACATCGTAGCGGTCATACAGCAGCACCCCGCGGCCGTCCGCGGTGAAGCCGGCGTGTCCATGGGCCGCCGGTGCGCTCGGCGTGTCCCACTGTTCGTTGTGAAACGCCGCGCCGAGCCCGCGCGTTAGCTTGTAGGTGACCGGAGCGGCCACGCCGGAGACGTACCAGTCGCGATCCCGATAGAACAGCGCGTGGTGGCCCGCACCAGACCAGACGGGCGCGGTGTTGCTGCGGAGCTTCGTGGCAATCAGGCGGCGCTCGCCGCTGCGGGCGTCGATGAAGTAGTAGTCGGCGTAGGCTGTGTCGTGGTCTACTTCGGTGGAGTAGAGGCGTCCGTCCGCGCCGATCGCCCATAGTCCGTCGTCGGTCGGCGTGACGGTGGGTAAGGCGGTGGAACCGATCTGTACAACGGAGCGGTCTTTTAGATGCACCACCGCCTGGTAACTCCGGTCGAGCTCGCGCGTGGCGCGCACCTTTTGCATGGGCTGAATGAGCGGATCTCGCCAGTGCCAGAGGTCGACGGCCACGCCTGGCGTGTTGGCGGTGGCCTTCGGCGCGGCGGGCGGCAACGTGCCAAACCACACGGACTCACCGTCGCGCGAAAAGCTCAGTGCGCCTTTCGCGAAGATGGCCGCGGCCTCGGGCCCCACCAATACGGATCGGCTGGTGGTGGCCTGGCGCGTCCAATGGTGGAGCACGGTTTGGTTCTCGCGGGCGGAGAGAAACACGATTTGCCGCTGTGCACGGTCCCAAGTTAACTTACTGCACTTACCTAGGCCGGATAGCAGAGTCTGCGGCGTGTTGTTACCGGGCGTAAGTACGTAGACTCCATCGGCGTCGGGGGCGGAGGCCGATACCGCATAAACCAACGTGCCGCCATCCTTCGCCAAGCTGTATTCGGTGATGAACGGAACCTTGGTCTCCGCGCCCGTGTCCAGGTTTCGCAAGCGCAATTCCGCGCCGAGGCCGGTCTTCTGTTTCGCTTCCGGCTCCAGCAGATAGGCAAGCCAGCGGCCAGAATGCTCTGGGATCGCGAAGCTCTTTACATTGGCAATGCGCGCTGTGGTGAAACCTGCTAAGCCAATGATCGCGAGTCCATTTTTGCCACGCGCCGCGGTCTTGTCTGGAAAGGTGCTGGCGGTGACAAACGCCGAGTCTCCCGTGAAGGCGATCCGAATCGACGGGCGGCGCGGCGGGGTGGATTCGGCGGAGTCCGGGTCAGCCTCCGGCGGGGGCGGCTGTGCGCCTACCGGCTCGCGGTGCTCCTTGCCCGTTGCAATTTCACGAATCACCAGGTGCCCGTTGCCTTCCTGCGGAAACAGCGCGTAGGCGAGCCACTTGCCGTCGCGCGACAGCGTCACCGTCTGAATCGACTTCCAGTCCGCATAGTCGTCATGCGTGAGGGGCCGCGCTGCCAGCGCGAGCAGCGGCCAAATACAAAGGGTCCCAAGGGCACGCGATAGCATAAAAAGAGTAGATCACAGAATGAGTTTGATTTTGAACTGTCGCGGGCTGGTGAAGAGCTTCGGCGCGCGCACTTTGTTGGAGAATGTCTCGCTCACCATCAGCGAAGGCGACCGGTTGGGGCTCATCGGTCCGAATGGCAGCGGCAAGTCGACGCTGCTGAAGATCCTGGCGGGCGTGGAGGACTCCGATACTGGCGAGCGGGCGCTGCGCAAAGGGGCGCGGCTCTGCTATGTGCCGCAGGATTCGGTGTTCGAGCAAGGGCGGACGGTGCGGCAGGTGCTTGCGGCAGCGTGCCCGCCAGATGAGGATCTGGATGCGCGCCTGAACACCACGCTCGGCGCGGCGGGCTTTACCGAAGGCGCGGTGAGCGGCGATATAGAGGCGTCGCGGCTCTCGGGCGGGTGGCGCAAGCGCCTCGCGATTGCTGAAGCGCTGATCCGGATGCCGGACATTCTGCTGCTGGATGAGCCGACGAATCACCTGGACGTGGGCGGCATTGTGTGGCTGGAGAAGCTCCTCGCCTCGGCGCGGTTTGCGGCGGTGATGGTGAGCCATGACCGTTACTTCCTGGAAAACGTCGCCACGTCGATGGCTGAGTTGAGCCGGCGCTACCCTGAGGGCATTTTTCGCACCAACGGGGCGTACAGCGAGTTCCTCGAAAAACGCACGGACTTCGAAGCCGCGCAGTCCAAGCTCGAAGATTCGCTGAACACCAAGGTGAAGCACGAGGTGGAGTGGTTGCGGCGCGGCGCCAAGGCGCGCACCACAAAATCCAAGGCTCGGATTGACGAGGCCAACCGGCTGATCGACGAACTCGGCGACGTGAGCGAGCGGCGGCGTTCGTCGTCTGTGCGGATTGACTTCACGGCGTCTGAGCGGCAGACCAAGCGGCTGCTGGAAGCCACCGGCGCGGCGTGCGAAGTGGGTGGGCGGCGTTTGTTCTCGGTACTGAATCTCAAGTTGTCGCCGGGCGTGCGCGTTGGGTTGCTGGGCGCCAACGGCACGGGCAAGACCAGCTTGCTTCGGTTGATGCTGGGCGAGTACGAACCGGCGGCGGGAGAGATCTTTCGTGCCGACAATCTCCGGATGGTGTACTTCGATCAGAACCGCGAGCAGCTTGACCTCGACGTGCCGCTCCGCCGCGCGCTCGCCCCGCATGGCGATTCGGTGATCTACCAGGGCCGCCCGCAGCACGTGGCCGGTTGGGCGAAGCGCTTCCTGTTCCGCGACGAGCAGCTTGACGTGATGATGCGCAACCTATCGGGCGGCGAGCGCGCGCGCGTGCTGATTGCGCGCCTGATGCTGCGCGAGGCCGATGTGTTGTTGCTCGACGAGCCGACGAACGATCTTGACATCGCCACGCTCGAAGTGTTGGAGGACAGTCTGCTCGATTTCCCCGGCGCGATGGTGCTGGTGACGCACGACCGTTTTCTGCTGGACCGCGTGGCGACGGTGATTGTGTCGTTTGAGCCGGACGGCACGTTGATGACGTATGCGGACTACGCGCAGTGGCAGTCCGCGCAAACGCCCAAGCGCCCTGCGGCGGCGAAGGAAGACAAACCCGTCGCGGCTGCTGCTGCTGCCCCCGCGGCTCCGGCGAAGAAGAAGCTGTCGTACCTCGAAGCCCGCGAGTGGGAAACGATGGAAGCGAAGATTCTTGCAGCGGAGTCGGCACTGGAAGCGCAGCGCGCGCTGATGCACGCGCCTGACGTAGTTTCAGATGGCCCGCGCCTGCATCGTGTGTACGAGGAAATGCAGGCGGCGCAGGCGGCGGTTGAGCAGCTCTACGCGCGCTGGGCGGAACTGGAAGCGAAGCTGGCGTAGCAACTAAAACGTAACCCAGCGCTTTTGTTTTCCTGCGTTGCTACACTAACAATGGAAGAATGAACGCCACCGTTACTGCCAGCTCGCACGAGCTCACCGCGGCGTTGAACCGTGCAGCCCGGCGTGTGCTCCGCGCGGAGCGTCAGGGCGAGTGGACGCGGGCGGTGCTGGATGCAGCGGGCGAGTTCTGCGAACGCTTGGCGCTGTTCACGGTGCAGGGCGAGCGGCTCAAGCTGGAACTCGCGCCTTGGGCGCC
>VFZP01000106.1 GCA_016871115.1 Acidobacteriota bacterium
GACGAACAAGAACAACGATCTTTCGATGCAACGTGCCCTAAGCTACGTCGTTTCCTCAGTAGTTCGGGTTAGCCCAACTACCCACAAATTCCTCCGACGAGGCTCTGGAATTAGCCGACGCGCTACGCCGGCAAGGCGCCGAACCCACACATGACATGGCCTCACTCTGGCGCCGCATCGTGTTCAATGTGTTGATCTCCAATACAGACGATCACCTGCGCAACCACGGATGTGTATATGACGGCCAGGCGGGCTGGCGGCTGCCGCCGGCCTACGATCTGAATCCGGTACCAGTGGACCTGAAGCCGCGCGTGTTGAGTACGGCCAACGATCTCGATGATCAAACGGCTTCGCTCGAACTCGCCTTCAGCGTGGCGAGTTACTTCCGGCTTGATGCGAAGCAGTCCCGCGCGGTCGCGCGCGAAGTAGGCCGTGCCGTCGCCAGGTGGCGCAAGGTAGCGATGCAGGAATTCGGCGTGACCGCGAAAGAGTGCGACCGGATGGCGTCAGCCCTTGAGCACGGCGACACGCAGCGGGCTTCCGCCGCGGCATCCTGACGTTTACTCGCAGCGCGGATCTGGGCCACGCGCTTGTTAGCGTTGCTGCGGGTCTTGGTGCGCCGCCCTGATACCTGGTGTTCAATGTCGCCAAGCTTACCGATGGCCTCGCGCTGTTCATCCAGCAGGCCGGTCTTGCCAGACTCGACTAACGGATCGCCCTGCCGGACGCGTGTTCCGTTCGGCACCAAGCGGGCGAGGGTGAGACGGCTTTGCTGGGCGGCAATCTGCGGAACCCGAATCGAGAGTGCCTTGGCAGCCTGGACAACGCCGGCGGTTCGGATCAGCCGGCCGCCCTGCGCAGCCATGGGCGGGGTGCCGGGGCACTGGCAACTTCTGCGCGCGTCGGCGCGGCCGGCGGCACGCCATGGCCGCTACCAGCCTAGGCGGCCGATGACTCATCATCTCTTCACCCGGGTGGAGTGAGCGAAGGATCGTACAGGGGCTCGGAACTAGGAGGCAACATATTAGCCCCTCACCACCCCCAAATGTGCGGAGACCCCCGGTTTGACGGCTTTTCCTGAAGCGTGTTACCATCTAGGGGTTTCTCGGAAAGCTTCGCCTGGGTTTCCTCCAGACAGAGCGTCCAAGTCTCGTCACACAATGGATCCAAAGCTGCTGAGCGCACTGCGTGAGGTTCTCATTGCCGCGCTTCCCACGCTCGTTCTGTTTCTCCTGGTCTATTTCTACCTCAAGACATTGTTCTTCCCGCGGCTGGAAAAGGTGCTGGAAGACCGGCGTCAAGCGACGTCTGGAACCCGTAAGGCGGCTGACGAAAGCCTCAAGCGCGCCGAAGCCAAAGCCGCCGAGTACGAAGAGAAGCTTCGTGCCGCGCGCAGCGAGATCTATAAGGAACAGGAAGCCGTCCGCAAGCAATGGCGCGACGAACAGTCGGCTGCGATGGCCGCCAGTCGGGAACAGGCCGACGCGCTGTTGCGCGAAGCGAAGGCGTCGCTCGCGGCCAAAACCGCCGAAGCCAAAGTGTCGCTGGGCCGCGAAAGCGAAGCGCTCGCCGAACAGATCGCCGCTTCGATCCTGACCGGGAGGAAAAATTGAAGCGCTTCGTTCTTGCGCTGACGTTGACCGCTTTTTCCGCTCTCGCCCAGCATGCCGAACCGGGCGCGAAGCCGGAGCAGCAACATGCCACGGCCGAACACAAAGAAGGCGATCATGGTGAATCGGCTGGCGGCCACGGCGGCAGCACGCAGATGTGGAAGTGGGTCAACTTCGGCATCCTCGCGGCATTACTCGCGTGGCAGATCGGCAAACACGCCCCGCCGTTCTTCACCGCCCGCATCGCCGAAATTCAGAAAGACATCAACGAAGCCAAGGCCATCCGCGACGAAGCCAACGCGCGGGTGGCGGGCATCGAAAAACGGCTGGGTAACCTCGACGCCGAACTCGCTGCGCTGTGCGACAATGCAAAGCGCGAGATGGATGCCGAGTCCGAGCGCATTCAGGAAGAGACCAAGCGTCTGGTGGCGCAGGCCGGCGAGCAGGCGCAGCAGGAAATCTCTTCCATGACCAAGGCTGCCGAAATGGAACTGCGCCAGGAGGCTTCGCGCCTGGCCCTCCAATCGGCCGAAACGAAATTGAAGACCCGGATTTCGCCCGACGCGAACGAATCGCTGGTGGCGCGCTTTGTTTCCGGCCTCCGCGCAACCTCGCAGAATTAACCCATGCCGCTTGCTGTAGCCACTCGATATGCCCGCGCCCTGGCCGACGCCGTGATGGCGTCCGGATCCGGGCTCGACCCCGCCACCGCCGCCGGCGCCGTGCGTGACTTTGCCGCCACGCTTGCCTCGTCCACCGAACTCCGCACCGTGCTCACCTCCCCCGCCGTGGCCATCAGCCGCAAGCGCGCCGTGGTGAGCAAGATCACCGAGGCGATGGGCGCGCACCGCTTGCTCAAGAACTTTTTTGCCGTGGCGGTGGACCACAATCGCATGGCCGCCATCCCGGAAATCGCCGCCGCGTTTGAGGCCGCGCTCGATGAGCGCCAGGGCCGCATCCGTGCGCAGGTGGTGTCGGCCGTGCCGCTGGGCGAAGCCAAACAGGAAACGCTCCGCGCTGAACTGGTGCAGAAAACCGGCAAGCAGGTGCGATGTGAATTTGAAGTGAAACCCGAGTTGATTGGCGGCGTTCGCGTCCGCATCGGCTCCACGATTTACGATGGCTCGGTTCGCGGGCAGCTTGACGCGCTGGGCGCGAAGCTCGCGGCCCGAGTCTAGAAGAGAAGAGATTAGAAGAACCCAATGGCCCAAGTCAGAGCGGATGAAATCGCGCGCGTCCTGCGCCAGGAAATCGAGAATTACGAAGCGGCGGTCAGCGTCAGCGAAGTCGGTTCGGTTATCTCGGTGGGCGACGGTATCGCCCGCATTCACGGACTCGAAAAGGTGATGGCCGGCGAACTGATCGAGTTCCCGCGCGGGGTATCCGGCATCGCCATGAACCTCGAAGAAGATCAGGTGGGCGCCGTGATGCTGGGTGAATACCACGGCATCTCCGAAGGCGACGAAGTGAAGCGCACCGGCCGCATCATGTCGGTGCCCGTCGGCGAAGGCCTCATCGGCCGCGTCGTCAACGCGCTCGGCCAGCCCATCGACGGCAAGGGCCCCATTCAGGCGTCCGGCTATCTGCCCATCGAGCGCCTTGCGCCCGGCGTCGTAGACCGCTCGCCCGTGAAAGAGCCGCTGCAAACCGGCATCAAGGCCATCGACGGCATGATCCCGGTGGGCCGCGGTCAACGCGAGTTGATCATCGGTGACCGCCAGACCGGCAAGACCGCCGTCGCGCTCGACACGATCATCAATCAAAAGGGCGGCGACGTGATTTGTATCTATGTCGCCATCGGCCAGAAGCGCTCCACGGTGGCGAATCTGGTTGAAACGCTGAAGAAGTACGGCGCGATGGATTACTCGATCATCGTCGCCGCCACGGCCTCCGATCCCGCGCCGATGCAGTACATCGCCCCCTACACGGGCTGCGCGATGGGCGAGTATTTCCGCGACAAGAATCAGCACGCGCTCTGCATCTACGACGATCTTTCCAAGCACGCCGCGGCGTACCGCGAAATCTCGCTGCTCCTCCGCCGTCCGCCAGGGCGCGAAGCGTTCCCCGGAGACGTGTTTTATCTCCACTCGCGCCTCCTTGAGCGCGCGGCCAAGCTGAAGAGCGGCGGTTCGCTCACCGCGCTGCCGTTCATCGAAACACAGGCGGGCGACGTTTCGGCCTACATTCCGACCAACGTGATTTCCATCACCGACGGCCAGATCTTCCTCGAAGCCGACCTGTTTAACTCTAACATCCGCCCCGCCATCAACGTCGGCATTTCGGTGTCGCGCGTCGGCGGCTCGGCGCAGATCAAGGCCATGCGCCAGGTGGCCGGTTCGCTGCGTCTCGAACTCGCGCAGTACCGCGCGCTCGCCGCCTTCGCGCAGTTCGGTTCGGATCTCGACAAGGCCTCCACGCAGCAGCTCAATCGCGGTAAGCGCCTCGTCGAAGTGCTGAAGCAGGGCTTGCACGAACCGCTCCCGGTGGAAAAGCAGGTGCTCATCATTCACGCGGGTACGGGCGGCTTCCTTGACGACATCGCCGTGGAAGATTGCCGCCGCTTTGAATCCGAGCTCTACCGCTTTGTGGACAACGCGCGCCCGGGCCTGCTGCCCGAGATTCGCGAAAAGAAGGCGCTCGACGACGCGCTGAAGGCCAAAGTGAACGCGGCCATCACCGAGCTCAAACAACGCTTCACGGCGGGCAAGTAAGGCTTAAACACTGATGCCCAGTTTGATCGACATCCGGCGCCGGATCCGGTCCGTCAAAAACACGCAGCAGATCACCAAGGCCATGAAGATGGTCTCGGCGGCCAAGCTTCGCCGCGCGCAGGAGCGCGTGATTGCCTCGCGCCCCTACGCCGGCATCCTGGAGAACATTCTGGCCAACGTCGCCGCGGTGGCGGGCTCGGATGAACGCGTGATGTCGCATCCGCTCTTGGCGCGGCGCGCGGAAAAGAAGATTCAGATCGTGCTGCTCACGTCCGATCGTGGCCTCGCGGGCGCCTTCAACACCAACTTGATTAAGGGCACGCAGAAGCTGATGGCGGACCATCCTGGCGCGCAGTTTTCGTTTGAGCTCATCGGCCGCAAGGGGCGCGACTTTTTCCGCCGCCGCGAAATGGCGATTACGGGCGAGCACCTCGGCATTCTGAACAAGATCCAGGCGTCGGACGCGGAGGCCATTGCCAAGTCTGCCGCCGAGCTTTATTCGACCGGCGACTCGGACGCCGTGTATCTCATCTACAACGAGTACAAGAGCGTGGTGTCGCAGAAGGTTCTGGTGAAGAAACTCCTGCCCATTGTGCTGCCCGAAGAGGCGGCCACCACCGACTACATTTACGAAGAGCCGCCCGGCCAATTACTCGGGAGTCTGCTGCCCAAGTATGTGGAAAATGCGATCTTCTCGGGCATGCTCGAAACCTCGGCCTCTGAACACGCCGCGCGCATGACGGCCATGGACGCCGCTTCGACCAACGCCGCCGAAGTGATCGACAAGCTGACGCTGTATATGAACCGCGTCCGCCAGGCCAGCATTACCAAGGAAATCATCGAAGTTGTCAGCGGCGCCGCCGCATTGGAGTAAGGACATCACCATGTCAGCATCCGCAGTTTCCGCTTCCGTCATCGGCAAGGTCATCCAGGTGGCCGGCCCCGCCGTGGACGTGCAGTTTGCCGAAGGCGAAGTGCCCGTTATCCACACCGCCATCCAGATCGTCAGCGAGGGCTTTCAGGTTGAAACGCCCATCGACATCGTCTGCGAAGTGGCGCAGCACATCGGCGAAGGCCGCGTCCGCACCATCGCGCTCAAACCCACCGAAGGCCTGATCCGCGGCATGAAGGCCATCAGCCTCGGTAAGCCGGTGAGCGTGCCGGTGGGTCCGGAAACGCTGGGGCGCGTGCTCAACGTGCTGGGCGAACCGGTGGACCGCATGGGTCCGGTGAACGCCAAGAAGAGTTCGCCCATTCACCGCGCGGCGCCGAAGTTCGACGAACAGTCGACGTCGCAGGTGATGCTCGAAACGGGCATCAAGGTCATCGACCTGATCGAGCCCTACCTGAAGGGCGGCAAGATCGGACTGTTCGGCGGCGCGGGCGTGGGCAAGACCGTCGTCATCATGGAACTGATCAACAACATCGCCAAGGCGCACGGCGGCGTGTCGGTGTTTGCCGGCGTGGGCGAGCGCACGCGTGAGGGCAACGATCTGTGGCTCGAAATGCAGGAATCCGGCATTGTGCATCCGGATGACTACACGAAGTCGAAGGTGGCCCTGATCTACGGCCAGATGACGGAGCCGCCCGGCGCGCGTTTGCGCGTGGGTCTGACGGGCTTGACCGTCGCTGAGTACTTCCGCGACGAAGAAGGCCAAGACGTGCTGCTGTTCGTCGACAACGTGTTCCGCTTCACGCAGGCCGGTTCGGAAGTATCGGCGCTGCTCGGCCGCATGCCGAGCGCCGTGGGTTACCAGCCGAACCTCGCATCGGAAATGGGCGACATGCAGGAGCGCATCACGTCGACGAACAAGGGTTCGATCACGTCGGTGCAGGCCATCTACGTGCCCGCTGACGACTACACCGATCCCGCTCCGGCCACCACGTTTGCGCACTTGGATGCTACGACGAACCTCTCGCGCGATATTGCGTCGCTCGGTATTTACCCCGCCGTGGATCCGCTGGCTTCGACGTCCCGCATTCTGTCGCCCGAAGTGCTGGGCGCCGATCACTACAACACCGCGCAGCGCGTCAAGGGCGTGTTGCAGCGCTACAAGGATCTGCAGGACATCATCGCCATTCTCGGTATCGACGAATTGAGCGAAGACGACAAGCTCAGCGTGTCGCGCGCCCGCAAGATTCAGCGGTTCCTCTCGCAGCCCTTCCACGTGGCCGAGCAGTTCACAGGCTTCAAGGGCAAGTACGTGAAGCTGGCGGACACGATCAAGGGCTTCAAGGAAATCTGCGACGGCAAGCACGACGACGTGCCGGAGCAGGCGTTCTACATGCAAGGCACGATCGAGGAAGTGCTCGAGCGCGCCGAACAGATGAAGAAAGCGTAGGCATCGGCAGCGACATGGCAAACAGTTTCCGGCTGGAGATCGCCTCGCCCGAGCGCCTGCTGGTGAACGAGGCCGTCACCGACGCCTCCATCCCCGGCGAGCAGGGCGTGCTGGGCATGCTGCCGGGCCACGCGCCGTTGCTGAGTGAGTTGGGCACGGGCGAGTTGACGTACACGCTGGTGAACGGGCAGAAGCATTCTCTGGCCGTGCAGGGCGGGTATGTGGAGATCAGCGACAACCACGTGCGCGTAGCGGCGTCGAGCGCCGAGTATGCGAACGAGATCGACGTGAAGCGGGCCGAGGAAGCGCTGAAGCGCGCGACGGCGCGCATGGCGAACCCGCTGCCGGGCGTGGACGTGGCGCGGGCGTTGAACGCGATGAAGCGCGCGCAGGCGCGGCTGAACGCCGCGAAGGCGGCGCCGAGCAACTACGCGGGGATGCCGGGTCCGGGGCTGAAGGAATAGCGACATTCAGCCCTTCCGTACATTTTCATCGTCCCAAGTCCTTCGTGCTTGATAGCATCATCCGTGTCTGATGGCCAAGGTACGATCAGTTTCAACAGAAGAGTCTCTCACGGGCCTGGAGGAAGTCGCAATGATCGACAGGCGGTGCGCGCGCCAGAATTCGCAGTGGTGCTACCATGCCAGCGCTACGCCAGCAAGTTCAACACCTGCTTATCCGCCTCCTCCGCCATCCGCGCCACGTTCACCATCGTGCCATGCATGCTCTTGACCTGGATCAACGCCACCATCTCCGCCGACAAATCCACCACATCGCTGCTGCCCGCCGCCGCCTGGCTCACGCGGAATGCCGCGGACTCCACGCGCGCCGAAGCGGCCTGCATGCCCTCCAAGGCGGCATTTGAAACAGACGAGATCGTCATCGGTTGTACACCTCCGGAAACCCACTTATCGGCCCATTCCCGCCAACTTTGCGGGAAATGTGATGTACCATATGATGCGATGGCGGCTCTCGCCGAACAGCACCATAGTATTCCCCTGCTCGCCGATCTACGCCAGATCCGCGTGGAGGAGATCGATCCGCTCCTCGATGAAGCCGTCGTCACCTGGGAACGCCAGCTCGATTGGGACTTTCGGCCGTCGGCCGATCTGGTGCGGCGCTTTGTGCGTATGCAGTCGCTGGCGGGCTACGCGCTCATCGCCGGGCGCGAAGTTGTCGGTTACGCCTACTATGTGTGCGAAGACCGTAAGGGGCTGATCGGCGATGTCTACGTGCGGCGTTCTCACGCCTCGCCCGAGTATGAGTCGATGCTGCTGAACGCCGTGGTGCGCGCCTTGTGGGCCACGCCGCAGGCACAGCGCATCGAAGCACAGCTCATCACGCTGTCGCCCGCCGTGCGAGCCAACATGCCCTTGGGCGGCTACATCCGCCGTTTCCCGCGTGACTTTCTGATGACAGACCTCGCCATGGTGCCGTCGTTCGCGCCCGCCACCAACCAGCGCATTGAGTACGCGCCGTGGCAGGAACGCTTTCAAGACGCCTGCGCCCGGCTCATCGCCGGCGCCTATCAGCGCCACATCGACGCCGAGATCAACGACCAGTACCGCTCGGTGGCCGGCGCGCGGCGGTTCCTCTACAACATCGTTCAATACCCGGGTTGCGGGAGTTTCTACCCCGGCGCGTCGTTCGTGGCGCTCGAAGCCGTCACCGGGCGCGTGGTGGGTTTGGTGCTGTCGAGCCTCGTGTCTTTTGGCGTGGGACACATCACGCAGATCTGTGTTGACTCCGAGTGGCAAGGCCGCCGCCTCGGCTACGAACTGCTGCGCCATTCGCTGGCCGCGCTGCTTTCGAGCGGTTGCCGCCGCGCCTCGCTCACCGTCACCAGTTCCAACGAGGGCGCGCTGCGGCTCTACCGCCAGATGGGCTTCCGCAAGCACGACACCTTCGACGCCTTCGTGTGGGAGGGCTTGCGGTAGGTGGCGGCGATCGGGCGCGTGGCCGGTGTGCTGTCGGCCGGCAACATCTCTCACGACATTCTGCTGCGTGCGGTGGAAGAGTTCCGCTGGGGCACCAGCACGTGGGTGGAAGAGATGGTGGAGGACATGGGCGGCAACGGCAGCAATACAGCCTTTGCGCTCGCCAAGCTGGGCGTACCGGTGAAGGTGATGGGCATGGTGGGCCGCGACGAACGCGGCGAGCGGCTGCTTGAGAAACTGTCGGGCGCCGGCGCGGATACGGCGTGGGTGGGGCGCTCCGAGGGGCCCACGACGACGACCGTCTGCGTGGCCAATCGCGCGGGCGACCGGTTGTTTCTGCAGCGCCCGGGTTCCAGCCTCGAGGCCTTTGCCGAGCCTGCCGACTTCACGCCCGCCTTGTGCGCCGGCGCGTCGCACTATCATCAGGCGAACCTCTACTCGCTCGCCAATCTCCGCAAGCATTCGGCCGAGACGATGCGGCGCGCGCGGGCGGCGGGGCTCACGGTGTCGGTGGACACCGGCTGGGCGGCGGACGGCCAGTGGATGGAAGTGCTGGCGCCTGCGCTGCCGAATACAGACCTGCTGTTTGTGAATGAAGACGAGGCGCGGATGCTCACCGGGCACTCCGAACCCGATGCGATTGCGCGGGCGCTGCGCGGGGCGGGCGCGACGGACATCGCTCTGAAACTGGGCGCACGCGGGTGCATTCTCTACGCGGGCAGCGAGCGCATCGAGTGCGCGCCGTTCGCAGTCGATGTGGTGGACACCACCGGCGCGGGCGATAACTTCGCCGCCGGGTTCCTTGCGGCGCTCCATCGTGGGTTCGGCTACGCCGAGGCGGGCCGCATGGCGAATGCCACCGGGGCGCTGAGTGTAACGATACTGGGCGCGGGCCGCGCGGCGCGGAGTTGGGACGCTGTGCGGGAGTGGATCGCGACAAGGTCAGTCGATCTTCCAGGCCGATAGCGTATCTTCAGACCGCACAAAGAGCCGCCCGGCGGACAACGCCGGATAGGCCCGCACCACCGGGCTCTCTGAAACGCGCACTTGCTGTGAAGGCTGGAAGCCCTTGGGCGTTGCGGGCGCAACGAGGAGTTCGCCGTTCTCGCGCAGCACCAGCAAGTGCGTACCCGCGGCGGCCAGCGTCACGGTGCCCGCCTTCAAGCCCGGCACGTTCCACTTCACCTTGCCGGTCTTCCATTCGATGCAGCGCAGCTCCTGCCCTTCCTCCTGGCGGCCGTGGAAGCCGTAGAGATGGCCGTTGTGATAAACGGGCGTGGCGTAGTGTGCCGAAATGGCGTCGTCACTCGTCCACACCAGGGTGGCTTTATCGCCTGCGATCTTCCACAGCGCCGCGCCGGTGTTGTAGCTGGACGTCACCAGCACTTCGTCACCCACCACCACCGGCACGGCGGCATTCACCGACGCGGCCATGCGCGCGCGCCAGCGTTCGGCAAAACGGACGCGGCCCGTGGCGGGGTCGGCGTCTACCAAGCCTTCACGCGTGAAGAACAGCGCGTGCCGCGCGCCACCGATGGTGGCCGCAACGGGCGACGCGTAGCCGGACTCGTGCGTCAGCGCCTTCCACAGCAGCTTGCCCGTCAGCTTGTCGAGCGCCACGATGCCCGCGCCTTTGTCCACGCCGCCGATGTTCATCAGCACGCGCCCGTCATCCACCAGCGGCGAGCAGCCGGTGCCGAAGTATTCCTTGCGGATCCCGAATTCCTTGCGCGCGTCAAGCTGCCACACTCGCGCGCCAGTCTTGAGGTTTACGCAGCTCAGCGTGCCCTCGGCGCCGTAGGTATAGACGCGCGCGCCGTCGGAAGCGGGCGTGCCGCGCGGGCCTTCGCTGAAGCCGAAGTCGTCCCGGTAGCCGGTGGGATAGGCGAACGACCATTGCTCTTTGCCGGTGGCCGGGTCGAGCGAGTCAATCCGTTCCTGGCTGTTCTGGCGATGGAAAATCACCAGACGCCCTTGCGAGACGATCGGCGCGGCGAACCCTTCGCCAATGGGCCGCGACCACAACTTCTTGAAGCTGGCTGCAGGTGCGAACGGGCCGGTGTAAGTCAGGTTGCGGGTGGGCCCCAGTATCTGCGGCCACTCGGCGTGGAGGATGGCGAACGCGCCGGTCGTGGCGGCAAGCAAGGCGGCAAGGCAAAGCGTCTGCAGCGGCATGAAAGCCAAGGTTACCCTATTAGCCGATGACGTTCACCACGCGCCGCGAATTTGCGCTGTAGCTTGCGGCCGGCGCCGCCGCATCGGTGCCCGACATTCGCACGGTGACGCTGGACCTCACCGTGCCCGCGTTTGAACTCAACGCACGCCCCGCCGCTGGCCGCCGCGTGCGTGGGACTCTGCTGGCGGGCACAGAGGTTTATCACGCGCTCTATTTGCCTTCAGACTGGCAACCGCGGCGCCGCTATCCGGTGATCGTCGAGTACGCGGGCAACGGCAACTATCGCAATCAGCACGGCGATGAGTCGCGCGGGGTGCTTGAAGGTTCCTCGCTCGGCTACGGCATCAGCGGCGGTCGCGGGGCCATCTGGCTGTGCCTGCCCTATGTGGACCGTGCTGCCGCCCGCAACGCCGTCACTTGGTGGGGCGATGCCGGCGCCACCGTGGACTACTGCCTGCGCGCGGTGGATTGGGTGACGTCAGAATGGGGCGGCGACCGGCGGCGTTTGTTCCTCGCCGGCTTTTCGCGCGGCGCCATTGCCTGCAACTACCTCGGCCTGCGCAACGACGCAATTGCCCGTCTCTGGCGCGGCTTTGTCTGCTACAGCCACTAGGACGGCGTGCGCGCCACGTGGCCCTATTCAGATTGCGACCGCTCGTCGGCGCACGCGCCTGGATCGCCTGCGCGGGCGTCCGCAGTTTATCTGCCACGAGGTATCGGTGACGGCCACGCGCGAGTATCTCACTTCCACCGGCGTGCAGGGCCGCTTCACTTCACTCTGCGCGATCTGCCGTTTCGCAATAACAACGACACCTGGAGGCTGCGGCCCGTGCCGTTGCGGGCGGAGTTGCGGCGGTGGTTCGCGCGGGCGTAGCCTACTCTACGAAGACGCGGGTACTGCCTCCAACTCCCGCCTGTACTTGCACCCTTTGTCCGGGCACTGCGCCCACGCGCCGATCTTCAAGTACTTCTCAATCAGAATACGGGCTCTCGCAGCTCGGGCACTTCTCGGCGATGGTCTGCACTCGCCGAAGCGAAAAAGTCTCAAGGACCCATCGTGTGAGAAGCAGCCCAATGTGGGCAAACTACTCATTGGGTAAGCCACATAGCCATCGGAGTGCCGCTCGACGAAGAGCTTGAACTGCCGTTCCATCCCTGCTCTGAACTTTGCCATGGCCGTTCTGAGGTGTGCTCCGACGACGACCCTTATTTAGCCGGGACGGCCTCGACGGCTTCTGTCGTGGCCGCCGCCGGCTCAAGTTCACGTTTGAACTTACACTCTTTCTTCGGGCACTGTGCCCAGGCGCCGGACTTGAGGTACTTCTCGATGAGGTAGGGGCTCTCGCAGCTCGGGCACTTCTCGGCGATCGGCTTGCCCCACGCCACAAAGTCGCACTTGGGGTACAGATTGCAGCCGAAGAACGTCTTGCCGCGCTTTGAGCGCCGCTCCACCACTTCGCCATCGTTGCAGTTCGGGCACTTTACGCCGATGGTCTTCTGCTTGGTGTACTTGCACGTGGGGTAGTTGCTGCACGAAGTAAATTCGCCGAATCGCCCGTAGCGCAACATCAGCTTGGCCGAGCATTGCGGGCAGTCCTCGTCCAGCGGCACGTCGACCTTCTTCTGCTCGCCGCCCAGCGGCTTCGTCGTCTTGCACTCGGGATAGCCGGAGCAGGCGAAGAACTGGCCGAAGCGGCCCTTCTTAAGCACCATCTCGCGGCCGCAGTTTTCGCAGTACTCGGTCTCGTCCTGCTCGGTGAACTCGATGTCGCCGCCCGCGCCCTCGATCATATCGGGGCTCGGCTGGCGCGTGGACGTACATTCGGGGTAGCCGGAACAAGCCACGAACCAGCCGTGCTTGCCCCAGCGCAGCACCATCGGCCGGCCGCACTTGTCGCACACGAGATCCGTTGGTTTCTCGGTGCGCTTGATGTCCTCCATCGTCGACTCGGCGCGCTCAAGATCGGTCTTGAACTTGCCGTAGAACTCGGTCATCGCGGCACGCCAGTCGATCTTGCCGTCTTCGATGTCGTCGAGTTCGCCCTCCATGCGGGCCGTGTACTTCACGTCGAAGATGTCGTCGAAATTCTTGACGAGCAGGTCCGTCACCACAAAGCCGAGCTCGGTGGGCGTGAACTTGCCGCCTTCTTTCTTCACGTAGCCGCGGTCTTGGATCGTGGACAGAATCGAGGCGTACGTGGACGGGCGACCCACGCCGTCAGCTTCGAGCTCTTTCACCAGCGTCGCTTCGTTGAAGCGCGGGGGCGGCTCAGTAAAGTGCTGCTCGGGCTCAAGAGCCTTGAACTTCAGCGTCTCACCCTGCGTGACGGCGGGCAGCTTGCGCTTGGCCTCGTCGTCCTCTTCGTCCTTGGCATCCTTGCCCTCTTCGTAGATGGCGAGGAAGCCGTCAAACTTGGGTACCGTACCGGTGGCGCGAAACAGATACGCCGCGGCGTCTTTGCCCTTGGCGTTCACTTCAACCGTGGTCTGATCGAACACGGCCTGCGCCATCTGGCTGGCCATAAAGCGGTTCCAGATGAGGCGATAGAGCTTCAGTTCGTCCTCGGACAGGAACTGCTCCAGGTCCTCCGGCGTGCGCAACACACTCGACGGGCGAACGGCTTCGTGCGCGTCCTGCGCGTCTTTCTTGCCCTTGTAGACGTTGGGCTTCTCGGGCAGATACGCTTCGCCGAAACGCTGCGGAATATAGGCACGCACCTCGTCGAGCGCGTCGTTGGAGACGCGCACCGAGTCCGTACGCATATACGTAATGAGACCCACCGAGCCTTCAGCGCCGAGCTCCACGCCTTCATACAGACGCTGCGCGAGACCCATGGTGCGCTTCACGCTGAAGCGCAGTTTGCGCGAGGCTTCCTGCTGAAGTGTGGAGGTGATGAACGGCGGGCTGGGGTTGCGCCTCTTCTCACGCGTGGCCACCGAACCAACGAGAAAGTCCGCACCGTCGAGCGCGGTGACGATGGCCTGCGCGTCCGCATCGGTGGCCACCGCCGGCGTCTCGCCGTCGCGTTTGGCGAGGCGCGCGCGGAGTTGCGGTGGCTTGTTCGCGCCCAGCAGCGCATCGATGGTCCAGTATTCGACCTTCTGGAAAGCGCGGATGTCGCGCTCGCGATCGACGATCTGGCGCAGGGCGACCGTTTGCACGCGTCCCGCTGAAAGCCCGCGGCGCACCTTGTCCCACAGAAGCGGCGAAATCTTGTAGCCCACCAGGCGGTCGAGCACGCGCCGCGCCTGCTGTGCATCGACCAGATTGATGTTAACGGCCTTCGGCTCATCGAACGCCTTCTTCACGGCGTTCGCAGTGATCTCGTTGAACATCACGCGGAAGACCTTGGGACCGTCCGCACCCTTCTTCGGCGCCAGTTCTTCCATCAGGTGGTAGCAGATGGCTTCGCCTTCGCGATCCGGGTCAGCCGCAAGGTACACAGCTTCGAAGTCCTTGGCCGCCTGCTTCAATTCCTGGATCAGCTTCTTCTTGCCTTCGATGATCTCGTAGTGCGGGGTAAAGTCGGCATCGACGTCAACGGCCAGGTTCTTCTTCGGCAAATCCTTGACATGGCCCAGGGACGCCTTGACGATGAACTGCTTGCCCAGGTACTTGCCAATGGTTTTGGATTTGGCCGGAGATTCAACGATGACCAGCGATTTTCCCATAGAGATGTTTTTCGAAGCCAGCTTTCTCCCCCGCCCATCGGGAGCACGAGCACTCATAATAGATGATGAGAGTTCGGCGGGGTCTACCCACACTTTAACAAAGTTCTTGTCGGGCAATTCCCGAACGAGTCCCAAAAGCTGGAGTTCAAAGAGAACTGCGATGCTTCCAGATGCGGGGAAGGCCTCGAGGGATTCAACCAGCGCGTCGAGATGAATGCCGTTGTTGACGCGGAGCAACGCGAGGACGGACTCGCCGAGCCGGGCATTTGGGCCGAGCACGCGTGCCAGTTCATTGCTTGTCCCCGCAGCGCCCTGCACAGGCAGGCTGGCCAGTTGCGCGCGCACTTCCGGGCGCGGCTCAGCAAGTACGTCTTCGGCCGATTGCACGAGCTTAGCCCCTTGCTTTATCAGCAGGTTCGGCGTCCAGCTCATCTTCGAGGTGATGTTGCCGGGCACCGCAAAAACGTCTCGGCCCTGGTCCATCGCCAGTTGTGCGGTGATGGCTGAGCCGGAATACTGCGCGCTTTCCATCAGCAGAATTCCCAGGCTGAGGCCGCTAACGACGCGGTTCCGGACGGGGAAGTTTTGCGGGTGGCCGGGGTTGCCCATGGGGAATTCCGACAAAAGTAGTCTTCGGCTGGCGATGTCTTCGGCGAGGCGGCGGTTCTCAGCCGGGTAGATGTGATCGACGCCAGAACCGAAAACGGCCATGGTATCGCCCTGGGCGGCCAGGGCCGCTTTGTGGGCCGCCGTATCGATGCCGCGCGCCAGAACCGGGGTGATGACGAGGCCGGTGCGGGCGAGTTCACTGGCCAGGCGGTCGGTAGCCGCCGTGCCGTAGGGCGCGGGACGGCGCGTGCCCACCACGCCCAGGCCGGCGCGGCGCAGCAGGTCAAGCCGGCCGCGGGCGAACAAAAGCAGCGGCGGGTCGTAAATCTGGCGAAGCAACTCGGGGTAGGCGGGGTCTTGGAAGGGTACTACCGCAGCGCCTGCGCGCTTGACGCGCTCTGCCTGGTCCGCGGCGTCTTCAAGGGCGCAGCCGGAGGTCATCGACTGGGCCACCGAACCGTCGAGCCCGGCAGCGACCAGATCGCGCGTGGACGCCGCGAAAACGGACTCCACGGTCCCAAACCGGCGCACCAGAGGCACGGCGCGCCGCGCCCCCAGGCCGGGCACCATCCGGAGCGCGAGCCAGCTCAATTGTTCTTCGACGCGGACGGCAGCGGCGGGCATGCTTCTTAGATACAGTGCGTTTCAGTGCCGGTTTCTCTCAGACAATTTGCGCCCTCACTCCAGTTTTTGCCCCGGCCCGCCGATATGAGGGCTAGCCGGGAAATAGCGAGTCTGAAGAGCCTGCTGCTCCCCTGCTGACGGGAGTGAGTGTGTATTTTGACATGCTATCCTGAAAGCGGTCCGGAGGAAGGGG
>VFZP01000107.1 GCA_016871115.1 Acidobacteriota bacterium
ACGGCAACCAAAGACACCGTCCGCAAGCAGTGCACAACGGCGAGGAAGCTCACGGGACTCGACATGGATCGCCCAGGATCGCACGTTTCGAACCGTTACCAGCCCGCCACTACGGGCTCGGATGGAATTTTTGCGGAGCACAGGATGCAATACGCCGCCGAGGTCGGTGCGGAACTGGTTGATCACGCCGTTAAAAGTAGCGTCGCCTGCACCCCCGGTGGTGACGGCGGAGCGCACAATGGCGGCCCCATGCGCCCAAGGCGCCATCGCGACAGCGGCAGCGAAGATATAGAAAAATGGTCTCATTTGAGAGCCTCCGAAATTGTAAAACTAAGCTTGCGGAACGCAAACCCGTGTTCGCAGTATACGGAGGCCCTCTCGCGCAGCAGTGAGGAAATCGCCAAATTTGCGTAGAAAGTCTCAGACGATTCCCGCGCGGCTCGAATTAGAAATACACCTTAAGCGCCACCTGGAAGATGCGCATGTTGTTGCGCAGCGAGCGGACCTCGCCGACGCGCGGCGCGTCAGGCGTGATCGAGTCGGGCCCCAGCCAGCCGAGGTTGTTCGGCTGACCGAATTGCGGTGTGTTGGTCGCGTTGAATGCTTCGCCGCGGAACTGAAGACGCCCTTGATCGCCCAGCCAGGGCAACTTCCAATTCTTACCGATCGACATATCGATGCTGCGCGTACCGGGCGACACCAGGATGCCGTTGCCCGCGTTACCGTACTTGCACAATTCGGGCCGCGCCGGAATGTTGCAGTCCGTCCGCCGGAAGGCAGCGGGGTCAAACCAAAGCTGGCGGGTGGCGTCTCCACCGCGGCGTCCATCGGCGATGCGATCCGGACGCGTATTGAAGAGCGTGTTCAGATTGCCGCCGTTGGGCGTGAAGGGAAAACCGGTGCGCAACGTGAGGATGCCGCTCACCTGCCACCCGCCCAGCGCCGACTTGGCGACGCGGTTGGCCGAGTCCTTCATGAAGGGCAGATCGTAGACGAAATTCGCCACGGCGTTGTGGGTGATGTCAAAGCCATAGCGGGTACGGTCCGAGCGGCGGTCTCGTGGATTCTGGTACACGGTTTGGACATCGCCGCCCGGATCGTTCCGGCCGTAGCCTTCGCCGAGCGACTTGCTGTAAGTGTAGGCGAGTCCCAGGGTCATGCCGCGGCTATAACGCTTCTGCGCCTGCACCTGCAGGCCGTGATAGCTGGCGCTGGCAAAGCTGTCCAGGTAGCGGATGTTGTTCAGCAACCGCGGCGTGTTACCCTCGCCGGCGCTGATGTAGGCCTGATAAGGCCGGCGTGAATTGACGTCGGTATTGGGCGATGGGTCCGGCGAGTTGAAGTTCGGCACTGTGTTGTCGAGATTGCTCGTCTGCGAACCCACGTATCCCACGGTCAGAATGGTGCTGAACGGCAATTGGCGCTGAATATCGAAGCTCCACTGCACATAGTGACTTGCCTTGTTGTTGGGCACCATGAGCAGCACGTTGGTGCGGGCAGCCGCGGTACCTTGGCCGGGGAAAGGATTGTTGAGCGTCAGCACAGTGGAACCCGGGCGGAAGCGGCGCGTTTGCTGCGTAAAGTCGCGCCCGGCGTAGCTGAACGAAAGCACCTGCGCCACGTCGGTGACCTGATTGAAGCCAAAGGTGCCCGACAAAGGCGGCTGCAGATTGAGAATCGAGAAATTGTTTAACTGCTGCGCGTTGGCATACCAACCGGCGCCCGTGCGGATCACCCACCTTTCCGACGCGCGATAGGCGATGCCGATGCGCGGCATGAAAAAGCGCTTCTCCGGCTCGTAGAACCGGTAGTTCTTCCCTGGCTCGGGCAACACGGTGGGCAGCATGCGGCCGTCGCTCGCCTGGCTCAACACGTCCAGCCGCAGCGAACGCCACGTGCGATTGACATCGGTGGCGAGCCCGAAGTAATCCCACCGCAGGCCCAGGTTCATGCTCAGCCGGCGGTTCACTTTCACTTCATCAAGGAAGTAGCCGCTGTAGCGATGTTGGCGCGGCTTTTGCAGGAGCAGGCCTTCGGCGGTGGTGGACGTGCTTGGGAAACCCAACAGCCAGCCCGCCAGTGGATAGCCGCCTTCGCAGCACCCATAGTTGCCGTAGGGCACGTTGGCGGCGGCGCGTTCGATGGTGAGGCGCCGGTATTCCATGCCCATCTTGAACGTGTGGTTGCCGCGGATGACGGTGAAGTTGTCCGAGATCTGGTAGGTGTCGTTGAAGTCGAGCCGTGCACCCGTGTCGCCAATACCGCCGATGCCGAGGCCCGGAATGGCGGCTTCCAGCGGCCGGAACTTGCGATTGTTGTCCACGGCCACGCGGAACTGGCCAACGCCGAGCGAGTCCGGGTCGAAATCGGTGTTGGTGCGCCGGTTGCGTTGATCGTGGTCCACGCGGTTGTAGCCGAAGCGGAATTCGTTGATCACGGTGGGCCGGAACAGATGCAGATACTGCGAGGCGATGTTGTGCGGCCGCATGCTGAAAATGTTCGGAAAATTCGGGTTCAACTGCTGGCTCTCAAAGCCCGTGCGCTGGCCGGCGTAGCGCACAAACAGGCGGTCCGCCGCGCCGAAGTTGTGGTCGATGCGCACGAAATACTGGTTCTGCGACAGAATCTGCGGCACGCTGGAGATGACATTCACGTCCAGGATGTCCTCGGGCCGGAACTGCGGGAGCGGCTGAAAGGTATCGATGACGCGCTTGGCGTTCTGATTGATACGGCTCGCCGGGATAATGTTGTTGATGTTGCCGGCGCTGTCGCGGAACGGTTCGCCCGTCACCGGGTCAAAGATCACTAGCGGCGGGCGGAGCGGCGCGCCGTTGCGGATGACCGGACGCAGCAGCGCCGAGAAGTCGCCATTGCGAAACTCCTGCGGAAAGAAGAAGCCCTGCTGCACGCTCTCCACCGTTTGGCGCGTGCCTTCGTAGTTGAAGCTCCAGAACGTGCGGTCTTTGCCGTTGTACTTGGGCAGCAGCACCGGTCCGGACATCCACGCGCCGAACTGGTTGCGCCGCAGCGCGTTTTTCTTGCGCTCGGGGACACCAGCCGGGAGTTCGAAGTTCAGGAAGTAGTCGCGCGCGTCGAGCACGTTGTTGCGCATGAAGTTGAATAAGGTGCCGTGGAAGTTGTTGGTGCCGCTCTTCAGCGCAATCTGCACCACCGCGCCGTTGTTCTGGCCGTATTCGGCCGATACGGACCCGGTTTGGATCTTCACTTCTTCAATCGCGTCGATGGACGGATTGAACAGCACCTGATTCACCAGCGGCTCGGTGGCTACCACGCCATCCATCGAGATGTTTTGATTGGCGTCGCGCTGGCCGTTGGCACTGAGCGTGGTGGCTGCGCCGGCGAACGGAAACGCCGTGCTGGACTGTACGTTCTGTCCCATGCGTGTGCCATACTGCACGCCCGGCGTGAGGATCGCGAGGCTGGCGAAGTTGCGCCCGAGCAGCGGCAGTTCCTGCACGCGGCGGCGTTCGATGGTGGTGGAGACGGCCGCGTCGTCGGTCTTCAACTCCACGCCCGTGGCTACCACTTCCACACGCTCGGACGTCGCGCCCACGTCGAGCACCACGTTCACGCGCGCCTTCTGCTGATACGCCACGCCGATGCCGGTCTTCACCTGCGTCTTGAAACCCGTCAGTTCCACCGTCACCGAATAGTCGCCGATTTCAATCAGCGGGAACGAATAGTTGCCGTTGCCGTCCGTCTTCGTTTGCCGCTTTTCTCCAGTGGATACCCGGAGCAGCGTCACGTCGGCGTTCGGCACCACCGCGCCGGTGGTATCGGTCACCGTGCCGAGAACCTCCGTTGAGGTGGTCTGCGCGCCCAAATACGCGGCATTCACGAGTGCAAGAGCCAAACTCACTGCAAGTCGCATGTTATGGCCTCCCTGAGGATGTAAGTATACATGCTGGGACCGTGGAATGCTCAGCGTGGGGCGGGGCGCGAAAAACTCTACGTGGCGCGCGGAAGAGCCCGCCAGTGAACAATGGCGGAGTAAAGGTAGTGGATGCCGCTCCAGGCCGTTGCTGCGGCGCAGGCACCCAGCGCCCACGGCTTCAGCCAATCGGGCCCGGCCAGAATGGCGGCAGCCGCGGCAATTTGCACATTGGTGCTGAGCTTGCCCCAGATCGAGGGCGGAAAGTCGCGAATGGGTGTGAACAGCAGGCCGATGACGGCAAGCGTCAGGATCATGATGTCGCGCCCAAGCACCAGCGCCATCAGCGAGCGCGGCACATCGCCGTTGATGCCGAAACAGATATAGAGAGTGGTGAGCAGGACTTTGTCCGACACCGCGTCGAGCCAGGCGCCTGTGCGCGACGTCCAGCCGTAGCGGCGCGCGAGGAACCCGTCAAAGAAATCGGTGGAGCCGGCGATCCAACAGAGGATGTAGGCGTACTCATAGCGGTGATCGAGAATGGCGGCGGCAATGGGCGGCGTGAAGAAAATGCGCGACACCGACAGCGCGCTGGGAAGATGGTGCAGCATCCGCGAGGCTACTTGCTACGACACCAGCGCCGTTTGCTGTTCGGCCGCGCGCGCGGGGAGTTGATCGAAGCCCACCACTTCATAGAGCGAGGCGTCTGACATGATCTTCGACACCAGCGCCACATGCATGGCATGCCCCGCGCGTTCGGCAATCACGTGGCCCAGCAACGGACGACCGATGAGCGCTAGATCGCCGATGAGGTCGAGCGCTTTGTGGCGGCAACACTCATCGGGGAAACGCAGGCCGCCGGGGTTCATCACACCATCGGGCGTGAAGCACACGGCCGATTCGAGCGTCGCGCCGCGAATGAGACCCATGTCGCGCATTTTGTCTAGCTCTTGTTCAAACCCGAAGGTGCGCGCGGGCGCGATACCGCTTGCATAGTCCGCCGGCGTGACTTCCATCTCCAGTTGCTGGCGGGCCACCAGCGGGTGCTGGAAGAAGACGTCGCAGGTGAGGAGAAAACGATCGGCCGGGAGAATCGTGATGCGCTTGCCCGTGTCGTCTTCCACCGACACCGTGCGGGTGACGCGGAGGTAGCGGCGCCGGCGGCGATACGTGCGCAGGCCCGCTTCGGCCAGCATCTCGACGAACCGCTTCGAACTCCCGTCCACGATCGGCACTTCGAGATTGTTGATCTCGACAAACACGTTGTCGATCCCCATCGAGTAGAGCGAACTCAGCAGATGCTCAGTGGTGGAGATCAGCACGCCCTGGCGCATGAGGCTGGTGGCGTAGCTGACCTTGGCTACGTGCTTGTAGCTGGCCGGGATAGGGAAATGCTGAAGATCGGTGCGGAGGAATACAACGCCGGTGGCTGGCGGGGCCGGTACGAGGCGGATGCGGACAGGGACGCCCGAATGGAGCCCGATGCCCGAAACCTCAACGGGCCGCTGGATGGTGGTTTCGTAACGCACGTGTTAGGGGAGCCGAATAGCAATCCGGCGTCCATTTTGTAAAGTATTGAAAAAATGGATTGATCGGTTCGCGCGGTGTGTCGTTTTTACGTCAGTCCGCCGGTTGGTACCGTGTCTATTTCACCAACCGCAAAAGGGGGAGTCGCGGCGCGACGCGAGTGCATTGGCTTACCGTAACCACTATGATTGGAATGAGGCCGATGCGGATTCCATTTGGTTTGATCGCGCTGCTCGTCTGGGACTTGGCTGCTGCTGCTGCCGCCCAGCCGCCGCCGCCGTTGGGTGCCTGCCCGGGTGGCACGGCGCTGGCAACGTTCGACCTGAACGTTCAGGCGAGCGCCGAGGAAGGCGGGACCGTGGCCATGCGCGCGGTGACGCGGCTGGATGGGGGAGCGCGGCTGCGGTATGTGCCGCGCGAAGTGTACGCTGCGGCGGGGAATGGCGACGATGGCCAGGTGGCGCTGATTTCGATTCCGACCAGACCCACGGGCGTGCTGGGCGTGATGGAGTCGCAGAAGGCCTCCGAGCCGGCCGAGTGGGTGATCCCGTCGCGCGCGTCGGCCGTGGCTTTGGTTTACGGGCCGCAAGGGTTGAGCCTGGCGAAGGTGGCCGAGTTGATGCGGCGCGATCCGCAGTTGATCACGCAACTGGCGATGTACGCCGAAAAGTCGGCGCAGACGGAAGTGCTGATGGAGACCGTGGCGGCGTGGGAGCAGAACGGTTCGACGCAAACCCTGGAAGCTGCGCTCTCGGGCTTTTCGTCGCGTTACGGCGTGGCGATGCCGGTGTTGACGCGCGGCGCGACGACCGATCAGCAGGCGCTCACCTTGATGCGCGCGCTGCATCCGGCGCTCGCTTCGTTCGATCCGCTGGCGCCGAACCCATCCACGCGGCTGCAGCAGTCCGGGAGTTTGGCCGCGTCGGTGGCGGGGCTGTTTTTGGGAAACCCCGTGGGGCTCGCGACGGCGGGCGGCGCGATGTTTTTGAACATGCGTTCGCTGCTGTTTCCGGGCTCCGAGTTCCGGTCCGCGCTGGCGCAGCAGGTGGGCGATGCGTCGGTGCTGTGCGCAAAGCGCGAGGCCGTGAAGTCTCGCACCAAGCCGGTGTATTTGTGGGCGTGGAAGATCCAAGGTCCGCCGCCGCCGAGACTGGAAGGGCTGCCGTATCGCGCCAATCTCGGCGGGGAGCGTTTGCAGGTGCCGTTGCAGGGCGCGAATTTTGAGAACATCCGCGGCGTGACCACGCAGATGCAAGGCGTGGCCGCTGAGTTTGTGGCGGGACCCGCGCCGTGGCTCGCGTTGAAGTTGCCGCCCACGGCGCGCAAGGGCGACAAGCTGGATTTGCGGATTGAAGTGGAAGATTCACCCGCGCCGATGGTGTTTCCCGGCGCGATCGAGTTGCTGGATCCCCGGCCGGTGCTGGCGAGCGTGAAACCGTCACTGCCCGCGGATCTCCCGTTGCCGTTGGGCGCGGGCGAGTTGCCCGCGAATGCGTTCACGGCTGTATCAGTGTGGACAACGGGCGCGGGCGCGTTGCCCACATTGCATCTGGAATGTACGGACCCGGCGCTGACGCTGAAGAAGCTGTCGATCCGGCCTGGTGAGCAGCAGCCGGCGAATGTACGGTTGCGTGCGGTAAGCAAAGGCGAGTTGTTTCTTTCGTTCGAGCCGGGCGCGGTGGGTCAGCCGCCGTGCGAACTCGCCGCGCGGGTGGAGACGGGCGACGGCGTGTCGGACCCGGTGACCGTGGGCCGCGTGGTGCGGCTGCCGCGGATCGAGAAGTTTTCGCTCACGCCGGAGTTGGCGGCGCCGTCAGCATATCTCGGGTGGATTGAGGGTGAGGAGCTGGAGGCGATTGAGAAGACCGGGTGGAACGCCGAGCAGGGCATGGCGGTCTCGGACGCGCCGTTGCCGGTGGCCAACAGCGGCAGCAAGCAGCGGCTGAAGATCGCGATGCCCTGGCCGCCGCCCGCGCCTCGCGCGCCGCTCTATGTGTGGCTGCGCGGGGAGACGGCGGGGCGGCGGAGTGCAGTGGTGTACTGAGGGCGCTGGGAATCAACGCTTCCGCGCCACCTCCAGCAGCACCGGCCGTGCCACCGAATTCACGGCCGGATCGTAGTACTCATACGCCACGGATTTCGGCGTCCGGGCGCGGATGGGGAACTTCGCGCGCAGGCGGTATTTCACGGTTACCGTACCGTTGGCCGGGATCGAATCGAAGTACAGCATCGCCTGCGTGGCGGTCTGCGTGAACTTTTCAAGCCGCCCGCCGCCCTTCTGGCCCGCCGCCCGTTCCTGCATCGACTGCAGATCTTCGCTCAGCAGATCGAAGCCCGGCGGGATGCCGAGGTCGATCATCACCATGTTGGCCGTCTTCGGCAAGTTGTTCTTCACCACGGCCGTGGCCGTTGCCACGTCGTCGTGGGCGAGGCGCGTGCGGTCATACGTCACGTCGATCGTCATGGGCTCACCCGCCGGGCGCTGATCCCACGCGAGGAACGAACGGCCCACCACTTGATAGGCCAGTATCCCCGCGCCGCCGGTGAAGCGCAGCCCCACGCGGTTCGCGCCCGCCGCGGCCACGTTGTTCTTGAGCACAAACTGGTGGAACAGATCGTTGTTGTCCGCCGTCAGCGTCAAGCGCTCCACGGGCGCACCGTTCAACGTGATCTCAACCGTGCCGCGCACGTCCGCCGCACCCTTTTCAAACGACGCGAGAATTGCCTTCAGCGCCATGATCGCGGCCTGCGTGGTGCCCCAGGTTCCCGAGGCATCTTTCTTGGACGCCACGTACGCCAGCGCCTTACGCGCCACTTCCGCGTGCTGCCCGGAGGCGAGCAGCGCCTGCACGGCGAGACCGGCGGTCTCCACCGCAGCGCTTGCGCCCGTGGCATAAACCGCCGTCTCTTCGGCGTTCCACCAGGCGTGTTCGCCCTTCTCTTCGCGCGCGGCCACGAGCAACTCCACGGCGCGCTGGGCAAATGCGCGGTCCCGCGACGCCACGCCGAAGTTCGCCAGCACGGCCAGCGTGTAGTTGTCGTGCTTGTCATTCATGTGCGCTTCCACGTATTGGCGCGCTTTATCGACCGCCGGGCCGCGATAGCCCGTCACGCCCAGCGCTCACGCCACGTAGGCTGTGATGCGGGTCACGTTGGTGTTGTAGCGGTTCGTTGCACCCTCGTTGATGAACTGCTTATCCGGCGCCCAGCTTCCATCGGGCTTCTGCTGGGCGGCGAGCCATGCCTGCGTGCGCTCGATCAACCGCGGGTCTACGTCATGAACCTTCGCCATGTCGAAGAACTCCATGAGTCCATACGAGGTGAGAATCTTGTTGGCCGGTGGGTTGCCGAACCACGAGAAGCCGCCGCCCGGCACTTCGTACGTCAGTAGCCGCTGGTAGCCGTTCACGATGAAGCCTTCGGCCTTGGCGCGCACTTGAGGCGTGAGTTTCTTGGAGCGCTTCAGATATTCGAGCGCGAGCACGTTGGGATACGTGGCGGACGAGGTCTGTTCAAAGCACCCGTACGGCATGCGCAGAATCGCATCCATGCCATCCACCACCTGGCTCAGCGGACCCGGATACAGGCGCACGTAGATCTTGCTTGCTTCGGGGATGGAGTGCGCGGGGAACGTAACGTCATGGATCGCGGGCGCGGCGGGCTCCAGCCGCCCATTCACCACCAGGTTCTGCTCGCGCCCGTTCTGCACCACTTCGATTTCACGCACCACGATGTCAGAAAACTTCGTGCCGACGAGCTTCGCGGCGAGCTTCAATTGAAACTTGCCGATGCGGCGGGCCTCGAGGGTGAACTGTGCGCCGCCCACGCAGCCGTTCTCCACGGCCACGTGCTTATCCGCCGTGTCGCCATCGGCGAGCGAGAACCAATCGGCTGGTTCCAGACGCAGTGCCACGTCATCGGCGGCGCCCGCGTAGTTGTAGGCTGCGACGGGAATGGAAACCCGGTCGCCTTGCGTCAGCGTCACGGGCAGGTCGAGATCGGCGAAGAATTCCTGGAAGACCTTCAGGCTGGACGAGCCGCTGCCGAGCGCGCCGCGCGTGGTGGACGCCATCATCGCCATGCGCCAGGTGGTGATCGAGTCCGCAATGGGAATCACCACGCTCGCTTCGCCGTTGCCGGCGGTGACGATTTCGGGGTTGATGTAGAGCGCTTCGGGGAAGTAGGAACGTACGCGCGCGCCGGGTTCAGACGCGGACGGGGAAGAGGCGGAGGACTTCGCCTTCTCTTCCTTGAGAGGAGCCTGCCTGTCCATGGCCAAGGCTTCGGGTGCCAGCATCGCAAGTCTTGGAGCGGGAGCGGCGACGGCTATTGCGCCCATGATCCCGCCTACCACGCCGCCGGCATAACTCGCCGGCACGTACACTTCGTTGTCCATCCCCGGCGCCATGCGCCCGCCTTCGGGCACGGCGGTGATCAGGAGCGGCGATTCGCTGACCGTGACCGGCATCCCGCGCGTTTCACCGTGCGACGCCGAGTCTTTCACCGTGGCTTCAATCAGCACGCGCGCCGCGCCGCCGCTCAGCGGCTTGCCGGCAAAGTAAGTGGGGAGCTTCAAGGCAAAGCGATAGTCACCCTGCGGACCGGTCTTGACCTGCACGGTGGCTGCTTCAAACCGCGCGACGTCGAGGCGCGACGCCTTGACGGTCACACTGCCGTCCACCGGTTGGCCGAAGAAGTAGTGTGCGCGCACGATGCCCGTCACGGTGTCTCCCGGGCGATAGCTGTGCTGATGTTTGCCCGTGAACTCAACGGCCACTTTGAACTTGGGCAGCACGTAGCGCTCGACGTTCAGCGTGCGTTCAGCCGCCGCGCCGTCCATTGCCGCGCGCAAGCAGTACGCGCCGAGATTCACTTCGTCCGCCAGCGTGAACTCCGCCGAAGCGACGCCGAAGCTGCTCGTCTGCGCCGCTTTGCGGAACACTTTGTTGCCGCGCGGGTCTTCCAGCTCAAACGTGATCGGGCGGGTGGCCGCGGCATGGCGCGAAGCGCGATCGAGCACCAGGGCGCGCACATGGATTGTCTGGCCTGGCTGATAGAGCGGCTTTTCGGTGGTGAGCAGGATCGAGGCCTTCGCTTCGAGCCGTACGGGCTGCGCCACTTTTGTTTCTCCGAGCGGCGAGTCAATCACATAGCGCAGGGTGTGCGCGCCGGTGACGCCTGCGGGAAAGCGCAGCGGCACCGATGCCGTGCCGCGCTCGTTTAGCTTGCCGGCAAACAGCAATTGCCGGCGCTCGCCAAATTCCGCACGCGCGTGGACGGGCCCGGTGAGCGGCGCGCCGCTGCGCGAGTCCACCGCGATCAACCGTACGGAAGCCGTTGAGCCCGCCGCGTAGCTTTGCTGCGCCAGCACATGCAGCACGGGCGAGTGCAGCATATTCGAGATGGACTCGATGCCCGGGATCTCCGGCGCCGCCGCGCCGTCGAACGTGAAGCGGTGCCGCAGCCGGTGCCATACGAGTTCATCCACGGGCAGCGGCTTCGTCAGGCGCACCTGCCGGTCACTCCAGACACCGTCGCCGGGAGCGGCGACGCGGGCGGCGGCCTGTGCGCGGCCCAGCACCGCGTCTTCCGGGTCCAAAAGTTCCAGCGTCAACGTGCCCGCGCCGGCGTGCGACGCGGTATACGGCACGCTGAGGCTCAGTACGCCGCGCGAGTAGGTTGCGGTGGGTTTGGGTCCGCTGGTGGCGGCGCCGGCGGGAATGGCGCGGAACAAAATACCGGTACCCAGCGTAGCCAGCAATACGCCGGAGAGGACCAGGGCGGCCCGCTTTCGAAAAGACAGCGTGGAAAGGCGAAACATCGGCGGCTCCTTCGACAGAACTCCCCGAGAACTTGGACAACGCAGCGTGTGCGTTTGTTCCCGGGTGACTCGTCGAGGGAATACCGTGAGCCGGAGGATCCTTTCAGGAAACTCCCGCTCGTCAGAAGATTTTCAGACCCCCCCCCTACAAATGCCGGGCGAGGAACGCCATCACTTCCGCGCGCATGCTGGCCGTTTCTTCATGCGCCACGTCCTCACGCACCAGCTTCCAGTGGCCGGGCTGCCCGGCGGCGGCGTAGGCGTGCTTGAGGTCTGCGTCGATTCGGTCCAGCCCAGCGGGCGGTGTGAGCGCGTCGCGATCGCCCGCAAGACCGAGGTGCGGGCGCGGCACGATCAATTCGTTGATCTGTGAAGCGGTGAAGTGCTTCAGCAGGCGCGGCACGTAGTAGTACACGCCGTGGCCGCGCAGGTTGTTCGCCGCGATCAGCGCCTGGTAGTCCGTGAGGCAGCAGATATCGACGGTGACCTTGATGCGTTCGTCCAGCGCCGCCGTCCACCAGGCCATGGTGCTACCCATCGACATGCCGAGCGTGGCGATGCGCGAGGCGTCCACATCGGGCCGCTGCTGCAGATAGTCCACTGCCCTGAGCGAATCGTAGACCATCATGCCCCACATCACCTGCCCTTTCCAGAGCATGTCTTTGAAGATGTCGAGCTCAGTGCGCCGCGCGCGTTCACCAAAGGCCCAGGTGTCAAAACAGAGCGATGCGTAGCCCGCGGCGGCCAGATCTTCACCGTAGGAAGCAAGACCCGCTTTGCGCTTGGGCGTCAACAATTCGTCTTTGCCCAGCTTGTACTGGCCGCCGTGAAAGTGGTTGTAAAGGACCACAGGAAGGCGCCCGGCGCCGCCGCGCGGTCTGATGAAGTAGGCCGGGGCGTCTTCGATGCCGTTAAGGTCAAGGATGAGCGTCTCGACGGTGTAGGCGCCACGATCTTCGATGCCTTTGGAAACCGCGGCGACGGGGCGGGCGCGCGGCGGCAGATCGCCGAGCAGTCCGTATAGTTCAGCGCGGCGGGCGTTGTCTTTGGCCGGTGTGCGTTTGTGGCGGGGAGCGGCGGCGGCAGCGGTGGTGGCGGCAGCCAGCAATTGACGGCGCATTATGGTCATGGTCGCATCATCCTTGTGGTTCCTGGTTGCCGGCGGCTCCGGGCTCATTCGGCAGGCGGATCGTGAAGGTGGAGCCTTCGCCGTAGCGGCTTTACACCGCGATATCGCCGTGCATCATCTCAAAAAGGCGCCGCGTGATGGACAACCCCAGGCCCGTGCCGCCGAAACGCACGCCCACCCTGGAGTCTGCCTGAACGAATGCTTCGAAGAGGTGGGCGAGGTTTTCTTCCTTGATCCCAATGCCCGTATCGGTGACGGCCACCTCTGTACATGGCTTGCCGCTACCGTCTCGGCCCTGCCGCAGATGCACGGTGATTTCGCCCGCTTCGGTGAACTTACAGGCGTTGCCGATGAGGTTCAGCAGGCTTTGGCGAAACTTCAAGGCGTTGCCCAGCGTAGGGGGCAGGTCTTCGGCCAGCACTCCGGCCAGACGGTTGTGGCTCGCCCGCGCGAGCGGTTGCGCGGACTCGATCACTTCAGCCACGAGCGGCCGCGCCTCGAGGGGCTTAAGCGTCACCTTGACGCGGCCGCTTTGGATGCGCTCAAAATCCAACACCTGATTCACCAGATCGAGCAGGTGGGTACCCGAAGACTCGATCTTGCCCAGATCACCGCGGATCTCCTCCACACTTGCTTCGCCGGCCTCTTCGGCAATCAACTGGCTGTAGCCGATGATGGCGTTGAGCGGTGTGCGCAATTCATGGCTCATGTTGGCGAGGAACTCGCTCTTGGCACGGCTGGCAGCGACGGCCTGATCGCGCGCCTGCACCAGGTCCTTGCGCGTGGAATCGATGCGCCGCTTCAATCGCTTGGCGGCCATGGCGGCGACGCTCAGATAGGTGTTGATCATTACGAGCGTGGCGAGTTTGGTCGCCTCGAGACCAGCGGGCAGGACACGATGCTCGCCCCAGGCCAGCCAGCCAAGCAGAGCTGCGTAGCAGAGAATGGACAGCAGGCCAAACGTGAGTACGCGCTGCAGGCCGGTGGTGACATGGTCTGCCGGGCGGAGGGAAAAGAGCACAAAGAGCCCGCTTTGGTGCCCCCCCTGTGAGGTAAACAAACCCGGTTCCACAGCACAATGTCGAATTCGGCGAGTCTGTCGTTTACTATTCGCCGCACGCGAGCGCTGGCAACGCGGGGCGAGACCGCTGTGAAGGTCAGCGCATAAACGAGGCAGAAGGCAGAGAGAGCCAGCCACGGCACCCAGGAAGCTCCGCCCGCATGGATGTAGGCTGCGGAAATCTCAATCAACCCCGCAAAGCCGAACAGGCGCAAGGCGGGAATCAGCCGGCCCGATATTTGGCTTCGTGCAGTTGGCGGTTTGGAGTCCAATCAGCCTGATCCCCCCAAGGGGTGATGGGCTGATCAGGATAATCCCCTCAATATTAATCGGGGGCTACAGCAGCCGGAAATTCACTTCGATCGTCGCGGCCACTGGTACGGCCTTGCCGTTCAGTTGGCCAGGGCGGAACTTCCACTTTTGCACGGCTTCAAGCGCCTTTTCGTCGAGGCCCAAACCCAGCGGACGAACCACTCGGAGATCACGGGCGCGGCCGTTTTCGTCGACGACGACAGCCAACACCACGGTGCCCTGATACTTGGCCTTGCGGGCTTCTTCAGAGTATTCCGGCTCGACCTTGAGCAGCAACTGGGGAGCACTCACGCCGCCGCCGATGCGATACGCGCCGCCGCCCATGCCGCCGCCGGTGCCAGGACCGAGGCCGCCGCCCTTGCCTGAACCGATGCCGCCGCCCGAACCAGAACCAATGCCGCCGCCCGAGCCCGAGCCGTTCGAAGGCGGGCCGATTTTGGCCAGCGGGTCTCCCCACTGTGGCAACTTGTTGCCCGGCAGCGTCGAATCCGCAGGAAGGTCGATGGTAGGCGTCAACTCCAGCTTCGGTTCCGGGTTGTTGATCACCTGGGCGGGAGGCACAAACTGCTTGGGGGCGGGCTTGGGCAACTGGCCCTTGGCCGCAGGCATCGGGGAGCGGTCTCCGCCGCCGCCGCCGCCGGACTGCTGCAGTTTCGGTTTCTCGGGGATAAACGGTTTGAGGTCATCAGGCAGGAAGATTTGCGTGGTGTCCTTCACAGTCTGCTGTACTTTTTCGTTGGTGCCGACCAGCAAGGCTAGGACGACCACGGCGATGTGAGAGCCCAGCGAGATCAAGCGCGAACGGCCCGAATTAGCGCTGTAGAGACCCCATATGTCCTTTACCGGGATGGGTTTAGAGGTTAAGCCTTCGATCTCAGGTAGCGGCGTGGGGAAGAGGAACTCTTTGATGTCGGCGAAGATGGTCTGATAGAACGGCTGTTCGTCCCTATCTGTCAGCAAGCGCTGCAGGTGAACGTCCGCGTCGTTCTCCAACGGCCGAGGTGTTTCAGGCGCCATGGTCATACTCACCCGACTTCATCCGCAGTACCGGAATCCTCCCACTCAGAAAGACGCTCACCGCGGTGCAAGGGTTGCAGAAAGAGGAATGATTCCTGGAGGCCCTTACTACCGAAAAGTGTAGCATACACAGCCTGAACGAGATACGCCTATGGTTTCCGGGAAAAGTTAACAGTTTGGGCATTCTTCACGAACCGGTAGCCACCCTCCAGGGCCTCTTCCTGCTTGTCTACGGAACGGCGCCAGCCGTCGCCATTTTTCGCGCCCGCCACACGGCCTTTGAGGATCACCACCTGTGTCACACCGGGTGGTACCGTGGCGCTGTCCGATAGATCGGCAGAGTGGCCCGGAACGGTTAGCGTGACCACGGCATTCACGGTGTTGTGGAGCGAATTCCGCACCCATACCCGGGCTTCCACCCGGGCTGTTGCCGCGTCGTACGCAATCTCCTCGCGGGGGATGAACACCCGCGGCGTGACGATGAGGCGTACCTCAGAGGGCCACCCGGCGAAGGCGGCGCGGCTTGGGCGATTGGGGTGCAGATAGGGGAGCTCAAAGAAGCCGGGGTCGGCCGTTGAAGCGTTTAGCCGGACGCCATCCAGCCAGACAGCCGTCGCGCCTGGCGCAGCCAGTCGGTACAGCGCATGTTCGGGGGCGCGTTGCGGGGGCGGGATTTCGACGATGGTCCAGGGCTGCCAGGCAGCGTCCGGCACCCGCAGCACGGTGGCCGGAGCAGTGGCCTCTTCGATGAGACGGGGCGGCTCGGGGGCGGCTACCGCGCCGAGGGCGAGGAACAACGGGGCGGTGAGCCTCACGAGGGTTGCTCCTCTTCGTTTTCCACTTTGGCCATCGCCTGCTGTACGGCCGATTCGATGCGCGTGAGTTCGGCGTCGGTGACCTCGGCAAACGAGCTACGTTTGCCACTAGCGAGCGTGCCTTTGTTCTGCAAAATGAGGCGCGCCAGGAGCGAGGCCCGGCGATCCGGCATGTCCACCACGGCGACGGTCTGGCGGACGGCCTCGTCAAACTGATTGAGAAATGCGATCTCTTCGCGCAGATCCTTGCGAATGGCTGTGGCCACCTGCGCATAGAGGTACTCGGCA
>VFZP01000108.1 GCA_016871115.1 Acidobacteriota bacterium
AACCCCGGGCAGGTCCTGTACACCCCTACATCATGTCCGCGTGTGCCTGCCTCGCACACGCCCTCAAGCTACAAACTGACATTCGCCACGGGCTGCTAGGGGGCAACCTTTCTTGCACTGAAAACACCCTAGCGTACATAAAAAAGACTCAAGCGGGACAGCCGGTGATGCTCCAGGATCCAGCGGTCCAGGTACTGTTTCTCGAGCATGGCCAGTTGCGGCCCGCTCATGCGGCTCCGGTAGGGGCGCAGGTGTGCCTCCAGTTCCTGGCGGCCCAGCAACAAGTCGCTTTCACCGAGCGCCGCGCGTGCCGTGGCGATCATCTTTTCTTCCAGCACGGTGAGGCGCTGTTCGAGCGGTTCGAGTTGCCCGTAGTGCGTCTCGATCTCGGCGAGTACTGACTCGACGCCGGTGCGGACGTCTCCCATGACCGGCCCCGCGGCGCTCAGCCGAGTGGAAGCATCGGTAAGGTAGTTCCGCAACTCGTCTAAGGTGAACGGCGCCTCGGCCGGGGCTCTGGACGGCGTGTCGGTGAGGCCGTCCTTCATGCGCGCGGCTTCGTCCATTACCACCTGCGCGCACCAGGCAAGGCCGTTCACTTTTTGGGTACGCGATTTCTTCGAGCGCCAGTTCTCAAAGGCGATCGTGATACCGCGCAGGACAGCCTCAAGCGGGACGTCCGCGCTCTTCCAGCTTTCAATCAGCGCCCAGTCGAGCGGCGAGAGTAGGAACAGCCCAGTACCGCGTTCGTGCTGGAAGTGCTCTTCGATCTCGGTGAAGTAGTTGAAGTAGTTCAGCGGGGCTGGTTGCGGCGCCAAATCAGTTCCAATCCTTCGAGAGTAAGGTCTTCGTCCGCGGTCTTCAGGTACCGCGAAGCTTGGGTGATGAGCGGGGCTTGCCCGCCGGTGGCCACGGTGCGCGTGCCGGGACCGAGTTCGCTCACCAGCCGCTCCAGAATCCCGTCGATGGTTCCCACTGAGCCATAGAACAGCCCGGATTGGATACTGGCCACGGTGTTGGTGGCGATCAGCTTGTCGGGCTCGCGGAAGTCGACTTTGGGAAGCTTGGCGGTGCGCGACATGAGAGCGTCGATCGAAATGCCGATGCCGGCGCAGATGATGCCCCCGAGGTATTCGGCGTGGGCCGATACTACGTCAAACGTAATAGCGGTGCCCAGGTCGACGACAACGCAGGGGCCGCCGTACTTGTGAAACGCCGCCACGCCGTTCACCACGCGGTCGGCGCCCACTTCGCGCGGGTTGTCGTAGAGCACGCGCAGGCCCGTGTCGGTGGCCGCGGAAACGAACATCGGGCGCTGTTGGAAGTAGCGCTCGGACATGCCGGCGACCGTGGCGTCGAGCGGCGGCACCACGCTGGCGATGATCACACCGCCGATGTCGGCCTGATTGAGTCCGCTCATCTCAAAGAGGTTGCGAAAGACAATGCCCCACTCATCCTGCGTTTGTTCGTGAATGGTGCGCAGGCGCCAGCGGGTGCGCAGCGCGGGTCCATCGAAGACGCCGATGGTGATGTTGGAATTGCCTACGTCGAGAGCGAGGAGCATGGCTTACAGGGGCCGCACGCCGCCGGCCAGGATGCGCACGGTCTGACCATTATCGCAGGCAAGCAGCAGGAATCCCTGCGCGTCGAGCCCGGCGGTGGTGCCGGTGGTCTGTTCGTCCACGATGACGCGGCGGCCGGTGACGTAGCTGGAGGCGAGGGCGAAGTCGGCAAGCGCCGGCGCGACACCGGCAGTGGCCAGACTTGCCAGACGGCGGTCCACGGCGTGGAGCAATGCCGCCATCAACGGTTCGCGCGGATGGATGTGCCCGGAAGCCATGCGTACGGAAGTTGCGAGCGGATCGAGCGCTTCGGGAAATCCGTCGTGATTGACGTTGATGCCGATGCCGGCAACCAGCGCGCCTGAAGCTTCGAGGTTCACGAGAATTCCGCAGCACTTGCGCTTGCCGATCAGCAGATCGTTGGGCCAGCGCAGGTCGCATTCGGCGCCGGTTGCTTCGCGGATCGCTTCGCGTGTGGCGAGGGCGAGCGCAAGCGTGACAGCGGGAAACGCATCGGCGGGCAGCGTGCGGCGGATGACAAGCGACACATAGAGTCCAGCGTCGGCTTCCGAGTGCCAGATGTGGCCCTGGCGGCCCACGCCGGCGCGTTGTTCATCGGCTCCGACAACCGTCAGGTCCGGACATCCCGCGTTGGCCAGGCGCGCGGCCTCGGTCATCGTGGAGCCGAGGGAATCGTACCAATGAATTTCGTGGGCGGGGAAGCGCCGTTGGAGCCAAGCGGAATCGAAGGACACGTCAGAGCAGCTTAAGGCGAAAGTTGAGATCGACGGCCACGGCCGAGTGCGTAATGGCGCCGGAGGAGATGAAGTCCGCGCCGGCTTCGGCGTAGGCGCGGACGGTTTCGAGGGTAATGCCGCCGGACAGTTCCGTGCTGGCGCGGCCGCCGATGTAGCTCACCCACTCTTTGGCTTCGGCGGGCGTGAGGTTGTCGAGCAGGAGGCGCGCTGCTCCGCACGCCAGCGCTTCATCGAGTTCAGCGCGTGTGCGCACTTCCACTTCCACGGGACAAGCGAGGTGCTTCACTTTCTCAAAGGCTTGGCGAATCCCGCCCGCAGCCGAGATGTGATTGTTCTTGATCATCACGGCATCGTAAAGGCCCATGCGATGGTTCACGGCGCCGCCCGCGGCCACCGCCAGCTTCTCGAGGTACCGCCAGCCCGGTGTGGTTTTGCGCGTGTCGAGAATACGCGTGCGGGTGCCCTGCACGGCGTCGGCATACCGTGACGCGGCGGTGGTAACGCCGCTGAGGCGCTGCAGGAAGTTGAGGCAGACGCGTTCGCAGGTGAGCAGCGTGCGCGCGTGTCCTTTCACCGTGGCCACCTTGTCGCCGGGCTGGAGACGCGCGCCGTCGGTGTGATGGAACTCCAGCGAATCGACACCGCCCTGCAGATCATAAATGATGGGCAGGAGTTCGGTACCCGCCAGCACAAGTGGCTGGCGCGCAAAGAACCCACCTTCGGCCATGGCCTCCGCTGCGACGCAAGAGTTGGTGGTGATGTCGCCCGAGCCGATATCTTCCTCAAGCGCGCGGGCCACCAGACCTATCGCCCTCAACTTGTCGAGCGGCATCAGAGCGACCCCAGTACTTCTTCGTTCTTCGCCAGTTGCGATTTGTACTCGGCAAGCTTCTCGCGCAGGCCCGCGACGATATGCTCCGGCGCGCGGCCCATGAATTTCTCGTCGCCCAGTTGGCGTTCGTTGTTGGCGACGTTCTTGCGCAATTGCTCGTTCTCTTTCTCAAGGCGCGCTTTGAGGGCGGCCAGTTGCGTTTCGCTCACCGCGAGCGCAAGATCGAAGGCCGGTGTCGCGCGCATGGCGCCGCCGAGCTTGGGAGCCTTGGCGCGTTCCAGCGTGAGCTTCACGCCCGCCAGCCGCGTGATGGCTTCGGCAAAAGCCGCCGCCACGTCGTGCGCACGGCCAGGCGCATAGAGCGTGCCTTCCAGCGGCTCTTTGGGGTCGAGCTTCAACTCCGCGCGTAGCGTACGCGCCGCACCGATGATGTCCTGCAACAGCGTCATGTCGGCCTCGGCCGCTTCGTTCATCCAGCCCGGGCTGGGCTTGGGGAACGCGGCGAGTGCGATCGACTGCGGACGGCTCGGCGAATTCGCCGCGATGCGCTGCCATAACTCCTCAGTGAGAAACGGCACCACGGGGTGCAGCAGGCGCAGCGAGGCCTCAAAGATGGTGAGCACGTTGCGCCAGTCGGCGTTGAGTCCGGAGCCGTCGGCAAAGCGGAGCTTTTTCAGTTCCACGTACCAGTCGCAGAAATCGTGCCACAAGAAACTCCACGCCGTGTGCGCCGCTTCGTGATAGCGATACGTGGCGATGGCTTTGTTCATCTGATCGGCGGCCCGCGAAAAGCGCGAGAAGATCCAGGCGTCTTCGAGGGCCGTGCCTTCGGGGCCAGCCGGGATCGACTCAGGCACCCACGGTTCCACGCCCGCCGCTTCCATCTTCATAAACACAAAGCGAGCGGCGTTCCAGATCTTGTTGGCGAACGCCCGCGCACTTTCCATGCGCTGATCGCTCATCACAATGTCGGTGCCCGGGGCGGCGCCCTGCAGCAGCGCCATGCGAATCGCGTCGGTGCCGTACTTTTCGGTCACCTCCAGCGGATCGATGACGTTGCCCGTGGTCTTCGACATCTTCTGCTTGTCGGCGTCGCGCACGAGGCCGTGAATGTAGACCTGGCGGAACGGTACGTCGTCCATGCACTCGATGCCGAGCATCGCCATGCGGGCCACCCAGAAGAAGAGAATGTCAAAGCCGGTGATCAGCAGCGAGGTGGGGTAGAAGCGCTTGAGTTCTTCGGTCTGATCAGGCCAGCCGAGGGTGGAGAATGGCCAAAGACCCGAGCTGAACCACGTGTCGAGCACGTCGGTGTCCTGCTGCAGATTCGTTGAGGAACAGCTCTCGCACTTCGTGATGTCCTCGCGCGACACGGTGATGTGCTCGCAATCCTTGCAGTGCCAGGCGGGAATGCGATGGCCCCACCAGAGTTGGCGCGAGATGCACCAGTCGCGGATGTTGTGCATCCACTCGTAGTAGATCTTGGTCCAGTTTTCCGGGATGAACTGAATGCGCCCGTCCTCCACCGCCTTGATGGCGGGCTCGGCGAGCGGCTTCATTTTGGCGAACCACTGGCGCGAAACGAGTGGCTCGACGATGGTCTTGCAGCGCTGACACTTGCCGATGGCGAGCGCGTGCGCATCGGTCTTCACCAGGAATCCCTGCGCTTCCAGATCGGCCAGTACGCGCTTGCGGGCTTCGGCGCGATCGAGTCCGGCATAAGTTCCGGCTTCGTTCGTCATCTTGCCGTCGCTGGCGATCACCTGAATCTTGGGGAGGTTGTGACGCTGGCCGGCGGCGAAATCGTTCGGGTCATGCGCGGGCGTCACCTTCACGACGCCGGTGCCGAATTGCGGGTCGGCCAGATCGTCGAGGATGATCGGGATCTCGCGGTTCATCAGCGGCAACATCACGTACTTGCCATGCAGGTGCAGGTAGCGCGCGTCTTTGAAGTTGATGGCCACGGCCGTGTCGCCCAGCATGGTTTCCGGGCGCGTAGTGGCTACGGTGAGCCACTCACCCGTGCCCGCCACCTGATAGCGGATGTGCCAGAGGTTGCCTTGCGTGTCTTCCTTGTCGACTTCAAGGTCGCTGAGCGCGGTGCCGCAACGCGGACACCAGTTCACCATGTAGTCGCCGCGGTAGATCAGGCCCTTTTCATAGAGGCGGCAGAACACTTCGCGCACGGCGCGCGACAAGCCGGGATCGAGCGTGAAGCGCTCGCGAGACCAGTCGCAACTAGCGCCCACCTGGATCATCTGGCGCTTGATGGTGCCGCCGGATTGTTCCTTCCACGCCCAGACGCGCTTCTCAAATTCGCCGCGGCCGAGATCGTGCCGCTTGATGCCCTGGGCGGCGAGTTGCCGCTCCACCACCATCTGCGTGGCAATGCCGGCGTGGTCTGTTCCAGGCAGCCAGAGTGTGGCTTGGCCCAGCATACGGCGCCAGCGAATCGTCACGTCGATCTCGGTGTGCTCTAGCATGTGACCCATGTGAAGCGAGCCGGTGACGTTCGGCGGCGGGATGACGAGCGAGAACATTTCGCCCCCGTCAGGGACGTGGAAAATGCCGGCGTCGATCCACCACTGGGCCCAGTGCGGTTCGAACCGCTGGGGTTCATACACTTTGTCTAACTGCATGTTGGTGGGAGCTCTTCAGCTTAGCATGCAGGATTGCGTTACCATGCGGAAATGCTGATCCGGCTGGCCCTGGGATCTGTGTTGACGGCGGCCCTGGTCTGCGCGCAGTCCGCGGCGTTTCGCACGATGGAGCACAAGATTGAGAAGGCGGCGAACGCCTTCAAGGGCAAGGTCTGGCTCTATGCGAAGAACCTCGATACGGGCGCCACCTTCGGGTTGCGCGAAGACGAAAAAGTGCGCACGGCCAGCACCGTAAAGCTGCCGATTCTGGTGGCCGTGCATGCGGCTGTGGAAGCCGGCAAGGCCAAATGGAACGACCTGCTACCGATGATGGACCGCGACGTAGTGTCGGGCTCCGGCGTGCTGCGGGAGTTTTCGCCGGGCCAGCGGTTCCAACTCGGCGACCTGTGCAACTTGATGATCGTGGTGAGCGACAACACCGCCACGAATTTGGTCCTCAATCGCTTCACGGCAGACTATATTAACGAAGTGATGGACTCGCTGGAATTGCCGGGAACGCGATCGATGCGCAAGATTTTGGGTGACGGCAAGAATCTAAAGCAAGAGCCAGAAGGTGTGAGCCAGGCGGGAGCCGTCGAAGAGAACAAGCGGTTCGGTATCGGCTCATCGACGGCGCGTGAAATGGTAACGCTGCTGGAGCGGCTGCACCAGGGCACGGTGATCAGCCCGGCGGCGTCGAAGAAAATTCTGGACGTAATGCGGCGGCAACAATTCAAGGATGGCATTGGCCGGCGCCTGGATGAACGTGTCCCGGTGATGAGCAAGGGCGGCGCGCTCGATGCGCTGCGCAGCGACGTGGGGCTGGTCTACTCGCCGCGCGGCAAGTTTGCCATCGCCATCACCGTGGATGACATGCCGCGGATCGACTACTCGCCCGACAACGTGGGCAATCTGCTGATTTCCGAGTTAACCGGCTACCTGCTTGGCGGGTTGGGAAAGTAGCGCACGCACTTCGTCGAGAGAAGTGGAAAGGCTGGAGAACACCGGCACGCGCACCTTGGCGCGTACCTGTGCTTCCAGGCGCGCCATGGAAACCTGAGCCAGCACCAGGGTATCGATGCCTTCGCCTTCCACTTCGGCGGCGGCCTCAAGCAGCAGCCGGTCATGCAGGAGGGAATCGCCACGCAGCAGTGCTTTCAGCGCGTCGGCTGCCAACAAGTGCGTGGTTTGAATCGGCACCAGCGCGGCCGCGTGCAGCAGTTCAACGGTGGTGGCGACGGTGGCCGGGAACGTGGCGACGATGCCGATTTTGTGTCCGGCCGCCGCCGCGCGGCGGGCCATGGGCTCATCGATCTTGACAATAGGGATTTTGGCCTGCGTGCGCAACTCGCGCATTGCGTCGCGGCTGAGCGCCGAGCAGGTGATCAGCGCCGCGGCGGCGCCATATTCGGTGCGCGCGAGTTCAATCATCTCCGACAGCCTACGTGTGGCGCGCCGCAGGTCCAGTGCGGCCAGGTAGCCCATCACTTCGTCGTCCAGCAGATTCAACGTCGTCAGTTCCGGCGCGGCGGTGTTGTAGTGATGTGTGGCGGGGTCCACGGAAGCACGTGAGGCGTGGATGAGTGCGACAGTTGGCATGAACCAGCCATGGTACCCTGGCGCGATATGCCAACGCGTGTGGTGAACGGGATCGATGAACTGCGCACTCTGGTGGGGCAGGAAGTGGGCGTCTCCGAATGGATGACGATGGAGCAGTCGCGCATCAACGCGTTTGCCGAGACCACCGAAGACCGGCAGTGGATTCACCTTGACGCGGCGCGCGCGAAGGCGGATTCGCCCTACGGCGCGACGATCGCGCACGGGTTCCTCACTTTGTCGATGTTGTCTGAGTTTTCGCGCGAAGCGGTGGACGTCCAGGGCGATTTTCGCATGCGCATCAACTATGGCTTGAACCGCGTGCGTTTTCCCGCGCCCGTGCCGAGCGGAGCGCGCGTGCGGGGGCGCTTCCTGCTGGCGTCGGTGAAAGACTTTGACGGCGGAGCGGAAGTGACGTGGAAGGCGACGGTGGAAGTGGAGGGCGGCGCGAAGCCCCCGCTGGTGGCCGAATGGGTGACGCGCCTGTATCTGTGACTCGGGCGATATGATATGAGCGATGAGACGAAGTGCTCCCTTCTGGCTGGCTGCTCTGACGATCGTGAATGGCTGGGCGTGGAGCGCTCCGCCTGCGGTGGACTTTGGCCGCCAGATCCGCCCGCTGCTGTCTGAGAATTGCTTTGCGTGCCATGGTCCGGACGAGACGAACCGGATGGCCGGCGTCCGGCTGGATACCCGAGAGGGCGCGCTGGCGAAGATCAAGCCGGGCGATGCGGCGGGCAGTCCGCTGTTCCAACGCCTGACGCACGCCAAGCCCGCGCTGCGGATGCCGCCCGTGGCTTCCGGCCGCAAGCTGACGGACGACCAGATTGCGCTCATCAAGCGCTGGATTGACGAGGGCGCGCCGTGGAAGATGCATTGGTCATACACGCCGCCCGCGCGCTCCGAGCCACCCGTGGTGAAGGACCGGGCCTGGGCTAAAACGTTGATTGATCATTTTGTTTTGGCACGGTTGGAACGCGAGAGACTGCACCCGTCGCCCGAGGCAGACCGCCGGACGCTGATCCGCCGCGTGACGCTCGATCTCACCGGGCTACCGCCCGCGCCCGCCGACGTGGAGGCGTTCGTGCGAGACAAGGCGCCGAATGCGTATGAAAAGGTAGTGGACCGGCTGATTGCCTCGCGCCACTACGGCGAGAAGATGGCGCTGTTGTGGCTCGATTTGTCGCGCTATGCCGACACTCACGGCTTTCATATTGATTCGCATCGCGTGATGTGGCCGTGGCGCGATTGGGTGATTCAGTCGTTTAACGAAAACAAACGCTGGGATGAATTTGTTGTCGAGCAACTCGCGGGCGATCTGCTTCCCGATTCGACGCCCGCGCAGCGCCTCGCGACCGGGTTCAACCGCAATCACATGATCAACTTTGAAGGCGGCGCCATTGCCGAGGAGTATCTGACTGAGTATGTAGTGGACCGCGTGGAAACCACGGCGAACGTCTTCATGGGCATGACGATGGGCTGCGCGCGCTGCCACGATCACAAGTACGACCCGATCACGCAGAAGGACTTCTACCGGTTTTTCGCGTTCTTCAATACGGTGGACGAAAAGGGGCTCGACGGCAAGCGCGGCAATGCGGAGCCGAAGATGTTTGTCGCATCGCCCGGGCAGCTTTCCGAGATCGAGAAGATGGACGACGAGATCAAGTCGCTGCGCGAGCGTCTGAAGGAGAAAGACGTCGACGAAGCGCAGGCGGTGTGGGAAAAGACAATCGAACCGGCGGTTGCGTTGCAGCGGCGTTTGCGCGCCGGGTTGGAGATGCACTACGACTTTGAGGGCGGCCTCGAAGACTCGTCGGGCCACTACCGAGCGGCGAAGATGCTGGCAAGCGAGCCGACCTATGAGAGCACCCCGGTGGGGCGCGGTGTCCGGCTGACGGTGGATGAAAAGATGCAACTCGGCGATGGCGTGCTGGAAGATGACAAGCAGCCGTTCACGCTGGCTTTCCATGTGCGGCCGACACATGAACGCACGGTGCGGCTGTTCGATAAGGGCTCCGTGCTTCAGGCGCACACCGGTGTCTCGGGATACGTTCCCTATTACAAGCGGGGTGCGCCGCTGACACTGCATTTCGGAGAGCGCAAGGTGGTGAGCGAAGCGCCGCTCCTCTATAACCAAGTCACGCATGTGGCGATTTTGTTCGATGGCCAGCAGGTGCAGTTGTTCTTTGACGCCAAGCCGGTGGGGTTGCAAGTGTTGAACGATGCGCCGGTGCGGTTTGCCACGCGCGAGCCGCTAGTGATCCGCGAGTTCCAGGGGCACCTCGATGACCTGCGTCTCTACAGCCGCGTGCTGAAGCAGGATGAGTTGACGCCGCTCGCCACGCATCTTTCGGCGCACAGGACAAGCGAGATTCCGCCCGGCAAACGCACGCGCGAAGAGCGTGACCGGTTGCGGGGGTACTTCCTCACGCACACCGCGCCCGCGCAGTTCCGCGACATGGCAGCGCGGCTGAAGAAGCTGGAAACCGAACGCACGCATCTCGGCGAAGTTGTGCCCGGCGCGATGGTGATGGCGGAGATGAAGGAGAAGCCGCGTGAGTCCTTCGTGCTGCGTCGCGGCGATTATCGCAACAAGACCGATAGGGTGGAAGCCGCGGTGCCTGCCGCACTGCCGCCGCTACCGCCGGGCGCACCGAACAACCGGCTGGGCCTCGCGCGCTGGCTGACCGATCCTTCGCATCCGCTGATGACGCGCGTGACGGTGAACCGGTTCTGGCAGCAGTATTTCGGCATCGGGCTGGTGAAGACGTCCGAAGATTTCGGCTCGCAAGGTGAGTCGCCGAGCCACCCCGAGTTACTCGACTGGCTGGCGACCGAACTGATCTGCACGAATTGGGACGTGAAGGCGATGCAGAAGCTGATGGTGATGAGCGCCACGTACCGGCAGGCATCCAAGTCGAATCCGGCATTGCAGGAGCGCGACCCCGAGAACCGGCTCTTGGCGCGAATGTCGCGCTTCCGGCTGCCGGCGGAGTTGGTGCGCGACAACGCCCTGGCTTCGAGCGGATTGTTGAATGCCGCGGTCGGCGGGCCGAGTGTGTTTCCATACCAGCCCGCGGGGCTGTGGGATGAACTCGCGTTCGGTCGCGAATTCACCGCGCAGAAGTACACGCCCTCGCACGGTGAGGATCTGTATCGCCGCGGCATGTACAGCTTCTGGAAGCGCACGGTACCGCCAGCGGCGCTGGTGACGTTCGACGCGCCGGACCGCGAGAAGTGTCTGTCGCGCCGCGCCGTGACGAATACACCGCTCCAGGCGCTGGCGCTGATGAATGACCCGACCTATGTGGAAGCGGCGCGGCACCTGGCGCAGCGCATGCTGCGCGACGGCGGACGCAAACCCGAGGAACGCATTGCCTTCGCCTATCAACGGGTGCTGGCGCGCGCGCCGGAAGTGCGGGAAACGGCATTGCTGGCACGCGTGGCCGCGCAGCAAACCGCGCGCTACGCGAAAGATGAAGCGGCAGCGCGGAAGCTGATTTCCACGGGCGAGTCAAAGCCTGACGCGCAGTTGCCGGTGGCCGATCTCGCCGCGTGGACCAACGTGGCCACGATGATTCTGAACCTCGACGAAGCGATCACGAAAGAGTAAGCACGCCATGCAGGATATTCGTCAAGAAGTGGAACTGGCGCTCACGCGCCGCCAACTGTTCTCGCGCGCGGCGAGGTTTGGGCTGGGCATCCCGGCACTGTCGTCGCTACTATCGGGCGCTACCAATGCGCCGGCGTCGGCGTCGCACTTTCCGGCCAAGGCGCGGCGTGTGATCTTTTTGCACCAATCCGGCGGCCCGTCGCAGATGGATCTATTCGATCCGAAGCCGGCCATGAAGGCGATGTTCGGCTCCGAACTGCCGGGCACCGTTCGCATGGGCCAGCGCATCACCGGCATGACGTCAGGCCAAAGCGCGCTGCCGGTTGCGCCGAGCGTGTTCCAGTTTGCGCAGCACGGCAAGAGCGGCGCGTGGATGAGCGAGTTGCTGCCGCACACGGCCAATGTGGTGGATGATCTCACGATCATCAAGAGCCTGCATACGGACGCGATCAACCACGACCCGGCGATCACGTTCATTCAGACCGGTTCGCAGCAGCCGGGTCGCCCTTCGCTGGGCACGTGGGTGACGTACGGGCTGGGCAGCGAGAACAAGAATCTGCCGGCGTTTGTGGTGCTGCTTTCCACGTCGAACACGCCGATCAATGACCAGCCGCTGTTCTCGCGCCTGTGGGGCTCCGGCTTCCTGCCGTCGAACTATCAGGGCGTCCGTTTCCGCTCCGGCGCTGAGCCGGTGTTGTATTTGAAGGACCCGGATGGGCTCGACCGTTCGTCGCGCCGCCTAATGCTCGATGGCCTCGAACAACTCAACCGGATGCGGCACGAAGCGTATGCCGATCCGGAGATCGAAACCCGCATCGCGCAGTTCGAAATGGCCTACCGCATGCAGTCATCGGTGCCGGATCTGATGGATTTGTGGAATGAGCCCGAGTCGACCTTCAAGCTCTACGGCGAAGAAGCGCGCAAGCCCGGCACGTACGCGGCGAACTGTCTGCTGGCGCGGCGCCTCGCGGAGCGCGACGTGCGCTTTGTGCAGCTCTACCATCGCGGCTGGGATCAGCACAACGAACTGCCTCGGCATATCGCCATGCAGTGCCGCGGGACGGACCAGGCGTCGGCGGCGCTGGTGACGGACTTGAAGCAGCGCGGGTTGCTGGAGGACACGCTGGTGGTGTGGGGCGGGGAATTCGGCCGCACAATCTACTGCCAGGGCAAGCTGACGGAGACAAGCTATGGCCGCGACCATCACCCGCGCAACTTTGCGTGGTGGCTGGCAGGTGGCGGGATGAAAGCCGGGTTGTCGTATGGTGAGACGGACGATTTTTCCTACAACATCACGAAGGACCCGGTGCACGTGCATGACATGCAGGCGACGATTCTTCACCTGCTCGGCATGGATCACACGCGGCTGACGTACAAATTCCAAGGCCGGTGGTTCCGGCTGACCGACGTGCACGGGAACGTGACGAGGCAGTTGCTCGCGTAAGGCGATCAGGGAATCGCCAGGCGACGCGCTTCCCAATCGGTGACGAACCCATGCGCCGGCGCATGCGTCACCATCACATCGATGCCCGCGGCGAGCGCGGCCTCCTGCGGCGTGACGCCGCACGCCCAGAACACCGGCACTACGCCGTCGCGGACTCGATCCACCGGCGGACCCACCAATGGATGTGCGAGGTCCGCGCCAATCGCCGCCGGATCGCCGATGTGAATGGGCGCGCCGTGGTTGAACGGAAAGCGCGTGGTGACCTGCACGGCGCGAATCGCCTGCTCGGGCGTGAGCCAGCGCATCGTCACCGCCATCGGACCATGAAACCGGCCGGCCGGCGTGGTGGGTAGCGTCGTGCGCAGCACCCAGCGATCGTAGCCCGTGGGGATGCCGGCGTCTTCGAGCGCTTGATCGAAGGTGATGCCCGAGCCGATGAGGAACGAAACGAAGTCGGGTTGCCACAGCGAACTGGCGTCGGTCACGTCGTCCAGGCGCCGCCCGTCCCGGTAGACGGCATAGCGCGGCAAGTCTGTGCGCAGGTCCGCGCCGGGTGCGGTGAGGTGTGGCTCCGGGTCACCCACGTCTAGAACTTCAATCACCGGGCAGGCGCGCTGATTTCGCTGGCAGTACAGCAGGAAGTCGTAGGCGTACTTCTCGCGGATCATCGCGAGATTGCACTGCAGGTAGCCGAGGGCTGCGCCGCGCGTGGTTCCCGCATAGCGGCCCTCGCGGCAGGCTTGGCGGAAATCGCGCGGCAGCACCTGCGCCCATTCGCTCACTTCAGGCTCCCTCGGCGCTGGTCGCCGCGCGAGTGCGGGTTACGCGGGCCTTCAAGAACATGTTCCAGACACACAACAGCGCCGCGCCAAGCAGCGCTGCATTCCAGCCAACCGACAACGTGGGAAACACGATGTTGGCCACTGCCACGGCCCCATAAAGAAAACGTTCGCCCCACGACAACAGGCCGTTGAGATAGCCCACCAGTGCCACCGCCCATGCGCCCGTGCCCGTGAGGAGACCAGCGAAGGCAACCATCACGCTGGGAAGCGGACCCTGCCCCAGCAGCAGCGGATCGAAGGCGAACCCAAACGCGATGAGAAATAGGACGAGGCTCAAGCGAAAAGCCTGCCATCCGGTTTCCATCACACCTGCTTTGGCGAGGCCTGCGGACGCGAAGGACGCAAGCGCGACCGGCGGTGTGATCATCGACAGCACGCAGTAGTACATTACAAAGAAGTGGGCACACAAAGGAGTGAGGCCCAGTTTGATCAGCGTTGGCACGAAGAGAATCGCTCCGATGATGTAGGCGGCCACCGTGGGCAGGCCCATGCCCATCACGATGCAGCCGATGACGGTGAGCAACAGCGCGACATGAACGTTGGCTGCACCGCCCGCAATGAGCTTGGAGGAAAACCGCAGCGCCAGGTTCGACTGCACCGCCACGGCCACCATAATGCCGATGGCCGCAATCGGAATGGCCACCTGCGCGGCCTGTCGCGCCACATCTTCAATCACCCGGAGCCAGTCGCTGATGCTCACCCAACTGTCGCGGCGAAGATAAGCGGAGATAACGCAGGCGGCAATCGCGGCCACCACCGAAAGCGTTGCGGACTTGCCGGAGGCGAGCAACGCAATCAGCAACACCGGCGGCAGCAGCAGGTACAGCCGAGGCCAGATCGGCGCTGACGGCGTTGCCTGGCTGGCGTCTAAGGTGCCGATGCCGCTCTTGCGCGCGCCGAGGTCGACAATTACAAAGAGAGCGAAGTAGAACGCCACCGCGGGAATCAGCGCGGCCATCGCAATGCGGCCATAGTCCATCTGCAGCATCTCCGCCATCACGAACGCAGCCACGCCCATCACTGGCGGCATCAACTGGCCGCCGGTGGAAGCAAGCGCTTCGATCGCGGCCGCATTCACGGCCGAATAGCCCGCGCGGCGCATGAGCGGAATGGTGAACACTCCCACCGACACGACGTTCGCCACCGCGCTGCCGCTGATGGTGCCCATCAGACTGCTGGACACCACGGCCGCTTTGGCCGCTGCGCCTTGCTGCCGTCCGCTGGTCTTGAGGCCGATGTCGATGAAGAGCCGCCCGCCGCCGATGGCCGCATAGGCGGAACCGAACATCAGAAAGTAGAAAACAAACTGGACCGAAGTTTCCGTGGTCACGCCCAGCACGCCGTTGGTGGTCATGGTCATGATCTCAATCGTGTCTTCGAGGCGGAAACCGCTAAAGCGTGACCAGCCTGGAAACCACGGCCCGGCGAAGCTGTACAGCAGCGTGAACAGCAGCAACCCCAGCAGAGACCAGCCTACGCAGCGCCGCACGCCTTCAAGCAGCAGCAGCACGAGCAGGAGGCCCGCGGCGATGTCGATGCTGAGGATCGGATCCACCGCTTCCACGCGATCCGCCAGCCGTTGCGCGTTCAGAAGAAAGTAGGCCCCCACCGCGCCCGACGCGGCTACCAGCGTGGGCTTCAGCCAGGCCGGCCCCCCGCTCGAGTTGAGAAACAACACCGTCAGCGCGAAGAACAGATGCATGGGGCGCGCCACCATCGGCTGCTGCGGCCAGAGGATGATGGCCAATTGAAACGCGCACCAGAGAATCCCCAGCAACAGTGTCGCAGCGCTGGTACCCCGCGGCGACGTTGACGATTCTTCGAGCGTTGCTTCTAGAGCCACTGACGCTCCTTGAAGTACCGCTCGGCGCCCGCATGCAGCGGCACGCCCGTCACTTCGCGCCGGTGGCTCACCTGCGGCTTAAAGTCAGCCCAGGCTTTGTGAGCCTGCAGCATGGCATCGCGCCGTTCACACAGTGTCTTGGTGATGAGATACGCGAGGTCATCCGGCAGATCTTCGCGCGCAATCAACACTGTGCCGCAATCTGCGGCAGCGGTTGGTTTGCTTTGTCCCTTGAACCAGGCTGGCAGGGGGCGCGGAGTCATCCCCTGGCGGGCGAGCGCGTCGAGTAGCCCTTCGTCGAAATCGAGGAAACGAATGCCCGCCGTGGTGGCGGCTTCGGTGAGCGCGGGATGGCCCTTGATCGCTGTCTCAAAGTAGATATCCGCGCGGCCATCGGAGAGCATCTCGGGAATCTGGTTCACCGTCACCTGGATGATGCTGCCGCCATTGGCCACCAATTGCGCCCGCGACAGTCCATAGTGAGCGAGGATCATGTCGGTGGCGACGGGCACAGTGCTGCCGGGCGGCTTCATAATGATGCGCGGCCCCGGGGCTGATCGGAGCATCTTCTCCAGGCTCTCGTGGCCGGACCGCTGAATGTACTCCTCGCGCGCCACCGCCGTCATCCACACCGAGTTGAGCCCGCCGACGAGCGCGCGGATGCGTTGATGACGAACGCCGTGGAATGCGAGCGG
>VFZP01000109.1 GCA_016871115.1 Acidobacteriota bacterium
CACCGCGTACCTTCACGTAGGTCTCATCCATCCGCCACGAGTCACCCACCGGGCGGGCGTACCGCTTCCAGCGCTTCTCGAACTCCGGCATGTAATGCTGCACCCAGCGCAGAATCGTCGTGTGCGCAAGGTTGATGCCACGTTCGCTCATCATGCTGACCAAATCCCGGTAGCTCAACTTGAAGCTCAGGTACCACCGCACGCACAACACCACAATCTCCGCGTCGAAGTGGCGACCAGCGAACAATTCTTCGACCGGAACGAAGGAGGGCATTGCGTCATTTTCTCTCATCTCGGCGGGTTTGCACCAGAGCCACTTCGATCATAGCTTGCCTGCGCCTGTTCCTCCTGTCAGGATGCCCGATTCCGGGCGCCCGGTGCTCGCAGAGTTTCTGCGACAAGAAACGCGCCCCGCGCGTTGGCGCTTCAGTCATCCATTTTATTATGATGAAAAGAGAACTTCAGGCTTGGTTATTGCGTCTGAAGTCTCGGGGGAGATGTTTTACTTGAAGACCAAGTGGAAGGCCGCCATCGGCGGAACGTTGGCCCTGCTGGCGGCCGGTGGAGTGTACGGCAGCATACAATACTCCAAGCGCGGTATTGTCACCGTGCAGACAGGGCGCGCCGTACGCCAGGATTTGACCTCGATGGTCGCGGCGTCGGGTGAAATCAAGCCTCGCAACTACATTAATATTGGCTCCAACGCTGCCGGGCCCGCGCGCATCACGCAGATTCTGGTGGTGGAGGGCCAACCGGTACGCCGCGGCCAGCTTCTTGCGCAATTGGAAAGCGTGCAGCCGGAGGCCGAGGTGGCCGCGCAGCGTGCGACGGTGTCGAGCTCGGAAGCCGAGTCGGCTGCGTCCGAAGCGGGACTGAGGGTGGAGGACGAGAACATCCGCACCCTCGAAGCTTCGCTTGACCGCAGCAAGACCGAACTCGAAAAAACCAAGATCAACTTTGCGCGCGTCGAACGGCTGTCGGCGGAAAAGCTGATTGCCCGCCGAGACTTCGACGACGCCAAGATCATGGTGGATGCCGCGGCGGCTGGCGTGCGCGAAGCTGAGTCGCGCCTGCCGCAGGCCAAAGCCCGCCGTGCGCAGTTGGTGGCCTCGTTGGCAGCCGCGCAGCGCCGCATCACGCTCAGCCAGGCCAACCTGCGCCGCGCGCAAGACGTGCTGGCGCGTACGCAGGCGGTTTCACCGATTGACGGCATGGTCACCAATCTCCCCGTTCGCACGGGCGAAACCGTGGTGCCCGGCATTCAGAACTCGGCGGCCAGTCTGATCATGACGATCGCCGACATGTCGTTCATCACCGCCGAAGTGAAAGTGGATGAGACCGACATTGTGAACGTGAAGCTGGATCAACTGGTGGACGTCACTATTGAGGCCATGCCGAACCGCGCGTTCAAGGGCCAGGTGATTGAAATCGGTAACACGGCCATTCTGCGCAGCACGGGCCTCGCCGCCTCGCAGAGCGCGATTTCCAGCCAGGAAGCGAAGGATTTCAAGGTGGTGGTGAAGCTGCTCGATCCGCCGTCGGAGATCCGGCCCGGCCTGTCCTGCACCGCGAAGATCATCACCGCCATCCGGCAAAATGTGTTGACCATCCCGATTCAGGCGCTCACCGTACGCCAGAAGGGCGACCTGGAGCCCGCGGCGAAAGACTCCAACGCTGCCGCGGCCGCCGCCAAGCCGTTGAGCCCGGCCGAGGAGCGCGAGCGCAAGAAGGAGATGCAGGGCGTGTTCGCCATCAAGGGCGAAACGGCGCGCTTCATCAAAGTGGACACCGGCATCACCGGCGCCACCGAGATCGAGGTGCTCATCGGTCTGGCTGAAGGCGAAGAGGTCATCACCGGCAGCTACAAAGTGATCCGCACGCTGAAGAACGAAGCCAAGATCAAGGTGGACAACAAGGCGCCGGTCAAGACTGAATCCTAGCGCGGGCGCGTTACCCCGGCCCCGGCGCCGTCGTCTGATCTCGTACACTCGTTTAGAAGAGGAATTTGCCACCACCCATGGCTCGCTCTGCTGAAAAAGAAGCCGACACCCAACGCGGTGAACAGCTGCGCCGCGACGGAATTGTCATCCGCACCTACGACCTGCGGAAGACGTTCATCATGGGCGACCAGGAAATCCATGCCGTCAACGGCACGGACATCGAGATCAAGCGCGGCGAGTACGTGGCCATCATGGGCCCGTCCGGTTCGGGTAAATCGACGCTGATGAACCTGATCGGCTGCCTCGATACGGCCAGTTCCGGCAAGTACTACATCAACGGCTATCTGGTGAGCGACCTCACCGACGACGAACTGGCCCGTATTCGCAACAAAGAAATCGGCTTCGTCTTCCAGACGTTCAACCTGCTGCCGCGCGCCACCGCGCTCCACAACGTGGAACTGCCGCTGATCTACGCGGGCCTCACCACGGAGAAGCGGCTGGAACAGGCGACGCACGCGCTGCGTCAGGTGGACCTCGAAAAGCGCATGCACCACAAGCCGAACGAGCTGTCGGGCGGCCAGCGCCAGCGCGTTGCCATCGCGCGCGCCCTGGTGAACAACCCTTCGATTCTGCTCGCCGACGAACCCACCGGCAACCTCGACACCGCCACCGGTATCGAAATCATGGGTCTGTTTGCGCGCCTGCACCAGGCCGGCAACACGGTGGTGCTGGTGACGCACGAACAGGACATTGCCATGTATGCCCACCGGGTTCTTTACATCCGCGACGGCAAGGTGGAACGTGACGAGATCGTGAAGAAGTAGGGCTCCACCTCGGTTTACCGCCATTGGGGAGGCCCCCCTACTACAGCGCGTACCGCCGCACCAACTCCTCCCGCAACCGCACCCCCAACCCTGCGCCGCCGGACCCCAACATCACACTGCCCTTCACCACCGCCTCCGGAGGATCGATCACCTCCGCCCGCCACGGGACCTCGCCCACCTGCACTTCCAGAATCGCGAAGTTCGCAATCGTCGAACACACCTGGGCCGACGCCGCCGTTGCCACCGGGCCGCTCGGGTTGTGCGGTGAAACGTCAACGCCCTGCGCTGCCGCCGCGGCCGCAATCCGCGTCAACTCCAACAGCCCCCCGCAGTGCTTCACATCCGGCATGATGATCGATACCGCGCGTGACTCCACCAGATCGTGAAACCCGCGCAGCGCAAACAGCATCTCGCCGCCCGCCATCGGCTGCTTGATCGCCTTGCGGATCGCCAGCGTCTCGGCCGTGCGCGTCGGCTCCACCGGCTCCTCATACCAGTGCAACCTGTACGGCTCGAGCCGCGCGGCCACTTCAATCGCCTGCGGCACCGTGAAGAAACTATGCGCGTCCACCATCACCCGCACGTCAGCGCCCACCTCCTCGCGCGCCGCGGCAATTGACGCCACGCCGTTGTCCACGTGCCGCTTCACCGCGTCCGCCGTCGCCGCCGCGCCTTGCGGATAGCCGTCGAACGGCGCCAGCTTGATCGCGCGAAATCCGTCGGCCACCGCGCGCCGCGCCGCCCCTGCAAAGCCCGCCGGCACACGCTCCGTCACTGACCGGTTGATGTTCGCATACGCCGGCATCACCGTTCGCACCGCGCCGCCCAACAGATCGCACACCGGCAGCCCCAGCGACTGCCCGGCCAGATCCCACATCGCCTGCTCCAGCGCGCTGAAAGCCGTGGCGACCACCAGCCCTTCTTTTTGAATGCGCGGCCACGCCTGCTGGCGGAACCATTCGATATCGAGCGGCGAACGCCCGCCGATCAGCGTGAACAGCGCGCGCAACTCGTTCTCCATGCGCGCCGCCTGCTCCTTGGTCGTCCGCGTAAAGCCGAACGCGTCGGACGCCTCGCCCAGTCCGCTCAATCCACCGCTCGCGTGCAGCCGCACAAACAGCCACACCGTGCGCGTCGTGGCCTGTACGGGCAGCAACTCCACACGCTTGATGCGCGCCGCGGGCCGCGCCATCGCAGCCAGAGCGGGCAATAGGAAAGCTAGGCGAGTAATCATGCTATTTTCCGACAACCGACGTGACCACAATCTACATCCCCGAACGCCACGCTGAGCACGATCCGCGCTTCCCCGCCGCGTTCCTTGAGACGTACTCATTCGCGATGGTGATCACCACGCACGGCGGCCTGCAACTGTCGAACGTGCCCACGCTCCTTGAAAACGGCAACACGCTGCACTGGCACCTCGCGCTCGCCAACCCGCAGAACGCCGCGCTGGCCGCGAGCCCCGAGACCACCGTGGTGTTTCACGGCCCGCACAGCTACATCTCGCCGAATTGGTATGAAACCGCGCAAGCCGTGCCCACCTGGAATTTCGCCGCCGTGCATTGCATCGGTACGCCGCGCCGCATGGAAGATAACGCGGAACTCGAATCGACACTCGCGCGCCTCGTCGAGAGCAACAAGCGTCTCTACGCCGGCGGCGCCAATCGCTAGCAACTCGCGCAGATGCCCGCGCAATACCTCACTGGACTTCGCCGCGCCATCCCCGGCTACACGATGCCCATCGATCGTATCGAAGCCAAGTTCAAGCTCGGCCAGGAACGCCCGCAGGCAGATCGCGAAGGCGTCCTGCGCGTGCTCCGAGAAAACCGCGGCCGCGAGAAATCGCTCGCCGAACTCACCGCCGAATACTATGCTCGCCGCTAGCCCACCGGCTCCACTGGAGCATCCAGCCACTCCGGCCGCCGCAGCACCTCACGCGGCCGGCTCCCATCGGGCGGCCCGATGATCCCGTCGTGATGCATCTTATCCAGGATGCGCGCCGCGCGCCCGTAGCCGAGCCGCAACCGCCGCTGGAGCGTCGAAGTAGACGCCTTGCCCACCTCGCACACCGTGCGCACGGCATCTTCGTAAGCCGGATCGTTGAAGTCGGCGAAATCGTCGGCCTCGCCATCCTCGCCTTCCTCGGGCGGCGCAATCAGGTAGCTCTGATCGTACTCCGGCTGCGCCTGTTTCTTCCAGAACGTGCAGACCTCGGCCGTCTCCGTTTCGCTCACATACGCGGCGTGCACGCGGGTCAGGCGCGAAGAACCCGGCGGCAGGAACAACATGTCGCCCTTGCCCAGCAGATGCTCGGCGCCCATCACGTCCAGAATCGTGCGCGAGTCTACGCGCGTCGCCACGCGGAAGCTCATACGCGTCGGGAAGTTCGCCTTGATCAAACCCGTGATCACGTCCACACTCGGACGCTGGGTGGCCACCACCAGGTGCATGCCCACCGCTCGCGCCATCTGCGCCAGACGCGTGATGGATTCTTCCACGCCGCCGCGCTCCAGCATCATCAGGTCCGCCAACTCGTCAATCACAATCAGAATGAACGGCAGCGGCTGCAGGCGCTCGGCTTCGGCCGCCTGCTCGTCCATTTCGGTGAACAGGCTCCGCGGCTGCGCCATTTGCTGCCGCACCTTCTTGTTGAACTGCTCGATGTTGCGCACGCCCTGCGACGCCAGCAGCTTCAAGCGCCGCTCCATCTCCAGCACCGCGTTGCGCAGCGCGTTGGTCGCCTTGCGCGCGTCCGTGATCACCGGCGTCAGCAAGTGCGGAATCTCTTCGTACAAGCCCATTTCCACGCGCTTCGGATCCACAAGGATCATCCGCACGTCCTCGGGGGTCGCCTTGTACAGCACCGACATGATCAGCGAATTCAGCATCACGCTCTTGCCTGAACCCGTGGAACCGGCAATCAGCAAGTGCGGCATCGTCTCAAGCGATGCCACCTTGATGCGCCCGCTGATGTCCTTGCCCATCGCAATCGTCAGCTTCGAAGGCGAATTGTGGAACTCGTCGGACTCCAGAATCTGGCGCAGGCTGATCACCTCGCGCCGCGTGTTCGGCACTTCAATGCCCACCGTCGGCTTGCCGGGGATGCGCTCAATCAGTACTGATTCGGCCTGCAGGCCGAGGCACAAATCCTCCGACAGCGTCGTGATGCGGCTGTACTTCACGCCCGAATCCGGCTTGAACTCAAACGTCGTCACCACCGGGCCCGGATTGATCTGCGTGACGTTGCCCATCACGTTGAACTCTTCAAACTTGCCCTTGATGCGCGTGGCCACTTCCTTCAGCTCGTTCAGGTCGTGCGCGCTGCGCGCGTCGGCCTCGTTCAGGAACGCGGTGGGCGGCAACTCATAGTGACGTGATGCAGGCTGCGGCGCGGAGGCGGCCGTGCGGGCCGCCACTGGAGCCGGCGGAACATACTCCACTACCTTCGGCTCATCCCAACCCGCCTCTACGGGCTCCGGTTCCACCACTGCTTCGTGCAACGGCTTGATCGAACGGTTCGCCGCGTATCGCGTAGGCGGCGGGGCCACGGGCGCAGGCGGGGGCTTCACTGCGGGTGCAGTAGCAGCAGCGGCCGCGGCTACAACTTCCTCAGCAGCCTCGGCGGTCTCCCACGGCGGCGCTTCACTGGAAGCCGAATCCCACGCGCTTACACCAACAGCCGCGGACATCGGCTGCTGCGGTTCATCCGGCTCGGTATAGTCGAACGTGCGAATCGGAATCTCAAACTCACCCGGCTCCGGATCCGTCACCACTTCCTGCCGGCGCCGCGCAATGGCGGGCTCTTCCGGCTGATCCTGCTGCGCCAGTTTCGCCGCGCGCGCCGCGGCCTTCTCTTCCTTCTCCGCCAGTCGGCGCTGCTGGCTTTCCACCAGCCAGTAGCTCCAGCGCAAACGTAAGCCCGCCAGCAGCCACGCCGGCCGCTTCATCCACGGCGGCAGGCCGCTCAGCGAAAAGGTCGTCAGCAGATACAGGGAAATCAGCAGGCAGGTGGAAGTCAACAACACACTGCCGGTGAGATTCAACCAATGCAGAAGCTTGCCCACCAGCAGCGCGCCCGTGATACCGCCCAGCGGAATGGTGCCGTCAAACCAACGCGAGTCAGACCAGAAACCCAGCGTGGCCATGACGGCGAGAAAGAACAATGCGCCCCCGCCCAGCCGCACCCATTGATTCTCCACTTCGGTCGAGTGAATCCACTTCCAGGCCATGACGAGCAGAAACGCGGGTACCAGAAATGAGCCCAAGCCCAGGGTTTGCAGAAAGAGGTCAGCCAGATATGCACCGGCGACGCCGCCCAGATTGCGTGCCTCGCCCGTTGCCCCCGCCGTGTTCCAGGAGTTGTCCTGCGGGTAGTAAGAAACGAATACGAGGATGAGGTACACCGACACGACAAGCGCAACGATCCCGACGGCCTCATTGAGCCGCCGCACCGGTGTTGGTCCGAATATTTTCATTCCGCCTAATGACGGATAGCCCGAGATTTTCAGTATACCCCACGCTCCGCGTTCGAAGATCTTCTCCACGCCCAGGTGCTTTACTGGATACAGAGCGCCCCGGCCCGCCGCTCACCGAACCCCTATGCCTTCTACTGTTCGCAACACGAAGATTGTCGCTACGCTCGGTCCAGCCAGCGACTCCCCGGATGTTATCCGTAAACTGATCGCCGCGGGCGTGAATGTCTTTCGCCTCAACGCCTCGCATGGCACACAGGCCGAGCACGGCGCGCGTGTGCAAACTGTCCGCGCGCTGGCGAAGGAAGCCGGCGTGATGACCGGCATTCTGATGGATCTGCAAGGTCCCAAGATCCGGCTCGGCAAATTCGAAAACGGCAAGGCCATGCTGGAAAACGGTGCGGCCTTCACCATCACCACCGAAGAGTGCCTGGGTACGGCGCAGCGGGCGTGCACCACCTACGCCGGCCTCGCGCATGACGTCAAGCAGGGCGACCGGATTCTGCTCGCCGACGGCGCGATTGAACTGCGCACGGTGCGCACCGACGGCAAGAGCGTGGAAACCGAAGTGGTCTCCGGCGGGCCTATCTCAGACCGCAAAGGCATCAATCTCCCCGGCGTCTCGGTCTCTTCGCCCGCTCTCACCAAGAAAGACAAAGCCGACCTGCTCTACGGCCTCGAGATCGGCATCGACATGGTGGCGCTCTCCTTTGTGCGCCGCCGCGACGACATGCTGCGCCTCCGCCATTTCCTCGAAGAGCACGAGGCGCAGATCCCCATGGTGGCCAAGATCGAAAAGGCCGAGGGCTGGACGAACTTTGACGAAATCCTGGAAGAAACCGACGGGGTAATGGTGGCGCGCGGCGACCTGGGTGTGGAAATGGCGCTCGAAAAAGTGCCGTTCATTCAGAAGTCCATCATTGAGCGTTCCCGCGCCCTCGGCAAGTTCGTCATCACCGCCACGCAGATGCTCGAATCGATGATTGAAAGCCCGGTGCCCACGCGCGCCGAGGTGAGTGACATTGCCAACGCCATCTACGACGGCACCGACGCGGCGATGCTCTCGGCGGAAACGTCGGCCGGGCAGTTCCCCGTGGAGTCCGTCAAGGTGATGGCGCGCGTGGCCAAGGAAGCCGAAGCTGCCGTGGCCGCCACACGCCAATCGGAAGTACCCAAGAATCCGCGCACCACCACGCCCGAGATTGTGGCGGATGCCGCGTTCCGCGCCGCGCGCCTCATCGACGCGGCGGCCATCGTCGTCTTCACCTCTACTGGATCGAGCGCACGCCTGGTGTCGCGTTATCGTCCGCAACTGCCGCTCATCGCCTTCACGCACAGCGAAGCCGTGGCGCGGCAGTTGTCGGTGATCTATGGCGCGCAGGCCGTGGTGGCGCCGCTGCTCGATAACACCGATGCCATGATGGACCAGATGGACCGCATTGTGGTGGAACAGGGCGCGGCCAAGCCTGGCGACAAATTGGTGTTCGTGGCTGGCCAACCCATCGGCAAACCCGGCAGCACCAATATCGTGAAGCTCCACACCGTTGAGCCGTGAGCAATCCCTATCTTTCCCTGCTCGCCACCAGTTGGCGCTATGCGCGTCATGAGCGCCGCCGGTACCTGCTGGTCTACGGCATGTTCGCGTGCGCGAATCTGGTGGCTGCTGCGGGCCCGATTCTCTTCGGCTGGTTCGTGGACCGCATCCAGCGCCAGGGCGCCGGCACCATCCTGCGCGATGCGTTTGTGTATGGCGGCGCGTATGTGGCGCTCAAGTTTCTCGAATGGTGCTTCCACGGCCCCGCGCGCCTGATGGAGCGCAAGCTGGCGTTCAACCTCAGCCGCAACTTTCTGCGGGAACGTTATCACCAGGCGCTGCATCTGCCGGTGAAGTGGCACCAGGATCGCCACAATGGCGCCACCATCAACCGCATCCGCAAGGAGTATGAAGTGCTCAAGAACGTCTTCGACGGTGGCTTCATGTACATCCACGCGCCGGCGAAGTTCATCTTCTCTTTCGCCGCCATGCTCTACTTCTCGCTGCTGTTTGGCGCCGTGGGTGTGGCGTTGGGAATGCTGACGCTGGTGATCATCTTCCGCTTCGACAAGCCGCCCATCCGTTCGCAGGAAGAGATGAACGAGCGCGGACACGTCATCTCCGCCACGCTGTTTGACAGCTTTTCGAACATCCTGACGGTGATCACGCTGCGCCTGGAAAAAACGATGGAAACCACCATCCTCGCGCGCGTGGCAGATTTGTGGACGCCCTTCCGCCGCAACGCGATGATCAACGAAGGCAAGTGGTTTTTTGCCGACATGCTGGTGGGCCTGACGTACGCCGTGATCGCCGTCGGCTACGTGTATCAGCATTGGGAGCCGGGCCGCGTCTTCTATGTGGGCGGCCTCGTCACGCTGCTCGGCTAAGTCAATCAGTTCACCAGCTTCTTTCACGACATGGCCTGGCAGTACAACCAGATCATGCAGTACAACACCGACGTGAAAACCGCGCGGGACGTGGCCGACGCCTATGCCGCCCACCACCGTCCCGAGGCCGACGCCGAACTGCCCGCCGATTGGAAGCAGATCAACATCAACGGCCTCAGTTTCTCTCACCGAGAAAAGCATGAGGGCGAGCGCGGGCCCCAAAGTCTGCACAACCTCACGCTGCGCCTGGAGCGCGGCAAACGCATTGCGTTGGTGGGCGAAAGCGGCTGCGGCAAAACCACGCTGCTGGCGCTGCTGCGGGGGCTTTATGAGCCGGAGCCCGGCGTGGACGTGGGTTTGGACGGCAGCCCGTTCGACATGGCCGCGCTCAACGACACGGTGACGCTGTTCCCCCAAGAGCCGGAGGTTTTCGAGAACACCATCCGCTACAACATCACGCTCGGTCTGCCGCTCCTGGATGAAGAAGTAAACGCGGCCTGCGCGGGAGCATATTTTGACGGCGTCGCCGCGGAGTTGCCCAAGGGCCTGGAGTCCAGCATTCAGGAGAAGGGCGTGAATCTCTCCGGCGGCCAGAAGCAGCGCCTCGCGCTCGCCAGAGGTATTCTCGCGGCGCGTGATTCAGCGGTGGTGCTGCTCGACGAACCCACGTCAAGCGTGGAACCGAAGACGGAAACCCGCATCTACGAAAACCTGTTTCAGGAGTTCTCCGGCAAGGCCGTGGTCCCAGCGCTGCATCGCCTGCACCTGCTCCGCCACATTGATTATGTCTACGTGCTCCGCGCCGGCCACGTCGTAGACGAGGGCACCTTCGCGGACCTGCGTGCCCGTAGCGCGGCGTTTGGCGAGTTGTGGCGTCACCAGGAAGAGCTCGCGCCACCGTCAACCAACGCTAAGCAATGATGTCGTGCACCACGTTGCCGGCCACGTCCGTCAGCCGGAAGTCGCGGCCGGAGTAGCGATAGGTAAGGCGCTTGTGGTCAAGCCCCAGCAGATGCAGCGCGGTGGCATGCAGGTCATGCACATGCACCGGCTTCTCCACAGCCTTGAACCCGAACTCATCGGTGGCGCCGTAGGCGCGGCCGCCCTTGACGCCGCCGCCGGCGAGGAGATATGTGAAGCCTTTGGCGTTGTGGTTGCGCCCGTTCTGCACGTTCATGCGGCCCACGGTTTCCACCCACGGCGTACGCCCGAATTCGCCGCCCACGAGAATCAGAGTTTCATCGAGCAATCCTCGCTGCTTGAGGTCTGCAATGAGCGCGGCGATGGGCCGGTCCGCCTGTTGCGCGAGCGGCTTGTGGACCATGATGTCGTGGTGGCTGTCCCACGGAATGTCTTCGCCGAAGTAAACCTGCACGAAGCGCACGCCGCGCTCGACGAGCCGCCGGGCCACCAGGCAGCCGCGCGCAAAGTCACCGTCGCGCGTGGCCGAGCGCTTCTTGGAATTCATCTCCACCACGCGTTCGGGCACGCCGTACAGCGCGCGCATCGCCGGCGACTCGCGGCCCACGTCAAACGCGTCGGTCGCCTCCATCTGCATGCGGAAGGCGATTTCCATGGACTGGATGCGGCCTTCAAGGCGCGGATCGTTCCCGCGGCGCTCGATGTCCAGCCGGTTCAGCGCCTGCGTCAGATCGAGCTGCGCGCGTAGCTCGGCCTCACTCAGCCGCGCATTTCGCAGATGGCGAATCATCTTCTCCGGGCTGGTTTCGTCAGTGGGCACATACGTCCCCTGATGCACGGCGGGCAAAAAACCAGAACTCCACAGCTCCGGACCCACGTTGGGCATCCCGGCGCACAGCGCGACAAAGCCGGGCAGATTCTGATTGGCGGTGCCGAGTCCGTAGGTGACCCAAGAGCCCATGGACGGCATGCCGGCGACGAAGCGCCCGCTGTTCATCTGCATGATGGCCTGCGGATGCGCGGGCAGATCCGTCCACATGGATCGCACCACGCACACGTCGTCAATCACCTTGGCGACTTCCGGGAACAGGCTGCTGACGGGCAGGCCGCTTTGGCCGTCTTGCTGAAAGGCAAACGGCGACTTCATCAGCCGGTTCACCTTTTCCTCGCCGCCGTTCTCCGGGCCAACCTCGGTTTGCGGCATCGGCTGGCCGTCCAGCCGGTCGAGCGCGGGCTTGGGATCGAACGAGTCAACGTGCGATGGGCCGCCGTTGAGAAACAGGAAGATGACGTGTTTGGCCTTGGGCGCGTGGTGCGTCGAGCGCGGCGTCATCGGACCCACTTCGGCGCCGGGCAGGAGGCCCGCGAGGCTGAGCGCGCCGAATCCGTTGCCCGCGGTGCGCAGTAGTTCTCGTCTTGTCATGGCGTTCATTTCCTCTAGTTCACAAACAGAAATTCGTTGGAGTTGAGCAGCGCTTGCGCATAGGCGGCCCAGCGGCCGTCAGGCGACGCGGCGAGGTACTCGCGGCCCAGCCGCACTTCAGCGTCGAGCGGCTCACGCGCGAAGACGCGGCGGTAGATCTCGCCGATCTCGCCGGGCTTCACCTGCGCGGCGAGCGCATCGCCGCGGCGGGCGACGAAGCCGCCGTTCAGAAAGAATAACTGCTGCGGCGGCGTGATGGTGATGGCGCGGCGGTCAGAACTCGCATTGGGGTTCGGCACGTCAAACAGCGCGAGCATCGCGTTCAGCTTGCGGCGGCTGACAAAGCCGTGAATGGCACGACGACGGTCTTTGTCTTCTGAAACGTCAAACGGCTGGCCGCCCATGGCGAGGTTGAGTTCGCCCGTGACCGCGAGCATCGAATCGCGCAGCGCTTCGGCATCGAGCCGGCGCGTGTTGGCGCGCCAGAGCAGGCGATTGTCCGGATCCACTTTGGCCGGCTCGGCCGAGTTGACCGACGCGACCTGGTAGACCGCCGAGAGCATGATCTCGCGGTGCAGCGCTTTGACGGACCACTGATTTTCCACCAGACGCGACGCGAGGTAATCAAGCAGTTCCGGATGGCTGGGCCGCTCGCCCATGCGCCCGAAATCACTCGCGGTGCGCACGAGGCCGGTTTCAAAGTGATGCTGCCAGATGCGATTTACCATCACGCGCGCCGTGAGCGGATTGGCGGGGCTGGCGATGGCTTCGGCGAGTTCCAGGCGCCCGCTGCCGCGCTTGAATTCCAGCGGCGCGCCCGTGGGGCTCAAGATCGACAGGAACCCGCGCGGTACTTCTTCGCCCTTGCCGTCGAGCCGCTCCATGTTTGGCTTCTCGCGATCTTTGATGGTGTGCAGGAACGGATACTGCGGCGGCAGCGTTTCCTTCCATTGCTTGAGCTCGGCGCGGAGTTGCGCGAGGTGCGTTTTCCAGATGCCGTCAAGGAAGCGCTCCACGGTGCCGTCGGTTTCCAGGAACCCGCGGTTGGGGCCGTAGTAGAGGAGCCCGTCGTCTTCCTGTTTGAACTGGTTGCCGTAGAAGTCGCTGAAGAACATGTCGCGCCAGACGTAGAAGCTTTGGGGCTTGAGCGCCACGAGCTCGGGCGGCGTCTTCGTCTCCTTGGCCTGCGCGCGGCGGACGAGGTTGGTGTCATCCACTTCCTTGCGCTCTTTCAGCACGCCCACCACGATGCGCTGCCATTCATCGTGATCGAAGGCGGGCGTGCCCCAGGCTTTCAGGTAGTCGTGGTCTTTCTCAGGCGAACGGAGGTAGGCGATCCAGCGGTCCAGCGTCTCACGGTCAAGCGTGTTGTCGGCATCCGTGGCGCCGCCCGCCATCACGCGTGCGGCGGCGCGAGTGTAGCGCGCGGTTTGACCGGCGAGAAGGATGGAAAGCTGCGTGGCCTCGCCATGCAGGAAGTCGCGAATCTCAGCCTTCTTGTCGGCGATGCGTTTGGCGTGGTCACGCCAAGCCTTCACTTCGGCGGCGGGGGCAAGCGGCGTTTCGTGGCGCTCGGTGCTGGTGAAGACGCCGAGCAGGGCGTAGTAGTCACGCTGCGGAATCGGATCGAACTTGTGGTTGTGGCATTGCGCGCAGCCGGTGGTGAGACCCAGAAAAGCGCGGCCGGTGGCGTCCACGCGGTCCTCCTGCGTGTCGGGACTGAGGGCGTAGAAGCCGAGACCGGCAAGGGTGCGGTCTTTGTCTTGGAGCAGGTCGCCGGCGATTTGCGCTTTCACGAAGCGGTCGTAGGGCATGTCTTCGTTGAAGGCGTTGACAACCCAATCGCGATACCGGAAGGCGTTGGCGTAGGGCGCTTCCACCTCGGACTCGAGGCGATCATCCGAGTACCGCGCAACGTCGAGCCAGAAGCGGGCCCAGCGCTCGCCATAACGGGGAGATTTGAGGAGGCGGTCCACCACCTTGGCCCAGGCCTGCGGACCGGAGTCGTTGACGAAGGCGTCAACCTCGGCGGCGGTGGCAGGCAGGCCTGTGAGATCGAACGTGGCGCGGCGGATCAGCGTGCGGCGGTCGGCGGCGTGGTTCGGAGCGAGGCCCGCGGCGTCGAGCTTGGCGGCGATGAAGCGGTCAATCGGCGTCTGCGCCCAGGCGCTGTTTTTCACCGCCGGGAGCGCGGGCTTGGTGACAGGTTGAAAGGCCCAGAAGGCGCGCTGTTCGGGCGTGATTTCATAGCGGCCTTTGCTGCCGGGTGCGGCCGATGTGGCGGCGGTGGGAGCGGGCCACGCGGCGCCGGCGTCTACCCACGTGCGCAAGTCGGCGATCTCAGTGGCGCTGAGCTTAGCCTGACCCGTCGGCATCTTGAGTTTTTCCGAGGCGTGCTCAATGGAGCGGATCAGGAGGCTTTCGGACGCTTTGCCGGGAACGATGGCAGCGCCGGAGTTGCCTCCTTGCAGCAGGCTGGCGCGCGAAGTGAGGTCAAGCCCGCCGAGTTTCGATTGCGCGGAATGGCAGGCGTAGCATTGCTTGGCCAGCACCGGCCGGATGCGTTTTTCGAAAAATTCGTGCGTCTCCGCCGCGGAGGCGGCGAGGCAGACGAGTAGGGACGGCAACAGGACGCGGAGGTGCACTCGCCCGTTATTCTATCGCTCCGGGATGGAGCGTGCAGAAACAAAATGGTGGCGCAACTCTCCAACGCGCTGAGCGCAATTTTGACCTACGCGCCGATGGCGCCGCCGTTGGCCGCATTGGCCACGCGATACTTCCGGTCCGGAGGCAAGAGTGCTGCGAAAGCCAGCCAGGGTGGGCGACGGCAACGACGTAAAACCAGTTGGTTGTGACGTGCTCGAGCCGAGACGTTCAAGCGCGCTTGAGTCGCTCCTCGGCGTCCATCACGTTGGCTAGAATGGCGTTGATCCGGCTTAAATGCCCCGGCCCCTTCGACTTCAGCCATGTGAGCACATCGTTCCGGACGCGAAAAGAAATAAGCGTTGTCTTGGATCGGAGCCGGTACGGAACCATTTGCGCGAGTTGCTCGTCGGTCAATGGAGGTATGTCGGACACGTCTATCGCGGAGTCCGGCTTTTTGGCCAATCGCGCCAGCCGCTCGCGCTGTACCTTCGTAATCGGCTTATTGAAAATACGCTCAGCGCTCACTCTTACCAGCTTTTCTGGCCGAGATGATGCGGACAATTTCTTCGCCACTGCTTGCCTCCTGTAAACATAAACGACCAATAGAATCGGTTCTAACCCGGCGGCTAAGCCAAGAGCATACCAACGCCGCTCGCCCGACTCGTCGATTTGATCTTCCCTCAGCGTCACGTGGGGATCCGCGAACACGATTGCCGCCAACGCGAAATCGATTCCGTGCTTGGCGAGGTTGGCTCGATTCTTGTCTGGGTCCCATTCGAACTGCATTGGTAAATACAATTGTATATACAACAGCGGCAGGGAAGCAAGTCGAATCTCCGCACTCGCGGCCACCCGATGCTTCCAGGCACGGCCAAACGATGGTTCAAGTCACGGGTCATGTGAGAGTGAGCGGAGACATCCCCGCCGCGAGGCCAATGCAGCGATTTCATCGGATGCCAGGTGACCCTGGAAGTGGAGTGGCTGAGCTGGCTCTACATGAACGGGCACCTCGGACCGTTGGCAAGGCGGAACAGACCGTGACCCGCGATAGACGGTCAGCAGCGCGTGGTAAAAGTCCAGCACGGGTGACCCCGGAGATGTTTCCGACGTCTATGCGGATATGGCGATGGGAAGACGCTGGAAGCAGGCCAAGCAGGAGTGGCTGTGGGTGGCC
>VFZP01000110.1 GCA_016871115.1 Acidobacteriota bacterium
GGTTATCCCGCGACAAGAGAATATAGTGAGGCATGGTGCCTTTCGGTGCTCCTTCCGCGATAGCAAACGAACGAGGGCGGTGGAAATCGACAGCGGCTGCTACGTTTTTTTGCTGGTGCTCGCGGGGTGCTCCGAGGCGCCTGCGCCGCCGGTTCCAGTGGTGGCGGTGCGCACTGCTCCGCCTGTTCCGCTCGCGCTGGTGAACATCATGGAACTCTCCGCCGCGGGCGAGGTGACGGGCGGCGGCGAGGTGCCGAAGATCGTACTGGCCGACGAGGAGTGGCGCGAGCGGTTGACCCCGCTTGGCTTTTCCGTGACGCGGAAGAAGGCCACCGAACTCGCCTTCACGGGACGCTACGACAAACATTACGAGCCCGGCCTTTATCGCTGCGCGGCCTGCAACGCGCCGCTGTTTCACTCTTCGGCCAAGTTCGATTCGCGCACCGGCTGGCCGAGTTTTTCCGCGCCCGCCGCGGCTGCGAACGTCTACACGGAGACAGACGGCAGCGGCGGCATGTTGCGCGACGAAGTATTGTGCCGGCGCTGCGACGGGCATCTGGGGCACGTGTTCCCCGATGACCCGGAGCCCACGGGGTTGCGCTACTGCATCAACTCGGCGGCGCTGCGGTTTGAGGCGATGTCAGGCCGGTAATCCTCGCAGACGAAGCCTCAACCAACCAACTCTTCCGGCGACCAGAACGGCGTCCCACCCCGACGGCTCACCACCAGCGCGCCCACGCGATTGGCGAAACCTGCGATGCGCTGCGTGTCCCATCCCTGCGCGAGGCCATGCAGGAGGGCCGCCGAGAACGCATCGCCAGCGCCCACTGCATCGGCCACCTTCACCTTCACGCCCGGCACTTCCACGCCATCCAGCGCGCAGCCGCGGTCCGCCAGCGTGACGCACACGCGCACGTCCGGCCGCAGCGAAGCGAGCACCGGCGCGAGCGCGGCATGTTCAGGGGCGTTCAGCTTCACCGCATGCGCCAGCGGCAGCAGTTCGCGCACCAGCGCCTCGCTCCAGTTATCGGGCCGGAGATTGATGTCGTAGAAACGCCGCGCGCCGGGGCAGGCATCCAGCAATCGCCGCAGCGTGGCGCGGTTGGCCGCCGTCACGAAGGTGAGCGTGCCGAAGCAGATCCACTCCGGGCGCAACGCCGCGATGCGCGCAATCTGCGCGTCGGTGAGCGTCACCTGGTCGTACGCCGCCGGACGCCGCAGTACGAACGAAGGCTGGCGTTCGGCGTCGAGCGTCACCGCCACGGTGCCCGTCTCCAGCGCCGCGTGCTTCGCAATGAAGTCCGTATCGATGCCGAGGCGCGTAGCCTGCAACAGCGCTTTGTGGCCGCGCGGATCGTCACCCACGGCGGATACGAAACAAGAGTCGTGCCCCAGGCGCGCCGCATGAAACGCAAAGTTGAAAGTCGCGCCGCCGAGCGCTTCGTGCCCGTCCGGGAACACGTCCCAGAGAATCTCGCCGAGGCTGACGATCTGCATCCCACTATTCTTGCCGCGCCTGTTCGCAGTGACGCCTCGTCACCTCGTGGCGGTAACGGAACATGCCGTTCAATTGCCGCCGCACCAACCAGCCGAGCAAGGCCTCAGCCGTGGAGCCGCCGAACAGCGAGTACTCCACCGAGTCAAGGAGACGCGTGCCGCCTTGCTCGGGCGTGAAATTGTGCGCATGCACCCAGGCGGCAAACGGGCCGGAACGCTGCTCGTCCACAAACAGACGGTTCGGCTGATAGGCGATGTGATGCGCCACCCAGCGCACGGCGAACGGCCAGATGCCGATCTGCAACTCCACAATCGTGCCCGCGGCCAGACTCGTGGGCCGGCGCAACACGCGTGCGGGCGGAAATCGGGGCGTTAGTAGTTCCAGCGCATCGGGCCGCTCGTGAAACCCGAACACGGTCTCCACGGGCGCGTCGATCCACGAAGAGTGTTCGAAGGTGGGCATGCAAATACCTGGACCGAACCCGTAGCGTAGCACTCAACCCGGCCGACAGCAAAGGAGTAAAATCGGGTTGTCAAAAGAATCATCAGTCCCCTCATGGTGAAAGCAACCCTTCTCGCGATCCTCTGCCTTGGCGTGGCGGCTAGCGGCCAGGAGGCCGCCGCCCTGGCCGTTCTTGAAAAGGAATGTCAGGGGTGTCACGGCTCCGCCATGGCCCTCTCCAAGCTCGACCTTCGCGCGCGCGACTCGGTCCTCAAGGGCGGCACGCGCGGCCCGGCGGTGACCCCCGGGAACGCCGCCGGTAGCCTGCTGGCCAAAGTGCTGGAGGGTAGGGAGGGCGCGCCGCAAATGCCTCCGGGGAAACGCCTGGAGAGCGCGGCGATCGACGCCATCCGGAACTGGATCGACGCCGGCGCAAAGTGGCCAGCGCAGGGGCCGGCGCAAACCAAGTGGAATCTCACGGCCGAGGACCTGTGGGCCTTCCGGCCGTTGCGCCCCTTCGACAAGAATCAATCGATCGACGGTTTCCTGAAAACCAGCAGCGCGCCCAGGGCCGGCAAGCGTTTGCTGATTCGCCGCGCCACGATCGACCTGACGGGCCTGCCGCCCACGCCGGAAGAAGTCGAGGCATACCTTGCCTACCAGTCACCGAACGCGTACAAGAATCTGATCGATCGCCTGCTGGCCAGCCCGCGCTGCGGCGAACGCCAGGCGCGCCACTGGCTCGACGTGGTCCGTTACGCCGATTCGAGCGGCTACTCGAACGACTTCGAGCGTCCCAACGCATGGCGCTATCGCGACTATGTGATTGGCTCCTTCCAGCAGGACAAGCCGTAAGATCAATTCATCCGCGAGCAGATCGCGGGCGATGAGCTCATCGCCGGAAACGGCGACGCCTTGATCGCCACCGCCTTCCTGCGCGCGGGCCCCTGGGAACACACGGGCATGTCCGTGGAAGCCGTCACGCGGCAAATGTTTCTGGATGATGTGACGCACGCCACCGCATCCACTTTTCTGGGCCTCACCGCGGGCTGCGCAAAGTGCCACGATCACAAGTTCGATCCCATTCCCACGTGTGACTACTATCGCCTGCAGGCCGTTTTTGCCACCACCGAGTTTGCGTGCGCGCCGCTTGCCTGGCAGTCCGGCGAGGATCCGCAAGGCTTCCAGGCGGGTTTCGACGCCATGAAGAAGCGCCACGAGCAGGCCCGCGAGAAAATGATGGCGTTCAAGCAGTTGGGCCTGGAGAATCTGATGAAGCGTCACGGCGTGACGCGGCCGGAAGATCTTCCCAAAGGCGAAGCCGAAAAGGTCAACGGCGGCGAGGGTTTGCCGGCGGAAGTCTTCGAGGAGATGAAGCTCTATCAGAAGCACACCCAGATCTATCTGGACTCGCTCGACCGTTATGCGCCCAAGGCTTTCGCCGTTTCGAGCGGCCCCCTCGATGGCGCCACCGACGGCGGGCCCAATCTGCGTTATCCGAAGCGCGCCGCCTACCAGGCCACGCCGGTGCACATCCTGCCGGGCGGCAATATCCAAGCGCCCGCCGAGGCCGTCACGCCCGGCGTGCTCAGTGCGCTGGAAACTTTCGGCGGCTACCTCGCGCCGCCAATTCCGGAAACCGTCGAGGGCCGGCGCTCGGCCTTGGCGCGCTGGATTGCCAACCCGAAGAACCCGCTGACGGCGCGCGTCATGGTGAACCGCCTGTGGCAGACGCATTTTGGAGCCGCCATCGCGGGCGACCCCAGCAATTTCGGCAAGATGGGCAAGAAGCCGTTCAACCCTGAACTGCTTGACTGGCTGGCGAATTCATTCATCGACAACGGCTGGAGCGTGAAGAAACTCCATCGCCAGATTCTGCTCTCGAATCACTATCAGGGCACCGCCTATCAGCCCAAGCGCATCGAGGCCGAAGGTCTCCGGGACAGCCTGCTGATGGTGTCGGGCGAACTGAGTCTCGACACCGGCGGTCCCGGCACCTTCCCGCAGATCAACGAGGACGTCGCGCGCCAGCCGCAGCACCGCATGGGTTCGCTGGCCCCTGCGTATCTGCCATCGCCCAGGAAGAAGGATCGCAACCGGCGCACGATTTACGCCTTCCAGCAGCGCTCGCTGATCGACCCGATGATTGAGGTCTTCAATGGCCCGGCTCTCGATCTTTCCTGTGAGCGCCGCGAAACCAGCACGGTGGCCACGCAGGCCTTTACTCTCTTCAATAGCCAGTTCGCTCACGACCTGTCGCTGGCCTTCGCACAACGGCTGGAGCGGGAAGCCACAACGCTCGGCCAGCAGGTGGAGCGCGCTTTTCAGCTTGCCTACGGGCGGCCGGCCGCGCCGGAAGAGAGCAAGGCAGCCAAGGCGCACGTGCTGCGCCAGTTGGCCTGGCACGAAATGAATCCGCCGCCCGCCAAGCCGGGACCGAAGCCGCTGGTCCACAAGATCACCAGCGAGTTGACCGGCGAAGTCAGTGAGTTTCGCCAGAACGCCGAACAGCCGGACTTCGAGCCCAACGTGCACGCTTCCGGCGTGAAGGCCGCCACGCGGGCGCTCGCCGATTTCGCCCTCGTCATCTTCAATACCAACGAGTTCATCTATGTCTACTAAGTTCAGCCGGCGCAATTTTTTCCTTGGGCCCACGATAGGTTTGGGTTCGGTCGCGCTGTCGGCGATGCTGGCGGCCGAGGACAAAAAACCGCATCACGCTTCGAAGGCAAAGAACTGCATCTTCCTGTTGATGGAAGGCGGCCCCAGTCATATCGACACCTTCGACCCCAAGCCGAAGCTTGAGGCGCTCCACGTGACGCGCTTCACCAAAGAGCGGAATAAGTTTGAGGCCAACATGAACACCGGCGAGCGCTACTACGTGAAGAGCCCCTTCACGTTTTAGCCGGCCGTCAAAAGTGGCGTACCCGTCAACACGCTCCTGGAGAACTTTGCGGGCATCGCTGACGACCTTTGCTTCTATCGCGGTCTGAAGGCCGAGAGCGTGAATCACCCCACCGCGCTCTATCATCTGAACACCGGCACGCAGTTCGGCGGCGATCCGGCCATCGGCGCATGGATGACGTACGGCCTTGGCTCCGCCAATCAGAATCTGCCGTCGTTTCTGGTGCTGCCCGATGTCGCCTATCCGCAGGGCGGCGCCGCGAACTGGTCGAACGGCTATCTGCCCGCGCAGTACCAGGGCACACAGTTGCGGCCGGAAGGCGCGCCGATCCTGGACATGGCGCCGCCACCTGGCGTGACCCCGGAGCGCCAGCGCGCGAATCTGGACCTGTTCAAACAGCTCAACCAGATGCATCAGCAGCGTCACCCGCAGCACGCTGAACTGGCTGCGCGCATTGCTTCCTACGAGCTCGCCTTCCGGATGCAGGCAGAGATGCCGGGCATTGCGGACTTGTCGAAGGAGCCGCCCAAGACGCTGGAGCTCTACGGAATCGGCGGCGCGAACAAGGATGCCGACGCGCTAGGCCGCCGCTGTCTGCTGGCGCGCAAGCTGGTGGAAAGCGGCGTGCGTTTCGTTCAGGTGATCGCGATGGGTTGGGACTCGCACGACTATATTGAGAAGGCGCATGGCTCAAGGCTGCGCGCCATCGACAAACCCGTCAGCGGTCTGATCAAGGATCTGAAGCGCACGGGCCTGCTCGATTCGACGCTGGTGGTGTGGGCCGGTGAATTCGGGCGCAGCCCCGACAACGGCATCCGGCGCGGCAGTGCTGCGTGGGGCCGCGACCACAATGCCAACGCGATGGCCTGCTGGCTGGCCGGCGGAGGCGTCAAGGCCGGCCATATTGTAGGCGCCACGGATGAAGTGGGCGGCGCGGCCGTGGAGGAAGTGCATCCGTTGCGTGACTTCCATGTAACCCTGCTCCACCTGCTGGGCCTCGACGACAACAAGCTGCGATACTTCCACGCGGGGCGGGAAAAGCAGCTCAGCCAGACCGGCGGCGGATTGATTCGCCCGCTGCTGGCCTGAAAAGAAATCAGGCGCGCTGAGCCGCGGCGTTTTATCATTGGAGTAGGGGAGTCTCTGCCCGCTTCACACTATGTGGAACCGTCGCGTTGTCCGCTACATCGGCTTCTTCCTCATCCTGCTGCTGCTCAACACCGGTTACATTTGGGCCTTTGCTCACCCCACCGTTTTCTACATGGGCAACGTGGTGATCCACCTTGCCCTCGGCGTGCTGCTGCTGTTGTTGTTTGTCACGGAGTGGCTGTCTAACGCCGAACTCCGGGACGGCACAACCATTCCCGGCCTACTGTTGGCTACGGCCGGCGGATTGGGGCTTTACCTCGCCGTCAAAGGCAACCTCGCGCCGCAGCGCAGTGTTCTTCACGCGCACATCGCCGTAGCTTTTGCCGCCGTAGTACTGTTGCTGCCGTTTCTCGCACGCAAGGCGCGGCAGCATGGCGAAGAGTGGGCCTCTTATCGCACCCGCTACTTGCTAGCCGCGTTATTTGCCGTCGTGTTTCCCGTGGCCGCCTGGCAGTATGCCGAGCGTTTTCCCGACCCACGGGCACGCATCCGCAACCCCGGGCATCCGCCGCTATCGATGGAGGGCGAAGGGGGAGGACCGAAGTCGCTGTTTTTCCCGTCGTCCGTGCAGACCAACGTGGGCGGCGCGATCCCATCGAATTTCTTCATGGACTCGGAGCGCTGCGCGGACTGCCACAAGGACATCTACGAGCAGTGGAAGAGCTCCATGCACCACTTTGCCTCGTTCAACAACCAGTTCTACCGGAAGTCGATTGAGCACATGCAGGACGTGGTGGGCACCCAACCGAGCAAGTGGTGCGCCGGGTGCCACGATCACGCGCTGCTATTCAATGGGCGCTTCGACAAGCCGGTGAAGGATCAGATCGACACGCCAGAAGCGCAGGCCGGTTTAGGCTGCATGTCATGCCATTCCATCGTCAGCGTGGACAGCTCGATGGGCAACGGCGGCTTCACCATTGAGTACCCGCCGCTGCATGACTTGGCGAATTCGAAGAACCCGTACATGCGGAAGTTCCACGACTTTCTCACCAAGCTCGACCCCGCGCCGCACCGCGCCGCGTTCATCAAGCCGTTTATGCGGCAAGATTCGTCGGAGTTCTGCTCCACCTGTCACAAGGTGCACCTCGATGTTCCGGTGAATCAATACCGCTGGATCCGTGGCTTCAATGACTACGACAACTGGCAGGCGAGCGGCGTTTCCGGACAAGGCGCCCGGTCGTTCTACTATCCGCCCAAGAGTTCGAGTTGCACCGATTGCCATATGCCGCTGGTAAAGTCGAACGACATGGGCAACAAAAACGGCTTCGTGCACCAGCATCGCTTTCTCGGCGCCAATACAGCCGTGCCGTATGTGAATCGCGATGAGGTGCAGTTGAAGACGGCAACGGATTTTTTGCAGTCCGGCTTTGTCTCAGTGGACATTTTTGCCGCGTCGCCGGTTGAAGACGCCAAAGGCCAGCCGCAGATGGCGCGGCGGTCGGCTGAGGGCGGTCCGCAACTGATGTCGTCCATCGCGGTGGGCGAAGAAGGCGAACAACACGGCGACGCGTTTGTGCGCGAGGTGGGCAAGGTGGCCGCGCCGCTCGACCAGGCGGGCGTGCGTGTGAAGCCGGGCTCCAGCGTGCGCGTGGACGTGGTGGTGCGCACGCGCCGCATGGGCCACTTCTTCCCCGGCGGCACGGTAGACGCTTTCGACGTGTGGCTGGAACTCATCGCGCGCGATGCCACGGGGCGCTCGATTTTCTGGAGCGGCCAAGTGGAAGACAACGGCAAGGGCGCGGTGGAACCCGGTGCGCACTTCTACAAGTCGTACCAACTAGACGGCCAAGGCAATCCCATCGACAAGCGCAACGCCTGGCAGACCCGCTCTGTGTTGTATGCAAGGATGATCCCACCGGGCGCGGCCGACGTTGTGCACTACCGGCTGGACGTGCCGCAGGACGTACAAGGCCCGATCACGCTCGAAGCCAAACTGAACCACCGCAAGTTCACGCATTACTACACCCAGTTCTCCTACGCCGGCCAGCCGCAACCGGGGCAAGACCCGAGTTTGCTGAGCGCGAATCACAACGGGCTGCTGTATTGGTTCGACAAAGCAAACATCCCCCAAAATGTTTCCGGCGCGATCAAGGGCGAAATCCCCGTGTTGCCCATCACCTTGCTGGCCAAGGCCACGGCGCAACTGATGGTGGGCAACGAAGCATATGAGTGGAAGCCCGTGGTGAAACAGCAAGACCGCGAGCGATGGAATGACTGGGGCATCGGCATGCTGCTGCAAGGCGACCTGAAGGGAGCCGAGTATGCGTTCCAGCGCGTTACCGAAGCCGAGCCCGGTTATGCCGATGGCTGGCTGAACATCGCCCGCGCGCTGGTACAGGAAGGCGAAACGGACGCGGCCAAGCCGCACCTGCGCAAGGCGCTGGACCTGCAGCCGAACCTCGCGCGCGCACACTACTTTCAAGGCTTGGTGCACAAGGCCGACGGCGACTACGAAGCGGCGCTCACTTCGCTCCGCAACACCTCCGCACAGTTTCCGCGAGACCGCGTGGTGCTGAATCAAATCGCGCGCATTCTCTTTCTGCAGCGCAAACATCAGGAGGCGATTGATATGACCAAACAGATCGCCGCCGTGGACCCTGAAGACCTGCAGATGCACTATACGGCCATGCTGGCCTGGCGCGGGCTCGGCAAGAACGGCGAGGCGGCGCGCGAAGAGAAACTGTTCCGGCGCTTCAAGACCGAGGAGTCGTCGCAATCGATCACCGGAGAGCGGCGCCTCGCCAGCGTCGAGGAGAACAACGAACGTCAGATGATCCACGATCACACCAGCGTCAAACTAACGCCGCCCCGTCCCGGGGTGGGCGGCCAATGAGGCGGCGCGCAGCAGCGGCGGCAGCGCCGGTGATGCTGTTGGCGGGTGCGGCGGCGGCGTTTGGCCAGGCCATCCAGTTCACCGACGTGACGGCGGCGGCGGGCATTCGCTTCACCCACAACTCCGGCCGCGCGGGGAAGAAGTATCTGCCCGAAACACTGGGCGCGGGCGGAGCTTTTTTTGACATGGACTCCGACGGTTGGCAGGACATCGTTCTCATCAACAGCAAAGACTGGACGCCGCGCGGACGCCGCACGCTCTCTGCGCTCTACCGCAACAACGGCAAGGGCGGTTTTGTCAACGTCACCGCCGGTAGCGGCCTCGACGTAGAGATGTACGGCATGGGCGTGGCCGCCGCCGACTACGACAACGATGGCCGCGAGGACCTCTACATCACCGCGCTCGACGGCGACCAGCTGTTCCACAACGAAGGCGGCGGCAAGTTTCGCGACGTGACGGCAGCGAGCGGCATCAGCAATGCGAGTTTCGGCACCAGCGCTGCCTTTGTCGACTACGACCGCGACGGCCGCGCGGATCTGTTCGTGGCCAACTACGTCCAGTGGATGCTCAAAGCCGATCTGTCGTGCTCGCTCGATGGCGCGACGAAATCGTACTGCACGCCCGAGTCGTACAAGGGCGCCAGTTCGAAGCTCTATCACAACGACGGCAAGGGGCGCTTCTCCGATGTCTCAGAGCGCGCGGGCGTGGGCGAACCGAAGAGCAAGTCCCTGGGCGTGACTGTGCTGGACTACAACGCCGACGGCTGGCCGGACCTGTTCATCGCCAACGACACGCAGCCCAACAAGCTCTACCGCAACAATCGCAACGGCACGTTTACGGATGAGGCGATGGCGGCCGGTGTGGCCTTCGGCGAAGACGGCATCGCACGCGGAGCGATGGGCGCCGATGCGGGCGACTATGACCGCTCCGGCCGCGCGCATCTGCTGGTGGGGAACTTTTCAAACCAGATGCTCGGCCTGTATCACAACGAAGGCAACAGCCTGTTTGTGGACGAGGCGCCCACCTCCAGCGTAGGCCGCGCCAGTCTCTTGTCGCTCGCCTTCGGCGTGTTCTTCTTTGACTACGATCTCGATGGCCACCTCGATATCTTTGCCGCCAACGGGCATATCGAGGAAGAGATCGGACGCGTACAGCCGAAGATCCAATACCGCCAGCCGCCACTGCTGTTCCGCAACGGTGGGCGCAAGAAGTTTGAAGTTACCGGCACGCAGATGGGCGCGGCGTTCAATCGGCCCGTAGTAGCGCGTGGCGCCGCGCATGCCGATTTCGATCATGATGGAGACCCCGACATTTTGATGACCACCAACCACGGCCCCGCGTACCTGTTCCGCAACGACGGCGGCAACGCGCGCAACAACTGGCTCCGCGTACGGCTGAGCGGCACGAAGTCAAACCGGAGCGCGCTCGGCGCAGTGGTGCGCATCACAGGCCCGGCGAGCGGCGCGCAATGGAACTGGGTGCGTAGCGGCGGCAGCTACTGTTCGCAAAGCGATCTGGCGCTCACGTTCGGCTTGGGCGCCGACAAGACCGCGGCCACGGTGGACGTGGAGTGGCCGAGCGGGGCGAAGCAGAAGTTCACGAACATTGCGGCGGGGCAGGAAGTGCGCGTTGATGAAGCCCGCGGCATTGTAAAATAAAGCGTGCGTAAAATCACCTTTTCGCTCTCGTCGATGATTCTCGCCGCCGCGCCTGTGTTCGCCGGTGAGTTTACGGGTTGGATCAGTGACTCTTCTTGCGGCGCTTCGAACGCCTCCGCTGAAGCCGCCAATCGCGACTGCGCTGAGCGGTGCCTGAAGAACGGCTCCTCGCCGGTGCTCGTTACCGATGGCGACGGCAAGGTGTTGAAGCTCTCGGGCAAAGTGGACGTGAACCCGCACATGCGTTACAAGGTGAAGGTCACCGGTGACCTCAAGGGCGAGACGCTCACGGTTGCTTCCATCGCCAAGGCCAACTAGAAGTCGTTCAAGCTTAAGCATTCGCTCGCGCGATACAATCGCCGAAGCATGGCCGCTGCCGTCCGCAAATCATCGGCGCGGAACGATGCCCTGGGTATCTTCCGCGCTTCGCTCCAAGCCGCCGACCCCATCGAGGCCGTCCGCCGTTTTCTGCAACGCGACGGCGCTACGCTCACCGCTGGCCGCCGCCACTACGCGCTCGATCGTTATGAACGCATCTGGATTCTTGGCGCGGGCAAGGCATCGGCGGCCATGGCGCGTGCCGCCGAAGACGTGGTGGGCGCGCGGCGCATCGCCGGCGGACTCGTGCTCACCAAGTACGGCCACGGCCTCGCGCTGAAGCGCGTGCGCGTCCACGAGTGCGGCCATCCGGTGCCGGACGAATCGGGCGTGGCGGGTGCGCAGCAACTGGTGGAGATGGCGCGCGCAGCGGGCGAACGCGATCTGGTGATCCTGCTGATTTCCGGCGGAGCATCCGCGTTGACGCCGTGCCCGGTGGAGCCGATTACGCTGGCCGAGAAACAGCAGACCACCAAGCTCCTGCTCGCCTGCGGCGCGAACATTCACGAGATCAACACGTTGCGCAAGCATCTTTCCGCGCTGAAGGGCGGGCACCTCGCGCGCCACGCCGCGCCGGCCACGCTTATTACGCTGATGCTGAGCGACGTGATTGGCGACCCGATGGACGTGATCGGCTCCGGCCCCACGGTGCCCGATCCGTCGACGTTCGCCGCCGCGCGCGCGATCCTGACGAAGTACGATCTCACCGCGCGCTTGCCGGAAAGCGTCGCGGAACGGCTGGCGGAGAACGCGGACGCCGAGGAAACACCCAAGCCCGGCGACCCTGCCTTTGCCCGCGCCCAGAATCTGATCGTCGGCAGCAACCGCCTGGCGGTGGACGCCGCGGCGGCCGAGGCCAAGCGGCGCGGCTACCGGCCGCTGGTGCTGTCAACGTTCATTGAGGGTGAGACGCGAGAGATCGCCCGGATGCACGCCGCCATCGCGCGCGAGGTGCTTGCCACGCAGCGCCCGGTGCGCACGCCCGCGTGCATTCTCTCGGGCGGCGAAACCACGGTGAAACTGTGTAGCGCCAACGGGCTCGGCGGGCGCAATCAGGAGTTTGTGCTGGCTGCGGCGATCGACTTGGCGGGCGTGGACGGAGTGACCGTGCTCTCGGCAGGCACCGACGGCACCGACGGCCCCACCGACGCCGCGGGCGCGATTGCCGACGGCCGCACGGTAGAGCGCGCGGCAAAGCTGGGGCTCGCCGCACAAGCCATGCTCGCTGCCAACGACTCGTACCACTTCTTCGACCCGCTCGGCGATCTTCTCCGCACCGGTCCTACGCGTACTAACGTGAACGATGTGCGACTGCTGCTTATTCGCTGAGAAGGCGTATTTCGCGGATCGCCTCGACCACCGCGTCCGGCCGGTCCCCTGGTATGTCGTGCCCGCTGTCAGGCAGCACGATCCACTTGCCGCGCGTGGACAGCGCCGCTAGGCGCGGTTGCAGGTCGTTCACCCAGATACGCTGGAAGTCCGGAATCTCGCGCAACCCCGGGTCCTCTTTTGCGCCGGTAAGCACCACCAGCGGCTTGTCGCCCAGCTTTCCCACGGCGCGTGCCTGCTCGGCGCTCACTTCGATCGTTTCGATCTCGCTCGCCCGCGCCTGGAAGTACTTGGTCTGCAAAAGCAGATATGGCGCGGGCGCGGGCAAACGCCAACGCCAGATCCCCAGCCCAACTTCAACGGGCGCCCACCGCGCCTGACTGTGATACCGCGCCACCGTGGCCGCGTACAGCGTATCCACCAGCACCATCGCCGCCACGTCCGCGGGATAACGGCCATGAAACACCCGCACGTGGTAACCGCCCGCCGAACTGCCCGCCAGCAAGCACGGAGGCTTCTCCCCGGCGCGCCGGAGCAACTCATGCAACTCCTCGGCAATCCTCTCACTGGTGCGCGGGAACGGACCGGCGCCGCTGTTGCCGTACCCGGCACGATCGAAACTGCACGCGCGCGCGAACGCCGCAACGCCCGGCTGCACGCGTCGCCACTGATCCAGCGTGCCGCCGAGGCCCGATTCACTTCCCACCCGATCACCTGATACACAGCGCCGCCCAAGGCGGCAAGCGCCGTCGCGCCCGCGATCCAGGCCAAAATGCGGAGCCACGCCTCCGCGGTGTAGCGTCCGGCCTGCCACCTACATCCGGCGCGATTGGCGACGCGAGTAGCTCGCTTCCTTTGTGGTATATTTATTCATATTAATGAATAAATATACCATCGGCGTCTCCGGCTTCACCGGCTACAGCGGCGTCGAACTGCTCACCATCCTCGCGCGCCACCCGCACGTCGAACCCGTGCTCCTTGAACACCGCGCCGACACACAGGACAAACCCGTGCCCCGCGGCCACCAGGGCCCGCGCCGCATTCCGTGCACGGGCGAAGCCGTCTCTGCCGCCAAGCTCGACGCCGTGCTGCTCGCCACGCACCAGCACGTCTCCATGGAACTCGCGCCCGTCATGCTCGCGGCCGGTGCGAAGGTGATCGATCTCTCCGGCGCCTTCCGCCTCCGTACCGTCGAAAACTACCAGCGCTGGTACGGCGAAGAGCACACGCAGCCCGCGTTGCTCGCCGAAGCCGTCTACGGCCTACCGGAACAGAACCGCGAGCAGATCCGCAATGCGCGCCTCATTGCCAACCCCGGCTGCTATCCCACGGCTGCGAGCCTCGCCATCGCGCCGCTCGTGGGCCTCGCGGACCTTTCCGCCGGCATTGTCTGCGACGCGAAAAGCGGCGTCAGCGGCGCGGGCCGCAAACCCACCATGAAGAACGCGTTTTGTGAAGTGACCGAAAACTTCTCGGCCTACTCCGCGCTCAACCACCGCCACGTGCCCGAGGTGCTGATGAACACGGGCCTCGCCGAACCGCAGTTCAGCTTCACGGCGCAACTGATCCCCTGCTTCCGCGGCATCCTCGAAACCATCTACTTCCGCGCGCTCGGCCGCACCGCCACCGGGATCCTCGCGGCTTACGAAGCGCGCTATGCGAACGAACCGTTCGTGCGCCTCTATGACCACGGCGGCTTCCCCGATCTCGCTTCGGTCAACCACACCAACTTCTGCGATATCGGCTTCAAGTTCGACGCCGCCACCGGCCGCGGGCTCATCGTCACCGCCATCGACAACCTTGTGAAAGGCGCGGCGGGCCAGGCCGTGCAGAATCTCAACCTCATCCTCGGCCTGCCCGAGACGGAGGGCCTGCTCTAAGCCATGAAAGTTCTCGTCAAACTCGGCGGCACGCTTCTTGACGAGGCGCCCTCGCGCGACCGCCTCGCCATCGAACTCACCGCGCTCAGCGCGCGCCCCGGCCTGCAACTCACCGTGGTGCACGGAGGCGGCAAGCAGATGACGCGCTTCCTCACCGAACGGGGCGTGGAAAGCCGCTTCGTCAACGGTCTGCGTGTCAGTACGCCTGACGTGATCGACGCCGTGCTGAAAGTCTTCGCCGGCTCCGTGAATCACACGCTCGTCGCTGCGCTGCTCGCCGCCGGCGCGCTTCCAGTGGGACTTACCGGCATCGACGCCGCGCTCACCGAAGCCGAACAATGGAGCCCGGAACTCAGCGCCGTGGGCAAGCCCGTGCGCAGCAACGCCGCGCTCCTCGATCTGCTCACCTCCAACGGCTATCTGCCCGTCGTCGCTTGCGTAGCCGGTGACCGCGCTGGCAACATCTACAATGTCAACGCCGATCAGATGGCCGCCGCGTGCGCCGCCGGGTTTGCCGCGACGAAGCTCCTGTTCCTCACCGACGTGCCGGGCGTGATGGATGCCTCCAAGCGGGTGCAGCCTCGCCTCACGCGCGCCGAAAGCCTGCAACTCATCGCCGGCGGCGTGGCAACCGGGGGCATGCAGGCCAAGCTCGAAGCCGCCCGCCGCGCGCTCGACGGCGGCGTCCCGGAGGTGGTCATCGCCCCTGGCGCGGAGCCCCACATCGCTGCCCGCTTGCTGGACGGTGAAATGGTTGGAACCCGTCTGGTTCAATAGGCGTCATTGATCCTGTTTGTCATTCGATCCTAAAAGGAGGCCGCCAGCCATGTTGCTACGCAAAGCCACGATGCGCGATATCCCCGAGGTGCTCGCGCTGATCAATACGTACGCCTCGAACGGGATCATGCTGCCGCGGACCGACTTTGAAGTGGCTGAGGAAATCCGCGACTTTGTCGTGGCTGTGTCCGAGGACGGCGCCGTGGCGGGCGTCGGCGCACTCCATATAGATACTCCCACGGCGGCCGAGGTGCGCTCGCTTGCGGTCGACCCGAACCAGAAGACCCGTGGCATCGGCCGCCAGGTGGTGGAAGAACTTGAGCTTGAGGCCGCGCGCTACGGCCTCACCTCGCTGTTTGCCTTCACCTATGTGCCGGGCTTCTTCGCCAAGCTGGGTTATTCCCAAGTAGACCGCGGATTATTGCCGCAAAAGGCCTGGAAAGACTGCCTCCGCTGCCCGAAGTTTCAGGCTTGCGACGAGATCGCGGTGCACAAGCCGATGCCCGCAACGGCGGCAACGTGGACCCCTTCCCCTCGTTTGCTCCAGGTACTACCCTCGGCCTCCGCATCGACTCCCCGCATTTGAGGCGCCGACCTCAGGTGAGAACAAATCCCTCCATGTAGCACTATTACTTAGAGGGCTATCGGGCGAATCCTGTAATCGTATTTTCCGAATAAAACGTACAGACTTCGCTTTGCGATACGAATACAATAGGGGAAATTACCCAAAGTCGCGTATGGCAGTGCCATGAGTACTAAAACAAGAGGGAAACCATGAAGGCTCAGACTGTTGGTGTCAGGGAGGCTGCCGGCGGGGTGTGCCTGCTTTAGGACGACGGTCCAGCGGTTCGAAGGGTAGAGCCGCTGCTGTTCCTGAGTGATATGGAAGTCCCAGTAGGTATCAAAGTCTCCGCTGAGGTAGATGGCGCGGAGTTTGAGCATGGCC
>VFZP01000111.1 GCA_016871115.1 Acidobacteriota bacterium
GGCGAGGCCGCATGGATCGTCTCAATCTTCGCAAGGAGCCGGTCAAGGACATCTTTGTCTATCCGCTGGTCGGCGACGTTCAGCAGTTGCTACGCCGCTAAACCCGGTAAACAAATACACGGGGTGTTGCCTCAAGCGCTTTCTGGCGCCCCGCGAACTAAGACTGCGAAACGAACTCAATCCCAAAAATGAACACCACCATGCCGGACCAAAAACTCAACCTGACCAACCAATTACTAACGAATCTCCCGTGGCCGGCGAAGAACACCGAATCCCCCGCGAACCTGCCGCTCCACCACTACCCGGCGTGGCGCCAGTTCCTCAACCTGTTACACGAACGCCTGATCGTCCCGAATCCGGCCTGGAGGGAGACCTTCCTCAAGCTGCTTGACCTAGCCAACGCCATGTAACACGGGCCCACCGGCCCACCGCTGTTTGAAAACCGAATAGTTGTGCCCGCTGCTATACAGCCGCGTTGACGATGTTGCGCGGGGTCTGTCCCGTCAATGCGCGGCGGCAGGCTTCTGCGCCTTTGCGGTGCATGTCGGCGAGCCCTTCTTCGCTGTAGAACGCGCAGTGCGCGGTCAAAATCAGCCGCTCGTACGCTGCGTGCGAAGGGTCGCGCCAAGCCTTTAGCAGCGGATCATTCGCATCCGGCGGCTCCTTTTCCAGCACATCGATCGCCGCACCAGCTAGATGCCGGGACGCAAGCGCGTCGGGGATCGCTGACGTATCCACCACTGCGCCGCGCGACGTGTTCACCAGGTATGACCCGCGCGCGAACTGCGCCAGCGTCGTGGCGTTGATCATGCCGCGTGTTTCCACGGTGAGCGGACAATGCATGCTCACTACAAACGACGTTGCGAACAACTCAGCCAGCGACTCTACGCGCCGGATGCCGAGCGCCTTGTCGAAGCCATCGGCTTTGTAGGGATCGTAGAACGCTACGTCCATGCCCAGCGCTTTCGCGCGCATTGCCGCAGAGGTACCGATACATCCAAGGCCCACCACCGAATACTGCCGCCCGCGCAAACGGTGGAGCGGCGCGGGGTGCGTGTAGACCCACGGCGTGGCTGCGTCGCGGAGGCGCAGGTTCAGTAGATTGATCCCGCGGGTGAGCGAGAGCATCAAGCCGATGGCGCTGTCGGCCACTTCCTCGGTTCCGTAATCCGGCACGTTGGCCACGTCGATGTTGAGCGTGCGCGCCAGCGCATAATCGACGTTGTCGAACCCCACGCCGCACCGCACAATGAGGCGGCACTTCGGCAGGCGCCGCAGGGTCTTCTCGCTGATGCGCATGGTTTGGAAAATCATCAAGGCATCGGCGTCGGCCAGCACGCGCTCATCGAGTTGGTCTTCGTTGTGCGCGTGCATGGGCACCACTTCGGCGACGCCCGCGAGAATGCCGCGCTCGTCTACAAGATCTCCCAGCTCAGCGCCGGTGACTACTACCTTCTTCATCGCAAAAACTCCTCTAGCAGCGGGGCGTCACTTTCGCCCACGATGCGGTAACGGTAAGCGCCACCCGGTTGCGGTACAACGCGATTTATCCAATTGGTGGGGTCTGTCCAGAATACGCGACCGCGGCCAGCGGCTTCCACCAGGTCAGCGATGTCCCAGTGGAGCGCGAAGCCGGGGATGGGCGCGTCGAACAGATGACTCGTGAGCGGCGAGGTGAGCGCGGCTGCAAAACTCGTGGGCGTGCGGTGCAGCCAGATCCTCGTCAGGGGCGGGTCCACGGCGTCGGCCAGCAACATCCAGAGACCTTTCACGCCGCGCGCGTAGCCGCGAATGGACCCCGCGTCGACGTCCGGCCACGCAGCCAGGAGGTCAATGGCGCGGCGAACATCGAACGCGCGCAGGGCAGGGAGGTTGCGGCCGATGAGGTCGACGCATTCGTTGGTGACCCGGTCGCCGAGAAATAGGCGGCCTTCATTCGCGTCCGGCGAATCGCGCGGCGTGAATTCGAGCACCACGTGTCCCGCCGCGGCCATTGTCTCGGCGACAGCAGCGGTGGACTGGCAGCGCTGCACGAAGAGCGGCACCGGCAGGCGCTTCTCTTCAACGATCACGATGGCGGGCTTGCGTGACGTGCCGGGCGGAACGTAAAGGCGGCCGGTGGCGGGCACGCCGGGCTCGGTTTCAAAACGGATCTCTTCTACACGAAACGCCGCGTGGGCATTGGACGAGAGCGTTTCCGCGCGCGGCGCCGCACCGCCCGTTGCTGCTACGCCCAGCTGCCTCAATTCGGCACGTAACTCGGGCGCGCCCTTCGGCTGGTGCCGCGAGTGAAACTCATCCGCGATGGCCTGGTACACCTTGCGGCTCCCCGGTTCGCCATCCACGTTGCCGCCGGCCGTGACTTGCAATTCCAGATTCGTAAGCAGCTTCACGGGAATGTCGTGCGTGTCGCCTTCACCGTTCTTGAGCCAGCGCGTGAGCCACACGTAGATCTGCTCGCGCGAATCTCGCGGGGTGCCGTGGGGACCGGTGCCGGCGAAGAACTGAATGCGGTCTGCCGCATCTTGCAGCGAATAGAAGCGTCGGGCTTTCTCATACACCATGCGCGCGCCGGCCGGCGCGAAGTAATCCTCGGTGGTGGCCATCATCAGCCACGGCAGCGGCGCGGCGGCGGTGAAGAAGTCCGCCATATCGAGGCCGCTGGCCAGAAAGCGCGGAAAGCTCATTTCTGAATCCGCCGTGGGTCCGGTGAACAGCGTGCGGAACGAGTTGATGAAGCAACCGGGCGCGGCGGCCTTCGTGCGGTCATCGAACACTCCCACCTACGTCATGATCGCGCCGCCGCCAGAGCAGCCGGTGACGCCCACGCGGTTCGCGTCCACATCGGCGCGGCTCACCAGATAATCCACCGTGCGGCGCGCATCGTGAATGAAGTAGCGCGCCACGCTTCGGCCGATGAGGATGCTGCGTGCGCTGAGTTCAAGATGCTCATTGCCGCCTCCGCCCGTCAGCGTGCGCCCCAGTTGCGGCAGATAATGCTGCTCGCGCTCGCCTTGGCGATCGGGTCATACGTGAGTGCGATGAAGCCCTTGGCGGCAAGATTGGCAGCCACGCGTTGCGGCTTGGCCCTGCCTTCCTGCGTGTGTCCCGCGGGCACCAGCACTGCGGGATAGCGGCCGGGCGCAAGCGGACGATACAGATTGCCGGTGATGTGGATGCCGGGCAGGCTTTCAAAGTTTCAAAGATCACCTTCTCAATGATGTGCGTGGGTGCGCGGAGTTGGCCGGTGATGCGGGCGCGCAGCGGGCCGCGATACGTGGGCAGCCCGCCGAGAAGCTCAACCAGCTTCGCGCGCACGGCGGCGCGATAGCGCTCTGCATCGGCGCTGGTTTGAATCGCCGCAATCGTCCGCTCACGTTGGTCAAGCTGCTGTTGCGCCTGAATGTCCATCCACTTGAGCAGCGGGTCGGCACTCTGAAACGCCAGCGCCAGCGTTGCAAGCAGCATCAGTTATTGCGGAAATTCGCGGCCTGCGCGTTCCACGCCCCGTGATGAATCTGCACCTTCGGCTTGGCGGCGCGCATCGCGGCCAGGCCCTGGCCGGTGACGGACGTGCCTTTGAGGTCCAGTTCGCGCAGCATCGGGAATGCCTCCGACAGAATCGGCACCGCCGTGTCGTCCACCTTGTCACAGCCTTGCAGCTTCAGTCGTTCGAGTTTGGTGAACGCCTTCATGCGCTCGATCCAGCGCGGGGTGATTGGCATCATGCTCACGGTGGCGAAGCGCGTGCCTTCGCTGCCTACGCCCAGCGACGTGCAGCCAAAACGCAACTCGCGCAGATTCGTCAACGTCAACAGCGCGTCGAGGCCTTTTTCGGACATGCTAATGGTCCACACGTTCGAGTCCGTTCCCTGACGGCCGCTCAGGTCCAGGTAAGTCAGTCCGGGCAACTGGCGCAGCGCCTGGAGCCCCGCATCGCCCAATTCGTTGCCGCCAATGGTGAGTTCCTTCAGGTTCACAAGCGGGTTCAGGAATTCAAGGCCCGAGTCCGTCAGCATCGTGCTTCCGGCGTTCAGCGCTTCGAGCGTGAGAATGCCCGCGATGTGATTGAGCGTCGTGTCGCTCGATTTGGTGCCGTGAATGTCCAGCCGCTTGAGCCTCTTCCACCCTTTGATCGCCGCCATGCCTTCATCGGTCACCAATTCGGCAAACCGGAGGTTCAGGTCCACCACGCTGGGAAGCGCCTTCAGTTCCTGCATGCCCTGATCGGTAATGTGCGTGAGCGAGAGGTCCAGATGCGTGATGTGCGGAAGCCTGGCCACCTTGCGCAGGTCCGTGTCGGTGACCCAGGTGGCGCGGAGGTCCACGCCTGTGACGCGGCCGGCCGCATCGCGCGTGACCTTGCCGCCCAGATCTTCAATCCAGCTTGTGTTTTCGGCGGTGGCCGCCACCGCCGCGATTGAAAGGGCAAGTCCCAGCAAAAAGCGCATCTATCTGCTCCTCCGGTTCGGCAGCGCCGAGTCGCGATCGAACACCATCTCACAATCGGGCAAAGCTGCTTTGAGCGCCTGATAGCCCTTGTCTGTCACCAGCGTGTGGTAGAGGTTCAACGTCTTCAGGCCCGCAGCCGATTGCAACAGCGCCACGCCGGCATCGGTCACGTTCGTGGTGTCGAGGCTCAACTCGCGCAACTCAGGCAGTTTCGCCAGCGCCGCCATGCCCTTGTCGTCCACCGACGTATAGTCGAGCTTCACAATGCGCAGGCTCTTCATCTCCGCCAGCGCGCCGGCGCCCGCGTTGCCTGTGCGCGTGCGGAACATCTCAATACGTTCGAGCTGTGTGAGCGGCTTCAAAGCGAGCAATCCTTCGTCACCGAAGCGCGCGTGATTCACGTACAGCTCGCGCAGCGCCGTCAGCGCGGCGATGTGCTTCAAACCGGGATCGCCCACTTCCGTGCCCGACACATCGAGCGACTGCAGCTTGGACAGCCCCGCCAGGTTCTTCAACGCGCCATCGGTGATTTCGGTGTGGCTGATCTTCAGCCGCGTAAGGCCCGTGAGCTTGCCCGTGTGCGTGAGAGCTTCGTCCTCAATGCGCGGGCCGCCGAGCGAGAGTTCGCGCATTGCTGGGAGTTCGGCCAGCGATGCAAGCGTTCGTCCTTCGATCAACGTGCCGTCCAGCCGCAGCACTTCGAGGCGCTTGAGTTTGGCGAGTTTCGCTACGCCCGCATCGGAAATCGTCGTGAGGCTCAGGTCGAGTTCCTTCAGATCTTCGAGACCTGTGATGGCGTCGATGCCGAGGTCGCCTACTTGTGTGGCGTGCAGATTCAGCCGCTCCAAACCGCGCAGCGTTCCGAGGTGAGAGAGTTGCGCATCGCTCACCGGCGTGGAGGCAAGGGAAATCACACGCAACTGCGAACCATCGAACTTCGTGCGCCCGCCCAGCGCCGTGACCCATGCGCCGATCGCTTCGGCACTCGTGTCCGCTGGTCTGTCCGCGCCCGCGCCCTTCGGCCTTACGCTGGCTGCGCCCACATACTGCACCTTCGAACCTGGCAGCGCCGCACGCAGCGCGTCAATGCCGTTCGACGTGACGCGGCTATAGCGCAGATCGACGTCATAGAGTTCTTTCAGTTCCTGCAGCCGCACTACGCCGGCGTTGGTGATTTGCGTGCGGTAGAGGTCCAGCACTTCGAGTTGCTTCATGCCGGCCAGCACGTCAAGACTCGCATCCGTCATCCGAGCGCCCCGCAAGCTCAGCTTGCGCATCTTCGTCATGCCGCGAAGATACGCAAGGCCGCGATCGGAGATGCGCGTGCCGGAGAGATCGAGCTCTTCGAGGTTCGTCAACGCGGCGAGGTGCTTCAGCCCCTCGTCCGTCACCATCGTGTCGCGCAGCAGCAGGCACCGCATCTCTCTCAATCCCGCGAGACCGGCCACGCCCTTGTCGCTGAATGGACTGTACGTTACGTCCAGGCTGCGGAGCTTCGAAAGCGTCGACAGGTCGATATCCTTCAACTGGCATTGCGTACACCGGATATCTTTCAACTCGGTTAGCCCCAGCAGTTGCCTGAAGCTCTCGTCGCGAATGCTGATCTCTTCGGAAAAGTGCCAGCCCACGCCGATGCGCTCCAGTCCCTTCAGCGTGGCCATGGCCTTGAACGCCTCCACCGGGTCTTCCTGGCCGCCTCCGGGATTCCACACCGGGCCCGGCAGGTATAACTCGCGAAGCGAGGTGTTGCCGGTAAGGAACTTGAGTTCCACGGGCCGCATTACCGAACCGGTGAGGTCAAGCCCCACGATGCGAAAAGGGCCGGATGGAATCTGCGAGAGCTCAGTGACCGGTTGCCGCAGTCCTTCGACGATCACGCGGCCCTCCCACCGAATCGCCCACTCGGCGAGTTCGCGGTCAGTCACCGCAGGCAGAATTGCGGCGAAAGCAAGCAGCAGACTTAGCGTTTTTGGCATCAGGCGGGTGCAGCGCCAGTATATCGAGAAATGGTATACGATAAGCGAGAGGATCCCCCCACGGTTGCTTCGTGTCGCGCTGGTTATGTCATTTTTCGCCGCCGGTGCGGCAATGGCGCAGGATGGCCCGTTCGGGGCTGGATTATTCCAGGTGCTCGAAAAGGCGGATTGCCGTTCGTGCCATAGCCCCGATGGCGTAGCGTCGCCCACGCGCCTCCATTTTCCCGATCCCGGCGCGGCCCCGGAGCGCGTGGAAGCGTTCGGCCGTTCGCTGGTGGTGTTTGTTGATCGTGACAAGCCCGAGTCGTCGCTGCTGTTGACCAAGCCTACCAATCGTCTGGGCCACGCCGGCGGTGAACGCATCAAAAAAGACAGCGCGGACGAAGCGGCCATCAAGCAATGGGTAGCGCAACTCGTCAAACTGTCGGGCGTGGAACTCGAAGCGGCGCTCAAGTATCGCCAAGAAGAAGCCGCCGGTGCGAACGGCCACAAGCCCGCGCCGCGCATTGAACTGCGGCGGCTCACGCACAGCCAGTACAACCACACCGTGCGCGATCTGTTGGGCGATCAGACTTCGCCTGCCGGCGCGTTTCCACCTGAAGATTTTGTGAACGGTTTCCGCAACCAGGCGCAGAGCCTGTCGCCATTGTTGATTGAGGCCTGCAGCGCCGCCGCCGAAAAGCTGGCGCGCAATGCTTTTCGCGGTGGAGACACCCGTGGACTGATTCCGTGCAAGACTGCCACGCCCGTGTGCCGCGCGCGGTTTGTGCGCGAGTTCGGACTGAAAGCGTTCCGCCGGCCGCTCGAGCCCGCCGAACAGAAGCGCTATGAGACGTTGATGGCGTCGCAACCGAATCTGTTGCAAGGAGCGCAGTTGGTGGTGGAGGCGATGCTGCAATCGTCGAGCTTCCTGTTCCGGCTGGAGCAAACGTCAGAAGCGAAGTGGAAGCCCTATGCCACCGCCGCGCGCCTCGCCTACGCTTTGTGGGACAGCATGCCCGATGGGGACTTGCTCGCCGCAGCCGCGCGTGGCGATTTGAATACACTCGCCGGCCTCGACAAAGCCACGCGACGGTTGCTCGATCACACCCGCGCTCGCGAATCGTTGAGTGAGTTCGTAGGCCAGTGGCTGCGCTTCGATCGCATTCTCACAGCCAGCAAAGACCGGCGCAAGTATCCGCAGTTCACGCGCGAAACCGCCGTGGCGATGACCGAAGAAGCCAGGCTCTTCGTGGGCGACCTTGTATGGAACGACCGCAACTTCATGGACCTTTTCACGGCAGGCTATGGTTATGCGAACTCGGACCTCGCGGCCATCTACGGCGTCGCGCCGCCAGCCAAGGAGTTCGATCGCGTGACGTTCCCCGTTGGTTCCGAGCGCGCCGGCGTTCTGGGGCAGGCGTTGTTCCTCGCCATCACGGCGAAGCCCGAAGACTCTGCGCCTACCGCGCGCGGCCTGTTCGTGCGTGAGCAGTTCCTCTGCCAGCATGTGCCCGAACCGCCGGCCGGCGTGAACACGAATCTGCCGCCGGTGACCGAGGCGCGCCCGCAGACCAATCGCGACCGCATGTCCGAGCACGCCACCAATCCGAGTTGTAACACCTGTCACCGCTTGATTGACCCGATCGGCTTTGGCCTCGAACGCTTCGACTCGGTGGGCGCGCGCCGCGAAAAGTTTGCGCTTCAGTTTGCCGCCACGCGCCGGAGCGAAGGTGGCAGCCGGCGCGGCGAATTGAAGACCGTGGAGCTGGAAATCGATCCCGTCGGCTACGTCGCCGGGCTCAAAGATTCACAGTTCAACTCACCGTCGCAGCTCGGCGGCGTACTGGCCAAGAGCGTACAATGCCAGGAGTGCGTGGTGAAGCAGTATTTCCGCTACACGATGGGGCGGATGGAAACGCCAGGAGACCGGCCCGTGATTCGCAGCGTGCTGGACGGGTTTCGCGGTTCGCAGTTCAAGTTCAAAGAAATGATCGTCGCCCTGATGCGCTCAACAGCTTCTGAAACCGGAGGAACGGTACATGTCGCAGGTAATCACTAATCGCGTGAGAACATCCCGCCGCGCTCTGCTGAGCGGGCTGACGGCCGCCGGCGCGCGGATCGTGGTGGGTTTGCCGCCGCTCGTGTCGATGTTCAACTCGCTCGGTACGGCATATGCCGCCCCTGCTCCGGCACTGGAAAAACCGATTGAAAGCCGCTTTTTGCTCTGGTTCAACGGCAACGGTATTCCGGAGCGTTTCTGGATTCCGTCCGAAGAAGGCGGCAACTATGCGATGACGCCGTGCCTTTCGCCGCTCGCGCCGTTCCGCCAGGACTTCCATGTATTGAGCGGCGTGGACAACGCAGCCGCCAATGGTATGGGCAACGGCCACACCAATTCGATGAGCGGCCTGATGACAGGCACCCTGTTCACCGGGCGCGGCCCCAGCGGCCCGTCCATCGATCAGGTGATCGCGGCCAAGCTCGGCGACGACTCGCGTTTCCGCTCCTTACAGATCGGCGTGTCGCAGGAGTCGTTCGGCGAGAGCATGCAGCGCAACATGAGCTGGTCCGGCTACGAGCGCGCGCTGCCGCCCGAGATGATTCCGCACCGCCTCTTTGACCGGCTGTTCGGCGAGCGTGAAGAGGGCTGGGTGAATCGCAAGCGCAGCATTCTCGACGCCGTGCGCGACGACGCGACGCTGCTGAAGAAGAAACTGCCGAGCGATGACCAGGCGCGCGTGGATGAGCACCTGTCGGGCATACGCGACCTCGAGCGCTCCATTGCCGGCCTGCCGCCCGAGTATCGCCGCGTGGATCCGCCGGACTTCGATGGTGACATGAAAGACTGGCCGCGTATCGCGAAACTCCAAAGCGATCTGCTGGTGCAGGCGCTGGCCACGCGGCAAACGCGCGTGGCGTCGTACATGCTTACCAAGTGCCAGGGCCTGTCGCGCTTTCCGTGGCTCGGCTTCACCAGCGCGCGGCATCATGACTATACGCATGCCGAGGGCAAGTCGATTGGCGCGGACGGCGCTGAGGGTCAACGCGTACTGCGCGACATCTGCCGCTGGCACGTGGAAGAGTTTGCCTATTTGGTGGCGAAGCTGAAATCAATTCCTGAAGGCGATGGCAACGTGTTTGACCGCACTTGCCTCGCGTACGTGCACGAACACGCCGAAGCCAATCCACACAAGAACAGCGGCCTCGCGATGATTGTGTCGAGTGGCATCAACCGTCTCGCGCGCGGGCGCCACACGCGCATCACCGGCACGGTGGGTGACGTGTATCTCACCCTGGCCGACGAAGTCTTGGGCGCGGGGATTGGCAAGTTTCCCACTGCAACGCGGAAGCTAGGCAAGCTGCTGGCGTAGCAGCTACGGCGCAGCCGGCGCGTCGGTGTTTACGGGGCGGATCATCAGCACCAGCGCTACGGAGATGAGCGCGAGACTGGCGAACAATCCGAAGATCGCCATTAACGGAACCTGCAGATCGCGCAGGACGCCAAAGCCCCAATCGGCGAGTCCGCCGCAGCTCATGCTGACGAGGTTCATCACGCCGTAGCCGGTGGCGCGCAAATCCGGGCGCGCGATCTGGCAGAGGATGGGCATGTTATTCGAGTCGAAGAATCCCCAGCCGAAGCCGAACAAGAACAGAAAGGCCACGGCGACTGCGAGCGTTTGTGTGCGAGGCGAGTAGCCCACGCCCATCATGGCGACGGCAATCAGCACCATGCCGAGTGCACTCGTGTAGATGCGCCCGCGCGGCGTTCGCAGCATCCACCGATCGGCCAGCCACCCGCCGATCACCGCGGAAATCAGGGCTGCGACCATCCAATAAACCGAGGCGGATACGCCGGCCTTACCTTGTCCGATGCCAAACTCGGTCTTCAGAATCGCGGGCATCCAGTCCCGCACGATCCAACCGGCCATCGCGGGCAGCGTGAAGTAGAGAACCAGCAGCCGGAAAGAACGATTGCCGAGCAACTCGCCGACCGCGCCCGCGGGAGACGCCTTGGTCTCATCAGCGTGGCGGGGAGCGTTGCGCAAAATCGCAAACAGCGGCACAGCGTAGAAGACACCAATCAACCCGCACGCGGCAAACATCCAGCGCCACCCGTAGGCCGGGTCTTCTGCCACGTAGCCGCTAAAGCCGCCGATGATGACGCCGCAGTAGATACCCATTTGGTGCATGCCCACGGCGCGCGAACGCGTGGCGCCCACGTGATAGTCGGCGATGAGAGCCAGCGCTGCTGGAATGTAGAAGGCCTCGCTGATCCCCATCACGGCGCGGGTGAACATCAACTCGTTGTAGCTGGTGACCTGCCCGGTGGCCCACGTGATGCTGGACCACACGACGAGGCTCGCGGCGATGACATGACGCCGGCTGAAGCGGTCCGCGAGGTACCCGCCCACGGGGCCCAGGAACGCATACGTCCACTTGAACAGCGCGAGGATCTTGCCCCAGTTCGCCTCAGAGCCGATGTCGGGGATGTCCGTCATCAGCGAGAATTTCATGGCGGCCAGCATCTGCCGGTCAAGATAGTTCAGCAGCGCCACTGGCACGAGAAGCGCCACCACGATCCAGGCAAAGCGAGTGGGGCGCGCGTCGGGTTTGGGCATCGTGTTGTAGCTTCTGAGTCTACGACATCTTGGCTAGGCGAGAATCTCTTTCACGATCCGCCCGTGCACTTCAGTGAGCCGCTCTTTGCGGCCCTGGTGCAAGTAGCTGAGTTGATCCTGCTGCAAACCCAGTTGATGAAGCAGCGTCGCGTGCAGGTCGCGGAAGTGCATGGTGTCCGTCACCGCCTTGAGGCCAATGTCGTCCGTCGCGCCGTAGGCCATGCCGGCCTTGAAGCCGCCGCCCGCCACCCACATGGAGAAGCCCGTGTTGTGGTGATCGCGCCCGGTGCCGCGTTCCGATTCCGGTGAGCGGCCGAATTCGCCGCCCCAAAGCACGATGGTGGAATCGAGCAAGCCGCGGCGCTTCAAGTCCATCACCAGCGCGGCCGTTGGCTGATCGGTCAACCGCGACATCCGCGCGTGGTTCTTCTCAATATCGCTATGCGCGTCCCATTCGGTTTCACCGCCGCCGCCGCCGGCCACAACGCAAACGAACCGGACTCCGCGCTCTACCAGCCGCCGCGCCAGGAGACAACGCCGGCCGTAGTCATCGGTGTCCGCCTTGCCCACGCCGTAGAGGTCGAGCGTCTCCTGCGGTTCCTTGGAAAGGTCAAAGATCTCGGGAGCGTCCGTTTGCATCTTAAACGCGGTGTCGTAGGCGGAGATGCGGGCGGCCAGTTCCGCGTCCTCGCCGGCCATGCCCGCCTCATTCAACTGGCGCAGAAAGCTCATCGTCTTCCGGCGGCGATCGAGCGTCACGCCCGCGGGCAATTCGAGATACAAGACCGGACGCTTCCCGGCGCGGAACAACGCGGGCTGATACGCGGCCGGCAGGAATCCGTTGGTGTACATCGGCTGACCCGCTTCCGGCGCGCCGTGCGGATCAGGCATTACCACATAGGCGGGCAGGGAATCAGACACGGTGCCGAGTCCATACGCGAGCCAACTTCCGATGGCGGGAAAGCCAGGAATCACGCGGCCCGACATCATTTGATACTGCGCCGCCGAATGAACCACCATGTCGCCATGCATCCCGCGCAGCACGCAGATATCGTCGGCGATCTTGTGGTGATGCGGCAACAGGTCAGAAATGTCAAGGCCCGACTTGCCGTATTTGGCGAACGTCCGCTTGGTGCCCAGAATGCGCGACGCGGCGTTGACGCTCTGATACTGCACTTCGCCGAACTCAGCTGGACGCTTCTCGCCGTGTAGCTTGTTTAACAGCGACTTGGGATCGAACGTCTCCAGGTGCGACGGTCCACCCGCCTGGAACAGGAAGATCATCGCTTTCGCCTTCGGCGTGCAGTGCGGAGCCTTCGGCGCGAGCGGATTGTAGTGGGCCGTCTGGGCCTGTTCCTGCGCCAGCAGCGACGCGAACCCGAGCGAGCCGACGCCGCAGAAGCAATCGGTCAAAAACTCACGGCGGTTCCGGGCGTAGCGAGTGTGTTCGTTCATGTCAGTTCACGTAGAGGAAGGCGTTGGAGTTGAGCAGGGTGAGCGCGAATTCAGTGGCAGCGGCCGGATCGGGATCGTCCAGATACGCTATCGCCGCTTTGCGTTCCCGCGCATTCGGCGCGCGCCCGGCAATCAGCCGAAAGCCTCGTTCCAAGCGTTCGGCGGAGGTGGCGCCTTCACGGGCGAGGCGCTCTGACAGCACGCGCGCGAGTTCGTTCGACAACTTGCCGTTCATCATCTCCAGCGCCTGCGGAGCGTGCGTCGATTGATCGCGGCGCGCGCACGACAGCAGCGTGTCAGGCGAGTCGAACACCTGCATGAACGGCAGAATCAGGTTGCGCTTGTAGATGAGGTAGAGGGTACGGCGGTCATGCTCCGACTTGTCGCGCGTGGTCACCCAGTATTGCGGACGCTTGAGATCCTTGATCAACTCAGGGTCGATGTTCGTCATCACGCTCGGGCCGCCGGTCTTCAGATTCAGTTTGCCGGACACCGCCAGCATCGAGTCGCGGAGTTCCTCGGCTTCCAGGCGCCTGCGGTTCCACTTCCACAGCAGCTTGTTTTCGGCGTCCTTCTCCATCGCGATCTTCTCGGCCGGGCTCTGGCTCGACTGGCGGTAGGTGCTGGAAAGCAGCATCATCCGGTGCAGAGGCTTAAGCTTCCAGCCGCCGTTGACGTAGGCGTTGGCTAGCCAGTCCAGCAACTCAGGGTGCGTGGGCCGCGTGCCCATGCGGCCGAAATCGTTTGGTGTTGAGACGATGCCTTTGCCGAAGTGACATCCCCAGATGCGATTCACCATCACACGCGCGGTGAGCGGATTGTCGGGCCTGGCGATCCACGCGGCGAGCCGTGTGCGCGGCTTTGCGGTTTCAATCGGCATCTCCGGCGTATCGTCCGGCAGCAGGACGCCCAACGGGCGCATGCCTACCTTGTCGCCTTTGTTGCGATAGTCGCCGCGGCCCAGCAGGTGAATTTGCGTCATTTCCTTAGGCGAGTTCGACACCGCATAGAACGCAGTGGGCGGCGCAGGCATCTTCTCGTCCAACTCTTCGAGCTTGGTCAGGATCTTGCCCTTCTCCTCTTCGCTGGCGCGGCGCATGGAGGAGCGCAACTGGCGCATCTCCATCTCCAGCGGCTCTACCGCTTTCTTGTACGCCTCCTGCTCTTCGGGCGATGCGATCACGATGTCGTGCGATTGCGTCTGCGCAAAGTAGCCTTGCAGGCGATAGTAGTCAGATTGGCGGATTGGATCGAACTTATGATCGTGGCAGCGCGAACAGCCCACCGTCACGCCGAGAAAGGCCGCGCCCACGATGTTGGTCATCTCGGTCAACACCTCGGTGCGCGAGCTCGCCACTTCCTGATTGCCCGCGTTCTTGCGCAGCGGACCGAGGCGGTTGAAGCCGCTTGCCACGAGCAACGTGTCGGACTTCGGTTCCACCTCGTCGCCCGCGAGCTGCTCGGTAAGGAACTGATCGTACGGCTTGTCGTTCTGAAAGCTGGCCACCACGTAGTCGCGATAGCGCCAAGCGTCGGGCCGGTGCGTGTCGTATTCATAGCCGTCAGACTCGGCAAATCGCACCACGTCCAGCCAGTGCCGCGCCCATTGCTCGCCGTAACGCGGCGAGTCAAGCAGACGGTCAATCAGCTTTTCGTACGCTGCGGGAGATTGATCGTGAACGAACGCCTGCACTTGTTCGGGTGTAGGCGGCAGGCCGTGCAGATCGTACGTCACGCGGCGGATGAGCGTTGCGCGATCAGCGGCGGGCGCGGGCGCGAGGCCCTGCTTGCGCAGCCCGGCCAGCACGAACGCATCAATGGGATTGCGCACCCATGCTCGGCCGGCGGCGTCGGTGAAGGTGGGAGGCGCAGCATCGCGCCGCGCCTGGAAGGCCCAATGCCGGCGTTCGGCGGGCGTGTACTTTCCCAAGGGCGCAATGCGCGGTTCGGTGGAGGCCGCCGTCAGCAGCGCCACTGTAGTCAGGATGCCCGCCAGCGATCGATTCAGCATGATGCAGATACAGCGATCATATCCGATTCACTCCAAGATCGCGCACCGCCGCTACCGGGCAAAAATCAGGAAATTCTGCTGGGGCAGAAAGTCGTGTTTTTCCAACTGCCGGAAGCCGGCTTCTTTCAGCTCGCCCGCAATCTTGTCGGCCGGGAAGCGAAAGTGCTTTGGCGGACCCATGGTGGCGTCGGGCCAGACGTCCATTCGGCTTCAACGAATTTGCCAGTTTGCGGATTTACTGGATGCGGCTCCTAATGTGGTGATAGGTATTGACGACGAGGATGAGATCCACCGGGTCCAGCAGGTTGGCCGAATCGGGTGTGGCTTGCACGGCGGTCAGGTTCGTGAACTTCTCCTTGGCTGCGCGTGCCGCCAGGTGCTCCACCATCGACTTGCTGAGCTCGGATGCGAAAACGTGGCCGGTGGGATTTGCCTTGGCGAGCCGCACCGAAAAATACCCGGTACCAGCGCCGATATCGGCCACCGATTGCCCGGGCATGATCTGTAGCGCCGCGAGTACTTTGTCGGGCATTTGCCACTTGTCCCGCGCCGGGCCGTCGAAGGTCTTCGCGTACTTCGCCGCGTCGAAGTCGTGGGCCATGTGGTCGGCAGCGGCAGCCCCGGCCTTGGGGTGGTGATGTTCCTGGGCAGTGGCCACCGCAGCGGTCCACAACAAGAATGCAAGCCTTCGAAATGCCATGGTTTTAATTTTCTCAAATGAGACAGCCGCCCGTTCCCGTTAGTTCGGCGAAGCCGCCGGGGCCGGTGAACTTCGGATCAGCACCACGGGCTGTTCGGCGGCCATCCGGCTGCGCAGGAAGAACTGGCGAACCCTGTCATACTCCGACGCCGGCACGGCGACGGGGGCCGATTCAAACTGCCGCGTGAAGACGAGCGATTGCTCGCCTTGTTTCCAACTCACCTCGAAACAGCCGAGTTCGGACTGCTGCGACACCGGCTCAGTCACGGTCTCAAAATGTCAGCCGGGCGGCAGCGCTGGCCGTAGACCGGAATCTCGGTAGAGTCCATGTCTAGGACCACGCGTTGGGGAGAGCCGAGGCTCTCCGCTTTGGCAATCAACTCCCGGTTGATCGCCGCCAATCCGGCGAGGTTTTCTTCCTGGCCCAGCACTTCGGTCTCGAACGATTGCAGCCGCGAGGTCAACGCTGCGCCACGTTCCCAGGTCTTTTCGGAGCCAATCAGCCGGAAGGTTGGATACTGCGAGAGCCGCTCGGCATCGTTGACATCCTCGTACCCGGCAAC
>VFZP01000112.1 GCA_016871115.1 Acidobacteriota bacterium
ACACGAAGAGCATGAACAGGCCCCAGATGACGGGCAGCCAGATCCACTGCTGGTTGGCGCCCACACCCAACACAAACGCCATCGCCAGCACCAGACCGGGTTGCGCGCTCATCTGCACGCAGTTGGAAAGCACGCTGGCAACGGGAATGATCTCACGCGGCACCGGCACGCGCTTGATGAGCTGCGCGTTCTCCACCAGCGATACGGTGGCGCCCACCCAAGAGATGGTGAAGAAGTTGTACGGCACCAGGGCGCAGAGCACGAGCAACGGAAAGTGCGGTTGCCTGGCGCCGGCGGGGTACAGTTGCATGAAGACGAACCAGAGCACGGTCATCATCACCAGCGGATTCAGTAGCGACCAGCCTACGCCGAGCGACATGTTGCGGTAGCCCACGCGGAAGTCCTCCATCACCAGGACCTGGATCGCGTACAGAACGTCGCCTTGCTAGGTGCTGCTCATCAGGCGCGTACGGGCGATAGCTTGCCCTTGAAATAGGCAACGGTGCAGGCCAACCCTTCGTCGAGGCTGACGCGCGGTTCCCAGCCAAGCACACGCTTGGCCTTGGTGATGTTGGGGCGGCGGCGCTGCGGGTCGTCCTGCGGCAACGGATGGAATTCAATCGGGGTGAAGACGCCGGCCGCAGCCTGAATGCGCTCGGCGAATTCCAGCATGCTGAGCTCGACCGGATTGCCGAGGTTGACCGGGTAGCGCTCGTCCGATTGCGACAGGAGCCACAAGCCTTCGACGAGATCAGACACGTAGCAGAAGCTGCGCGTCTGCGCGCCGCTGCCGAAAACGGTGAGCGGCTGGTTTCGTAGTGCCTGGTCGACGAAGGCCGGCACCACGCGGCCGTCGTCCAGTTGCATGCGCGGGCCGTAGGTGTTGAAGATGCGCGCGATGTTGGTACGCACGCCGTGTTTGCGATGGTAGGCCATCGTGATCGCCTCAGCAAACCGCTTGCTCTCGTCGTAACAAGAGCGCGGACCCACGGGATTCACGTTGCCCCAGTAGGTTTCGGTTTGCGGATGCTCAAGCGGATCGCCATAGGCCTCCGAAGTGCTGGCGATGAGATAGCGGGCATTTTGCACGCGCGCGATCTCGAGTAGATTGCGCGAACCAGCCGAGCCGACATCGAGCGTTTCGATGGGGTAGTTGAGGTAATCTTTGGGGCTCGCCGGCGAGGCAAGGTTCATGATGCCGTCAATGGGGCCTTCGGCTTCGGTGGAGAAGGGCTTGGTGATGTCCTGCTCGATAAAGCGGAAGTCCGGGCGGCCGGTGAGGTGGGCGATGTTGTCCATCGAGCCCGTGATGAAGTTGTCCAGCGCGAGCACGGAGTGGCCGAGTTCAAGCAGCCGCTCGCACAAATGGGAGCCGATGAAGCCCGCGGCTCCTGCCACCAGAATTTTCATGAGTACTCACCATTTTGCTACAGTCCTACTGATGCACGCTCCGGCTTGGTGGGAAACGCTGTCAATGCTCGCCGTCCTGGCGGCGTCAGGACTCCTGTTCTGGCGGCGCTTCGGGCGCGTGGTGGCGATCATTCGCGGCGGCAGGTCCGACGCGGACTTCTCGCTCGCGCCGCTGGGGCCACGCATCGCGGAGTTTGTCTGGGACGTGGCGCTGCAGGCCAAGGTGATCCGCTACCGGCCGCTGCCGGGTTTGGCGCACGCCTTCGTGTTCTGGGGCTTTTGCGCCTTTGCCCTGGTGACGCTCGACCACCTTGCGGCGGGCCTGGGCTTCCGGCTGCTCGATCGCAATGGCTGGTTTGGCGGCTTCTACTTCCTGCTGGCAGCGCTGTTCGGCGTGGCCGTTGCGGTGTCAATCGCGGGCCTCGCCATCCGGCGGTTCCTCGTGCGGCCCAAGTGGCTGGGAGCGAAAGTGTCGAAAGAGTCGGGCTTCATCGCGGTACTGATTCTGACGCTGATGATGACGTACCTTGCTGACTATTGGTGGCACACCGGGCGAGCGGTTTGGTGGCTGCACACCCTTGCGCTGGCCGTGTTTCTACCGCTGGTGCCGCAGACCAAGCACCTGCATCTGGTCTTGAGCCCGGCCGCCGCGTTCCTTTCGCGCGGTGGCTTCAGCAAGATTCCGCCGCTCGCAGACGATGACGATCTTGGCCTCCAAACCGGGAAGGATGTCACGCAGCTCGCTTCGCTCCAGGCGTTCTCCTGCGTCGAATGCGGGCGCTGCACAGAGCACTGCCCGGCAGCGAGCACCGGCAAGCTTCTCAACCCCAAGGAAATTGCGCTGGGGCTGCGCGGGTATCTGAAAGAGTTTGGGCCTGCGTCGGAAGAGCCGCTCCTTGGCAAGCACCTTACGCAGGAAGCGGCGTTCCAGTGCACCACCTGCGGCGCTTGTGAATTTCAGTGCCCGGTGGGGGTGGAACACCTGCCGTTGATTGTGGGCCTGCGGCGCGGTGCGGTGAACACGGGGCAGTGGGAAGACGACTACGGCAACAAGCTGTTCATCAACCTGGAGCGCTACGGCAATCCGTTGGGGATGGCGTCGAGCGAGAGGGATAAGTTTATCGCCAAGGCGGGGCTGCCGATTTACGACGGCACGCAGGAATACTGTCTGTGGCTGGGCTGCATGGGGTCGTACGATCCGAAGGGGCGGGAGATTGTGGCTTCGATGGTGCGCGTGATGCGCCATGCGGGCGTGACGTTTGGCGTGCTAAAGACAGAAAAGTGCACCGGCGATAGCGCCAGGCGGTTGGGAAACGATCTCGCGTTCGGGCAATTGGCGGAACAGAATCTGCAGACGATCCAGTCGGCGGGCGTGAAGAAAATGGTGTCGATCTGCCCGCACTGCGTACGCACGATTTCCGAAGACTGGAAAGAGTACGGCGAAGCGCCGCCGATTGAGCACCACAGCGAGTTGCTGGCGCGGCTGGAATCGAAGTTGCCGGCGGCGCAGCCTGCTGCTGCGTCGAAAGTGGTGTACCACGACCCTTGCTACCTGGGCCGGTATCGCGGTGTGTATGACGAGCCGCGCCAGGTGGCCGCAGCGGCGGGCACGGTGCTCGATCCGCCCCGCGCGCGGGAGACGAGCTTCTGTTGCGGCGCGGGCGGGGGACTCGCCTTCCTTGGGGAAGAGCACGGCGACCGCGTGAGTGTGACGCGCGCGAAAGAACTGGCCGCGACGGGCGCGGACACGGTGGCAGCGGCCTGCCCGTTCTGCAACACGATGTTCCGCGACGCGTTGAACGGCCTGCCGGCCACGCCGCCGAAGCTGGTGGATGTCGCGCAAATCGCCGCCGCGCGCCTGCCGGCGGAAAATGCCGGTTGACTTTGCCCTGTTGAATTTGGGAGTCTATTAGGTTTTCCGTTCCCAAATCATGAGGGTTCGCGTTCTCCATCACGATCACTGCTTCGACGGCGCGGCGTCGGCGGCGTTTTTCAGCCGCTTCCTGCGCGAGAAGTTCCATGCCGGCGCCGAATTCCTTTACAAGGGAATGATGCATACGCCCAATCAAACCTGGGACCCGGCCTTGTTTGACGGCGACGTGAATGCCATCGTGGACTTCAAGTTTGCCGCGCAGCCCGGCCTCACCTGGTGGTTCGATCATCACCAGAGCGCGTTCTTGACGCCCAAGGATGCCGACTATTTCCGGCACACCGCGTCGCCGCAGCATTACTTCGATCCGCACTACCGCTCGTGCACCATGTTCATTGCCGACGTGGCGCGCGAGAAGTACGGATTCTGCGCGCCGGATCTGACGGAACTGGTGGAGTGGGCAGACATCATCGACGGTGCGCGGTATGCCAATCCAGATGAGGCGGTGGAAATCAAGAAGCCTGCCACGCAACTGGTGCTGGTGATTGAAGGCGCCAAGGATCCGGACGCCGTGCCGTACATCATCCGCGCCATGCAGGAACGCAAGCTGGCCGAGATCGCGGCAGACCCGCATGTGCAGAGCCTGTTCCAGCCGCTTTACCAGCAGCATCTTGAGTCGATCGGTCTCATCCGCTCCACTAGCCGGCATGAACAAGGCGTGGTGTTTTTCGATCTCGCCGATCAGGGCGTGGAAGGCTACAACAAGTTCATTCCGTACTACCTGCATCCGGACTCAACGTACACGGTGTCGGTGTTGACGGCGTCGTTCCGTACCAAGATTTCCGTGGGGTCCAACCCGTGGGTGCCGCAGGTGAAACACAACCTCGCGTCGATCTGTGAGCGCTACGGCGGCGGCGGGCATCCGCGCGTGGGCGCGATCAGCTTCCCGCGCGATGCCGTCGCGAAGGCGCGCGACGTGGCGGCGAAGATTGTGCGGGAACTACAGAGCTAGCGGTTAGAACAAGCGCGAACCGGCCCCGATCAGCGTGGCATAGCGACGGCGGTGAGCTTCTCTAAGTGTTTGGCGAGGATATCGGTTTCGATGTTGATGCGATCACCGGGGCGGCGCGCGCTGAGATTGGTGTGGGCGACGGTGTGCGGAATGATGGTGACGCTGGCGAGGCCGTCTTCGATGGCGGCGACGGTGAGGCTGATGCCATCGAGGCAGATTGAGCCCCTGTGGACCACGTAGCGATCCAACTCCGCAGGGATGCGCACGCGCAGCCACCAGTTGTCATCGCCGAGCGCCTCAAAGCTTTCCACCGTGCCCGTGTCGTCCACGTGGCCCTGCACGATATGGCCGCTGAGACGGCCCCTGGCGGCGAGCGGACGTTCGAGATTGACGAGCGAACCGGGGACCAGGTCGCCGAGGTTGGTGCGGCGGAGTGTTTCGGGGGCGAGGTCCGCGGAGAAGCCTTGGGGAGACGGATCGAGCGCGGTCAGGCACACGCCATTGACGGCGATACTGCAGCCGGGCGTCGCGTCCGTCATGACGAGTGAGCAATCCACCCGCAGGCGCGTGCCGGCATTGACGATGCGGCCGACTTCTTCGATGATGCCGGTAAACATCTAGGGCTTAATCAGCCACGCCTCCACGGCGAACTCTTCGGGCGTGATGACGTGCAACGTCACGTCGCGGAAGCGGATTGCGTCGGCGCGGCGAGGCTTGCCTGCGCCGCCCGCGACAGGCAACGACTCAAGCCCGCCCAGAATTTTCGGCGCGTAATAGAAGAAGATTTTGTCGGCGGCGTTCGATTCGAGCGCGGCCCAGTTCACCTTGCTGCCGCCTTCGATCATCAGCGAGAGATACCTCTCGGCGGCAAGCGCCTGCACGACTTGCCCCACATCCGTGCGGCCCGCGGGTCCGTCCGCCACGAGGACGCGGATGCCAAGGTCTTCGAGCGCGCGGCGGCGCTCGGCGGAGGCCAGCGATGTGGCGACCACCATCACGTCGCTCTGCGCGCTTTCCACCATGCGCGAAGTGAGCGGAATGCGAAGCTGCGAGTCGAGCACGATGCGCAGCAGCGGACGGCTGCGCGGGCGGGCGGTACGGTCCGTCAGCAGGCAGTCGTCAGCGAGCACGGTGCCAATGCCAGTGAGAATCGCGTCGGTGTGGTAGCGCAATTCCTGCACGTGCGCGCGGGCCTTTTCGCTGGTGATCCAGCCGGTGTTATCGATGGGCGCGGCGATCTTGCCGTCGAGCGTGAGGGCGGCCTTGATGGTCACCAGAGGCCGGCCGGTGTTCATGAAGTGGACGAACGGCTGGTTGAGCGCCAGGGCCTCAGCAGTGCAGGCGGTTTCCACCTGCGTCTCGATACCAGCGTCACGCAACTTGGCCAGCCCCCGGCCGCGCACCAGCGGGTTGGGGTCTTCCATCGCCACCACCACGCGGCGAATGCCCGCGGCGGCCACGGCCTCGGCGCAGGGCGCCGTGCGGCCCTGGTGTGAGCACGGTTCCAAGGTTAGATACAGTGTGGCGCCCCGCGCGCGTTCGCCGGCCTGCTCTATGGCGAGCACTTCGGCATGTTTCACGCCCTCCCAGGTGTGATGGCCGCGCCCGACGATTTCACCGTCGCGCGCGAGCACCGCACCCACGGCGGGATTGGGAGACGTGCGGCCCACGCCGCGGCGGGCTTCGATAAACGCCTCCTGGAGAAGCGTGGAATCGGTGGTGGTCATGCGAATAAAGACTCTATGAATTTCTCGGGATCGAACGGCAGCAGGTCATCCACCTGTTCGCCGACGCCGACGTAGCGCACGGGCACACCCAGTTCGCGCGAGATGGCCACGATCACGCCGCCTTTGGCCGTGCCGTCGAGTTTGGTGAGTACGATACCAGTGACGCCGCTCGATTCGGTGAACTTGCGGGCCTGCTCCAGCCCGTTCTGTCCGGTGGTGCCGTCCATCACCAGCAGCACTTCGTGCGGCGCGTCCTCGACGACGCGGCGGGCGGTGCGCGTCATCTTCTCCAGTTCGGTCATCAGATTTTCTTTGGTGTGCAGGCGCCCGGCGGTGTCGACGATGATCACGTTTACATTGCGCGCGCGTGCGGCCTGCAGCGCGTCAAACAGCACGGCGCTCGGGTCTGAGCCCTGTTGCTGCCGGATCACTTCGGTGCCGGTGCGCTGGCCCCACACCTCGAGTTGCTCGATGGCCGCGGCGCGAAAGGTGTCGGCCGCGCACATCAGCACCTGCTTGCCTTCGCTCTTGTAGAGCGCGGTGAGCTTGCCGATGGTGGTGGTTTTGCCCACGCCGTTGACGCCCACCATCATGATCACCGTGGGACGCGCGCCGGCCCAGCGCATCGGGCGGTCCGCCCCCTGCAGCACTTCAAGCAGATGCTCGCGGATGACGTTGCGGAGTCCGGCGGCGTCGCCCACCAGCTTGCGGTCCACGCGCTGGCGGATGCGCTCGAGAATTTCCGTGGCGGTGCGGACGCCGATGTCGGCGCCAATGAGCTTGTACTCAAGCTCTTCGAGCAGGTCGGCATCGATCTGCTTCTTGCCGTGGATGGTGTCTTCAATCGCCTCGACGAGGCCCGCGCGGGTTTTCTGAATGCCCTGTTTCAGGCGGTCGAGGAGACTGCCACCGAGTCTTGATGACAGCATGAGGAGAACTCACTAGTATAGCGGGTTCACGGCTCCATCTTCAGTTTGCGGCGGAGCGCGCGGTAGTCGTCAGCGCTGGGCGCGACGAACTCGGCGCGCGCAGGCGTGGCTGCGGCGAGCGGCGCCGTGTCGCCCAGCGTGCTTTGCCAGCGCGCCATTTCCTGCATCATCCCCGCGATGCGCTTCTGTTGTGCGGGTTCCGCGGCAAGGTCGCGCAGTTCGTCCGGGTCGTTCTTCAGGTCGAACAGTTGCGAGCGGTTGATCTTGGGGTAGCGGATCAGTTTCCAACGCTCGTCGCGAACCATGCGTTGCACATCGCGGTAGGAGCAGAACAACGTTGGGCGCACGCTTTTGGCGCGCCGCGCGATCACGGGGCGCAGGCTGCGGCCGTCGAGCCCCGCGGGCGGCGTGCCGCCGGCCAGATCCACCACAGTGGGAAAAATGTCGAGCAGGTAGACCAGCGCGCTGGTGGAGCCGGGCTTGATACCCGGGCCGGCAAAGATCAACGGCGGTTTCATCGCGTCTTCATACAGGCTCTGTTTGCCCATCAATCCGTGGCTGCCGATCGCAAGGCCATGGTCGGATGAAAAAACGATGATGGTGTTGTCGTACTGGCCGGTCTGTTTGAGATGCGCCAGGAGGCGGCCGATGTGGCCGTCGAGCGCATTCATCACCGCGTAGTAGTCATGCAGGTGGCCGCGCACTTCGTCCTCGGTGCGCGGGAACCCGGCCAGCAATTCATCGCGCACGAGTTGCTCGCCGTTATCGAACGGGTGCAGCGGGCGGTAGTTGCGCGGCAACGGCAAATTTGCGCGCTCGAACCGATCCATGTAGGGCTTGGCCGCAACGCGCGGATCGTGCGGGGCGGAGAAGGCGAGATAGAGAAAGAACGGCTTGGCCGGATCGCGCTGAGTGAGGAATGCGATGGCCTCGTCCGCCACTTCTTTGCCCGGTTCGCCGGACTTTCACGTGGCCTGGTCTTGCAGGTATTTGTTGTGATCGAACCGCTCCTGAATCTTCAGCGCCGTGTTGCCGCGCTTGCCGTGATGGTAGGTCTCATAACCCAGCTCCTTCATCGCCACCGGGAAGTTCGCGCCGTCGCCCGGCGCGAGCGGCCCCTGCCACCGGAAGTAGGCGCGGCCGCTGAGCAGCATGTTGCGGCTGGGCGTGCATACCGCGCCCATGTTCGCGCCGAGGCAGTAGGTGTTACGGAAGACGAAGCCTGTGCGGACGAGCGCGTCGAGGTTCGGCGTCTTGGCGTGCGGATTGCCGAGTGTGCCGATGGTGTCGATGCGCTGGTCGTCGGTGAACAGAAACAGCACGTTGGGGCGCCGGGCCTGCGCCCCGCGAACCATGGCAGCAGTAGTGAGAGCGGGCACGAAATCGCGTCGGCGCATCATGGTAAGAAGCGCATGGTACCATCGCCCCGTGCGCGTCCGCGTAGGGTTGCTACTGTTCACGATCGTGGCGCTTGTTCTCTGGAATCTCAGCCGCGGGCCGTATCGGATGAAGAAGCTGATGGCAGTGGCTGCCGGCAGGCCGTTGAGATGGCGCAGCGTGATTTTCAGGTGGAGCTCGACTTGTCCGAAGAGAGCATTCCCAAGGTAGAGGAGATCGCGGTGCGCGCGACGGCGGGCTCGCTGACCGAGGCGCGGCGGGAAGAACTGTCGAAGCTGTTTGGCGTGTATCTGGGTGAAGTGGCCAGACGCTATCACGGCGGCGAATGGCTGATTCCGGCCACCGGGCCAATCGCCGGCGCGCTGATGCTGCAAAACCGCCGCGGGCAGACTTCACCGCCCGGGCGCGTGCACCAACGGTTGAACGGCGAAGGCGGCTCGTTGGCCGGCTACTACCGCACGATCACTCCCTCTCGGCCGGAAGCGCGTCCGGCGGGCGGCTGACTTGACCGGCCATGGCCTCGACAATATTGATTTCGTTTACCTTGATGGTCTGCCCGGTGATCCGCTCCAGATCTACCTTTGACTTGGCGTAGGCCGAGAGTGCCGCGACAACATTCGACTGCGCCTGTGCCAGGTCTCGCTGGTACTGAATCACGAAGTACACCGTGGACGCGCCCAGCGCATACTTCTTCTGTTCGGCGTCGAGCGTCTGCTCCTGCAGTTTCTGCTCCTTGAGCGCCGTTTCATAGCGGGCGCGAGCCTGCCGCACTGCGATCAGCGCGTTTTGGACGTCGACGCGGAGTTGATTGAGCGTCCGCTGCTGGTTCAGTTCGCGCTGGCGGAGATCGAGGGAATCGATGATCATGTCGGCCTGCGCGGAGCGGTTGCGGAGCGGCACGTTGAGCTGGAAGCCGACTGAATAGTCGGGAAAGTTGCGGCGGAACAACTGGCCGAGTGCGGTGCCGAAGCCGCCGATGAAGTAAGGGTCGACGTTGCGCGGAATGGGCCGGCCGCGCAGCAACAGATCGTTGACAGTGCCGGCGAGCGCGTTGTTCTGCAGGTTGCCTTGTACGTCGAGTGACGGCAGTAATTGGCTGCGGCTACCCTGTAGGCCGATCTTGGTGTTTTCGATGTTGAGCCTGGTTTGCTGGATGTCGGGGCGGTCGGCTACCGCCATCTCATAGATGTCCGAGACCGGCTGCACAGGTTCCACGTCCGGCACCTGAATCTTGTCGGTGGGGATAATCCGCGCTTCCGCCACCGACGGGCTGGAAACACCCGTGCGGCTGAGCGCGTTCTTGATGATTGTCTCCTGCTGCATCAGCACGGTTTCAGATGTCAGCAGTTCCTGCTGACGCCGCGCCACCTGAGCTTCGGCGCTCACAATTTCAATGGGCGCAAGCGTGCCGATCTCCACCTGCTTTTTGTTGTCTCCGAGCAGCTTCTGAGCCAACGCGAGCGCCTGCTGTTTCACCTTGACGTCTTCATTGAAGCTCACCAGATCCCAATAGAAATTGGTGACCGCGGCGATGGTGGTGATCACCTGCAAGCGGAACTGCAGATCCGTCACCTTCATGTTGTTCTTCTGGATGCGGATGTTGCGGTTGTTCACGGCGCGCCCGAAGCCCTGCAGCAAGCGCTGCGAAACCTGCAACTGAAAGTTGGCGGACCTCGACGGGTTGATGTCGTTGAGCGGGTTGTTACCGGTGAGGCTGGTGTTGTTCCAGCCTAAGCTGGTGGTGGTGCCGGTGAGCCAGCTTTTCTGAATTGCGTAGCTGTGCTGGGCAAAATCGAACACCGTGGCCGTGAGGCCGGTGGTGACGGTGTTGGTCTGGGGGCGTGTCTGATGGCCAAGGTTGACCGATGTCACGAAGACCGGCTCGAGGTTCTGCAGCGCCGTACCGGTCGCCGTAATGACCGCGCCGCCCGCATCGCCGCCCCCGCCGGCGCCCACGCGCTGTGCCGACGCGCCGCCGCCGAATCCGCCCGTCTGGCTGCCCGTGGCCTGCGCCGCGGCGCTTTGCGAAGCCTGCTGTACGGTGGGAGGTACGCCGCGCAACAGGCCGCCCGCTTCGGCGCGCATCAGGCTGGCGCGCGAGATCTCGGGGCCGTAGCGTTGCAGTTCGATGTCGAGGTTGTTCTCCAAAGCTAGCGCCACGGTGTCGCGCAGCGAAAGATAGAGCTTGCCGGCCCGCAGCAGCGAATCGAGCCGCGAGGAGTTATTGAGCCGGAGAGGCGCAACCTCACGGGGCTCGTAGTTCACTCGGAAACGGTCAAAGAAGCCCTTCCGTACCGGCTCCTTCAAAAAAACGCCGCTGGATTGGCTAGCCGCCGGCGAAACCGCCAGAAGCGAAGTGCAGAGGATAGCTGTAAGAGAACGAAGCTGCATCATGGAGTGGCTTTTTTGAACAGACGAAGGCCGGGAGCCGGAAAGTTCCCGTGAAGTTCGCGCTGAAACCTCAATGGTATAGTATGGGTTTGGACAGTGGCAAGGTTACCGCCCGGCGACTGAAATTTTTGGTGGCCTACGACGGCACGGCCTATCATGGCTGGCAAGTGCAACCTGGACAGGGGACCATCCAGGGCGTGCTTCAACGCGTGCTCGGCGAGATCGAGGGCGCCGGCGTGCTGGTGGCAGGCTCTGGCCGCACCGATGCGGGTGTGCATGCCGAAGGGCAGGTAGCCGCCGTGACGATCTGCAATCCCATCCCGGTGCTGAATCTGCGCCAGGCCGTGAACCGGCTCCTGCCTCGCGATATTCGGGTGGTGAGCGTGGAAGAAACCACGGCGGATTCGACCCTTCGCCGCCATGCCGTCGCCAAGACCTACGAGTACCGCATTGCGCGCGATCCGGCTTGTTCGCCGTTTGAGCGGCTCTACGTGCATCACCATCCCTATCCGCTAGACGAAGTCGCTATGGCGCGCTTGGCTCCTGTGCTGGCTGGCACCCATGATTTCTCTGCCTTTGCAGCTCGAGATGACAGAGATGCCCTGGGGCTTTCAAAGGTGCGAACAATTTTTTCGTCCGCGTTGTGGCGGGAGGGCGGGCGGCTCCTCTATCGCGTCCGCGGATCGGGCTTTTTGAAGCACATGGTGCGCAACCTCGTGGGCGCGCTGCTGGAAGCGGGCAAGGGGAATTTGAGCGAGGCAGAGTTGCGCGCGATGCTCCAGCCGGGCTATCCGGGCAAGACGGCCCTCCGCGCGCCGGCTAGCGGGTTGTTTCTGCTGAGCGTGGAGTACCCTCCGCCAGTTGGGCAAACTCGCGGTCCGGCAGCAGGCGATACACAATCAACAACGACAGCGGATGCATGAGCCCGGCGATCCAGAAGATGGGCGCGTAGCCGGCGTTGGCGACGAGGTTGCCGGTGAACAGATTGGCAATCGCGCCGCCAATCGCGCCGCCCATGCCCGTGAATCCGGTGGCGAGGCCCGTTTCGTTGGCCTTGAACAGGTCGGTGGGAATCGTGAGCAGGTTGGAGATCCACAGCGAGTGGCCCATCGCCATGATGCACATGACGGCGATGGCTGCCTCGCCAGACGGCACCATCGGCGCGAGAATTCCGAGTGGCATGATCGATGCGCCGAGCAATAGCAGTGTTTTGCGCGCCTTCGCCATGGGCCAGCCGCGGTCCATCAGTCTGCCCGAAAGCCAGCCGCCGGTGAGGTAGCCGATGTCGCCGAAGATGAACGGAACCCAGGCGTACTGGCTCACCATGGCGAGATCGAAGCCGCGTTCGGCGCGCAGGTAGGCGGGCAGCCAGAAAAGAATGAAGTAGCTCACCGGATCGGTGAAGAATCGGGCGCAGATCAACACCCAGCAGCCGCGCTGCGACACGATGGACCGCCAGTTGGGCCGCGCGCCGGTGGTTTCTTCGGGCGGCCGCACGTGGTCCTTCAGTTCGCCATACTCGCCGCTGGTGATCCAGCGGTTACGATGCGGCGGATCGTACAGGATCAGCCAGATGATGAGCCACACAAAGCCCGCGAGTCCGGTAAGAACGAAGGCGCCGCGCCAGGAAGATTGCAGCGTGAGATAGCCGACAAGTGGCGGAGCCAGCGCGCCGCCGAGGCTGGAACCCGCGTTGAAGATGCCGATGCCGAGCGCGCGGCGCGCCGGCGGAAACCACTCGGAGACGGCTTTGGCGGCGGCGGGCCAGTTGCCGGGTTCGAACAACCCGAGCCCGAAGCGGCACGCCGCGAGCGACCACTTTCCCACTGCCAGCGCGTGCAGAGTCTGTGCGATCGACCAGCCGGCGATGAAGACGGCAAAGCCGCGCTTGGTGCCCCAACGGTCAATCAGAAAGCCCGAGCCTGCGTACATGATGGCGTAAGCGACGAGAAACAGCGCGACGATGTGGCCGTAGTCGCGATCGGTGAGCGAGAAGTCTTTACGGATTTCCACCGAGACCACGCCGAGCGCGACGCGGTCCAGGTAGTTGAGCATCGTGGCGAGGAACAGCAGGGCGGCGATGACGTATTGCAGGCGGGGAATTTTCATGGGTTGGTGGCGGGGAATCCAAAGGCGCCGATGGCGAGGCCCAGCACGCGCGGGTCTGTGGCGGACGGGCGGTATTCGGGACTGACGGTGAAGGTGACGCGCACGGTGCGCGCGGCGGTAATGGCGGGGGCGGGCCAGCGTACGGTTTGCCAGCCGGCGGTGGTGAACTCGGCTTCGCCGACGGGTGCGCCTTCGATGGAGACCTCAAGTTTGGCGCGCTTCACATCGGCAATGTAGCGCGGGCCAACGTTGATGTCCACGGTGAACTCGCGCGCCGCGGCGGGCTGCTGGAGACGCGCCACGGCGCGCGGTTGTGTCCAGCGGTAACGATGCTCGCCTTGATACCAGCCGGACTCGAGTTGCCAGATGGGCGTCGAGTCGTCCATGCGGATGAACGGGTGGTCCGGCTCTCCCGGCGAGCGCTTCACCACGGCGAGCTCGCGGCGCGCGGCGTTCCATTTGAGCAGCGCCACGTCGCCTTCAGCAAACACGCGCGTCAAGTCTTTGTCCTCGACGGATTTCATTTCAAGGTCTTGCCGGTTGTAGTGAACACGCAGCGCACCGAGGATGCCCCACCACCTCAGGCCGCGCGGAAAGCCATCGTAGATGAAGCGATGTACGCCGGGCGCGCGTTGCGGCACGCTGGCGAGCGCGGCGAGATAGGCACGATTTTCGTGGGCGATGGTGAGCGCCGCGCGGCGTTCATCGCGAAGCGTCGCGTAGTTCGCCGAGATCCACAGCAGGGCGAGCGGTACGACGGCATGCCAGCGCGGCGGCATGGCGGCGGCCACGGCGATGGCCAGCGCCGCTAGCGCCACGTAGAGATACGCGCCCGCCATGCGGGTGGGGAGAAACCACAGCGGGCCCATGAACAGCATGGCGGCGAGCAGGCCGAAGAGCACGCGCGGGTGGCGCACCAAAAGCAGCAGCGGCAGGAATACGAGCGGCGCGGCGCGTCCGCCGTAGAACGAGAGCGTGGCGGCCAGCGCGCCGGGTGTGAATTGGAGCCGATAGTCCGCGCCGGCCTCGCGGTTCATCAGTACGCCTTGCAGCGCGAAGGACGCGGCGATGGCCGCGAACGGCGCGATGCGCTGCCACTGGCGCGTCCCGATCAGCCACTCGTAGACCAGCAACACCGCGGGTAGCGCAACGGCTTGTTCCTTCGATTTATAGGCGAGCCAAAACGCCAGGAGCGAGAGCGCCGTGCGGCCGTCGATGTAGAGGATCAACGCGGCGGCGCAGAACAGCCCGCACCACACGTCGAACAGGTACATGGGCTTCCATAGCGCATCGAACATGCCCATGTGAAACACAAAGAACAGCGCGCCCGCCGCGGCCTGCCAGCGGGCGAGCCCGAGACGCAAGAGCAGCAAAGCGAGCAGGATCGTGGTGGCAAGATGCAGGACTTGAAGTGTGGCGATGTACGGCGCAAAGCGCAGGCCCGCGGTGTTTGCGAGCACGTGGTAGGCGAAATGGCCGACGGGGCGGAAATGGTTGGGATAGTAGAGCGGCGACGCAAGCCCGCGGAGGAAGTGCGCGGACGGCGTGGTGCGCGTCCAGGCGATGTTGTCGAGGTCGTCGTCCGAGAAGGTATTTTCGTACGCGCCGCGGTTGGCGATCAGAAAAAGGGCCAGTAGAGCGAGAAACGCCGCTACAGGCCCGAGTCTTCCCATCCGTTCAATGATAAGCCGCAAGCCGGGGGGCCGTTACACTGGAAACGAGTGCTTCCCGCTGCGTTGCTTTTTCTGTTGGCCGTCGGGCCGCCGCGCCTCGTTTTCGATGGCGAGATCGAAGTGCCGCCTGATCGCGCGCGAGGTGTGCCGGTGCATGTGGACCGGCCTTCGTATGTGGCGGTTGAGTTCTCATCGAAGGGATGCGGCGATGTGCACTTGCGGTCCGCGCTGATGACGGCCGCCAGTGTGAATGGGTATCAGAAGGGCTTGCCGCATCAGGTGCTCGAATCAGCGCCTGACGCGGCCCGCGGAGCGTTTCGGCAGCTGCTGATGCAGGCGGGCGGCTACCATTGTTGCTCGATCACCCCGCCAAGGAACCGGTGAAGGTGCAAGTGCACGTCGCCGTGGCGGAGGATCCGGCGCTGCCGGGAAGCGTGCCGCCTGTTCGCCGCCGCACGGTGGTGGCGGCGAGTCTGGCGGGATTTCTGCTGGCTGCCGTGTGGAGCGGGTGGCGCATCCGGCGCGCGTGGAACTGATCACTCGGCTGAGTCCGTCAGCCAGCGCATGCGGAAGCCCTTGCGAACGCGCGGCTGACGCGCTTCCCAGTATAGAACGGTTTGCTCGCTGTTGCTTTCCCGCGCAAGCAGGCTGAAGCGGTCTGCGCGTTTTTTCTGAAACGCGGGCATGAGGCGGCGCTCCTGCTTGATGAGGCCGGGGGCCGTGCCGGTGTTCAGCAGTTTGGCTGAGAGCGGCAGCGGCGCGGCGTTGTGTTCCAACGATTCGAGACGGAGTACCAGTTCATAGCGGTCGACGGGCTTGGCCACGCGCGCCAACTCCAGCAGCCGCATGGTGACCTTGGCGCCGGCAGGTGCGATCACCTGGTCACCGTCCTGGAGCGGCTCGGCCAGCGTGGCGCGCAGGGCGGTGTCGGCGGTGGCGGTAGCGAAGTCGAGGTCCTGATCCACCGTGATATCGACAAGCAGATTCTTGCGCAAGCGACCGGGCTTGGACGGCGCGGGCGCGCCGGGTTTGGGCGCGGCGGCGGGTTCTTCGCCCGCGAACGAAATTTTCGACTCGGCGGCATAACGGCGGCAATCGCCCAACACCGCGCGGTTGCGGAACTCGGCGCCATCGAACGCGGCCACCATCGTTTCGGCTTCGGCGGCAAACCAGTGCTGGGCGGGCCCGACCGTGGTGAGGCGATATTGCACCGTTGTC
>VFZP01000113.1 GCA_016871115.1 Acidobacteriota bacterium
CTCAATCTTCGCAAGGAGCCGGTCAAGGACATCTTTGTCTATCCGCTGGTCGGCGACGTTCAGCAGTTGCTACGCCGCTCAACCCGGTAAACAAATACGGGGACCATTGCTCGGGTGTTACCCTCAGCGCTTACTCAGTTGTTTTTCTGGGCGGAAGGGGCTGTTGGGCGGCGATGTGAGCCCGGTTACATGACTTATTCTGGCAGCAGGCGCCCGGGTCACCTATAAGGAATGACGCGCGCGGCGGCGATTTCAGCGGTTCACCAGCTTAATTAAGTCATCCATGTCGACCGCCTCGGCGCCCGGAGCGAGCGCGGTGGTTTTGGGCGCGCCGGGCAGGCGGCGGTGCACGACGATGCACCGCGTCTTGGTGGTTTCCTTGGCTGCGCGTGCGAGGGCGAGGACGGACTTGGCCATGGACGGTACCACGGTGTGCCCGGCCTTGCACTCGATGAGCCAGAGGGTTTGCTTGGGGCCGGGGAAGAGGAAATCCACTTCGAGGCCCTGTTCGTCGCGGAAGAAGTAGAGTTCGCGCCGGAGGCCGCGGTTGATCTGGCTTTTGACGAGCTCGGCGGCGATGAAGCCCTCAAAGATGGCGCCGAGGAACGGGGAGCGTTCGAGCTCTTGCCCGGTGCGGATGCCGAGCAGATGGCACAGTAGGCCGGAGTCGGTCCAGTAGAGCTTGGGAGACTTGGTGAGGCGTTTGCCGAAGTTGGCGAAGTAGGGCGGCACCAGGAGAATGTGGCCCGTGGTTTCGAGCGTGTTCAGCCAAGCGGACACTGTAGGCACGGAGATACCGAGCGGCGCAGCCAGGTCCGTGCGGTTCAGCACCTGGCCGTGGCGGCTGGCAGTGAGGGTGAGGAAGCGGCGGAACGTGGCGAGGTCGCGAACGTTGACGAGCGCGCGGACGTCGCGCTCAAAGTAGGTTTGCAGGTAGGAGCTGAACCAGATGTCGCGGAATTTGGGCTTGGCCAGCACTTCGGGGAAGCCGCCGCGCAGCATGGTGACTTTGTCGGATTCGATGCGGCTGAACGGAAGCATCTGGAAGACGGCGGCGCGGCCGGCCATGGACTCGGTGACACCCTTCATCAGCGGCGCTTCCTGGGAGCCTGTGAGAAACCACTGCCACGGCATGTTCTTGGTGCGGTCGATCGCCGCGCGCAGGTAACCAAAGAGTTCGGGGGCGTTCTGGATTTCATCGATGATGACTGGCAGAGAGAGATCGGCGAGGAAGCCGCGCGGGTCCGAACGTACGCGCGCCAGAGTGTCAGGGTCTTCGAGCAGGACGTATTCGGCGACGCCGAAACAGTCGCGCAGGGCCTCGGTTTTGCCGGTGCGGCGCGGGCCTGTGAGGATCAGCGCGGGGAAGGCGGAGGCGCTCTCCAGCAGCGTCTGTTCGAGAACTCGGCGTACCCATTGCATATGAGAATTCTAAAGCACCACTTTAAAAAACTCAACAATTGTCCGTCAGTTGATATTTGAGTTGCTTAAAGTTGTACTTTAGGATTCTCAAAATTAAAGGCACTCTCTTCCGCCTCTCCGCAAGCCCCGCGCCGAGGGCGATTCGAAGCGCCGGAGCGTGTGTTACTCTGAAAATACTCGAAAATCCGCGATCCGCGGCACTTCGAGCGACCGCACACTCGCAGCAATGGATACCTTTCAGGAACTCGTCTTCAAGCTGAAGAAATACTGGTCAGGCCGGGGCTGCATCCTCCAGGAGCCCTTTGACGCCGAAGTGGGCGCGGGCACCATGGCGCCGGAGACGTTTCTCCGCGTGCTGGGGCCGAAGCCCTACCGCGTTGCGTACGTGCAACCCAGCCGCCGGCCCGCCGATGGACGCTACGGCGATAATCCGAACCGGCTCTATAAGCATCACCAGTTGCAGGTCATTTTGAAGCCGACGCCGGCGGACGTGATCGATCAGTACCTTGGTTCGCTTGAAGCCATCGGCATCGACTTGGCCAAGCACGATATCAAGTTTGAAGAAGACAACTGGGAGTCGCCGACGCTGGGTGCGTGGGGTGTGGGTTGGCAGGTGATGCTCGATGGACTCGAGATCACGCAATTCACCTACTTCCAACAGTGCGGTGGCATCGATCTGGAACTGGTGCCCGCCGAACTCACCTACGGTCTCGAACGTATCGCGGCGTTTCTGCAGGGCGTGGAGAGTGTCTACGAAATCCAGTGGGCGCCCGGCTTCAGCTACGCCGACGTGCGATTTGCCGACGAGCAGCAACTGTCGGTCTACAACTTCGAGATGGTCGGCGTGCCGTCGCTGTGGCAGACCTTTGAGATCAATGAGCGCGAGGCGCAGCGCTTCATCGACACCTGGGCGCAACTTCATAAAGAAGGCTCGGCTGAGTGTCGCCGCTTCCCGGTACTGGGCGCGTATGAACATGTGCTGAAGTGTTCGCACACATTCAATCTGCTGGATGCGCGTGGGGCGATTTCCGTGACCGAGCGCGTGGGTGTGATCGGACGCGTGCGCAAACTGGCCGTGGGCGTGGCCCACGCGTGGAACGCGCAGCAGCAACTTCTTAACAGCACGCAGGAGGCCGCCTAGCCATGCCGGACTTTCTGCTCGAAATCGGTGCGGAGGAGATTCCTGATTGGATGTTGGCGCCCGCGCTCGAACATCTGCGCGCGGCATTCTCCAAGCTCCTCGAAGACAACAAACTCGCGGGCAAAGTGGAGTGGGTGGACGCCACGCCGCGGCGCTTGGCGCTGCTTGCGGTGAAGTTGCCCAAGGGGCAGAAGGATTCGGTGGAAGTGGTGATGGGGCCGCCGAAGTCCGCTGGCGAAGGGGCGGCGCAGGGCTTCGCGCGCAAGAACGGCGCGGGCGTCGAGCAACTCGAAACGCTGGCGACGCCGAAGGGCGACTATTTTTCGTTGAAGAAGCAAGTGGCCGGGCGTACCACGGCGGCGATTCTGGCCGAGGCGTTGCCCGCGCTCATCCTGGGCATTCCGTGGCCGAAAAGCATGTATTGGCTGGGCAAAGGTACGCCGCGCTTCATCCGCCCGCTGCGCTGGATCTGCGCGCTGCTCGGCTCAGAAGTGGTGCCGTTTGAAGTGGCCGGCGTTGCGTCCTCCAACCGCACCCACGGCCATCGCAAGTTCGGAAAGAAAAACATCAAGGTGTCGATCGCCAGGTACGCCGCGCAACTGGAAGCGAACCATGTGCTGATACGGGCGGCGGACCGGCGGGCGCGGATCGAGTCTGCCATCGCGGCGCTAGTGGAGGGCAAAGGTCTGCGGGTGAAACAGGACGAGGGTCTCCTCGAAACGGTCACCTACCTCACCGAGTGGCCCACTCCGATTCTCGGCAGCTTTGACGCTTCGTACCTCGAACTGCCCGCCGAGGTGTTGGTGACCGTGATGCGGCATCACCAGAAGAATTTCTCGGTGGAGCGCGAAGACGGCACGCTGGCGCCGCACTTCATCGCCGTGCTCAACACGCTCGGCGACCCCGGCGGGCTCATCGTCTCCGGCAACGAACGCGTGCTGCGCGCCCGCTTCAACGACGCTCGCTTTTTCTGGCGCGTGGATCAACAGAAGCCGCTGCGCGCGCGCGTGGAAGATCTGAAGGCCGTCACGTTCCAGCGCGACCTCGGTTCGTATCACGACAAATTCGAAGCGATGCTCGCGATTCTCGATGAGCTTGCCGCGCCGGAAGCCGCGCGCCACGCCGCGCCGCTCGCTAAGTGCGATCTCACCTGCGAAATGGTGAAGGAGTTCACCGAACTGCAGGGCGTCGTCGGCGGGCTGTATGCGAAGGCGCAGGGCGAATCCGACGAGGTGGCGACGGCCATCTACGATCAGTACAAGCCGGTATCGATGGAAGATTCGATTCCGCGCAACGCCCCCGGGCAGTATCTCGCACTGGCCGATAAACTCCACTCGTTGCGCGGTTGCTTCCGCCTGGGCCTGATTCCCACGGGCTCGAAAGATCCGCTGGCGCTGCGCCGCGCCGCGCAAGGCGTCGTGAAGATCCTCACCGAAGGCGGGCTCGCGGTTCCGTTTGCCTCGCTCGCCGGCGGCGATGCGAAGCTGAACGAATTCCTTATGGACCGGCTGCGCTACTACTTCCGCGACGTGCGCGGCTTTGCCCACGGCGAACTGAACGCCGTGCTGGCCGCGGGTATCTCAACGCTCCCCGACGTGTTGGCGCGCCTTGAAGCCATACGCGCGGTGCGCCCCACCGCGGACTTCGAGCCGCTCGCCGCGTCGTTCAAGCGCATCCGTAATATTCTCGATCAAGCCGGCGCGCTTGCCACCAACACGGTGGAAGCCGCGCTGTTCAGCGAAGAGCCCGAGCGCAACCTCGACGCCGCGGCCTCAGCCCTGCATCTCGCCGGGCTCGACCATCGCACGGCGCTTGAGCGCATCGCCACGCTGCGCCCGGCCGTCGACGCCTTCTTCGACAAAGTTCTCGTGAACGCACCCGAACCCGCGGTGCGAGCTAACCGTCTCGCGCTGCTCGCGCGCATCCTGACGGAGTTTTCCACCATTGCTGATTTCTCGGAAATCGTGACCACTGCTTAGCTCGACTCGCAAGGAGATTGAAAGTACTCATATGAAGAAATACGTCTACGCCTTCGGCGGCGGCACCGCCGATGGCGACGGCTCGATGAAAGATATTCTCGGCGGCAAAGGCGCAGGCCTCGCCGAAATGTGCCGCGCCGGTGTGCCCTGTCCTCCGGGCTTCACCATCGCCACCGATGTGTGTAACATCTTCTTTAAAAACAACCGCAGGGTGCCGCACGAAATCAACGAACAGATGTGGACCGCGCTCGAAAAGCTCGAAGCGCTGATGGGCCAGAAGCTGGGCGCGGGCGACAATCCGCTGCTGCTGTCGGTGCGCTCGGGCGCCAAGTTCTCCATGCCGGGCATGATGAACACGATTCTCAACCTCGGCATGAACGACCAGAGCGTGGAAGCGCTGAGCAAGAAGAGCGGCAACCCGCGTTTTGCCTACGACTGCTACCGCCGCTTCATCCAGATGTATGGCGAAGTGGCGCTGAACATCGAGATGGAAAAGTTCGACCACATCTTCGATGCGCGCAAGGCAAAGGTGAAGGCCAAGCTCGACACTGACCTCAACGCAGCGGACCTGCACGCCATCATCAAGGACTACAAGGCCCTGGTGAAGAAGGAAACCAAAAAGGAATTCCCGCAGGACCCGTGTGACCAATTGGTGGGCTCGCGCGACGCGGTCTTCAATAGCTGGTGGAATCCCAAGGCGAACTACTACCGCAAGATGGAGAAGATCCCGGACTCGATCGGGACCGCGGCCAACATTCAGGCGATGGTGTTCGGCAACATGGGTCAGAACTCGGGCACGGGCGTGGGCTTCACGCGCGATCCCGGTTCTGGCGAGAAGGCCTTCTACGGCGAGTATCTGATCGACGCGCAGGGCGAGGACGTCGTGGCCGGCATCCGCACGCCGGAGCCGATCTCGCAGTTGGGCGATGCGATGCCGGCGGCGTACAAGCAACTCGTCGAAATCACGTCCAGTCTTGAGAAGCACTACAAGGACATGCAGGACTTTGAGTTCACCATCCAGGAAGGCAAGCTGTACATGCTGCAGACCCGGAATGGCAAACGCACGGGTCCGGCGGCGGTGCGTCTCGCGGTGGAGATGTGCGAGGAAAGGCTGATCGATAAGAAGACCGCGGTGATGCGCGTGGCTCCGTCGCAGCTCGATCAACTGCTGCATCCGGTGTTCGACGGCGCGTCGCTGAAGACGGCCACCAAGCTCACCAAGGGCATTGCGGCGTCGCCCGGCGCGGCGGTGGGTCGCGTGGCGTTTTCGGCCGAAGACGCTGTGGAAGCGTCAAAGAAATCGCCCGTCATTCTGGTGCGTAGGGAAACCACGCCGGACGACATTCACGGCATGGACGTTGCCAAGGGCATTCTCACGGCGATCGGCGGCAAGAGCTCGCACGCTGCTGTGGTGGCGCGCGGCATGGGCCGGCCCTGCATCGTCGGCGCGTCGACGGTGGTGATCAACGAGAAGACCAAGACCGCGACCGTGGAGAGCGGCGGCAAGAAGATCGTGGTGAAGGAAGGCGACTGGATCTCGATGGACGGCACCACCGGTGACGTGTATCTGGGCCAGGCGAAGACCAAGGAAGCGGACGTGAAGTCCGGGCACCTCGCCAAGTTCATGGCGTGGGCCGACGAGTTCCGCGGCAAGTTCGGCGTGCGCGCCAATGCTGACATCCCGCGCGATGCGCAGGTGGCGCGGCAGTTTGGCGCCGAAGGCATCGGCTTGTGCCGCACTGAGCACATGTTCTTTGCCGAAGACCGGCTGCCGTTTGTGCAGCAGATGATTCTGGCCAAGACCGAGAAGGACCGCAAGAAGGCGCTCGGCAAGCTCCTGCCCATGCAGCGCAAGGACTTCGCGGGCCTATTCACGGCGATGAACGGCTTCCCGGTGGTGATCCGTACGCTCGATCCGCCGCTGCATGAGTTCCTGCCCAAGCGCGAGAACCTGATGGTGGATCTGGCCGTGCTGCCGCATGCCGACGCCAAGACGAAGAAGGAAATGGCGTCGCGCTACTCGATGAGCGTGGGCGATCTGAAGAAGGGCCTGCCGGCGCTGCTTGAGCGCGTGGAAGAACTGCACGAGTTCAATCCGATGCTAGGCCATCGCGGCTGCCGCCTCGGCATCACGTATCCGGAGATCACGGCGATGCAGGCGCAGGCGATCTTCGAGGCCGTGGTGCAGGTGCACAAGAAGGGCGTGAAGGTGATTCCGGAAGTGATGATTCCGCTCATCGGCAGCGTCCAGGAGTTCGCGCATCAGAAGGAGATCGTGGTGAAGATCGCCGAGGATGTGCTGGGCAAGGCGGGCATCAAGAACCAGGTGCACTACATGGTGGGCACCATGATCGAAGTGCCGCGCGCGGCGTTGACGGCGGACAAAGTGGCCGAGCAGGCCGAGTTCTTCAGCTTCGGTACGAACGATCTGACGCAGACCACGATGGGTCTGTCGCGCGACGACTATACGAAGTTCTCGGCGCACTACGAAGACCTGAAGATCTTCACGGCCGACCCGTTCGGCGTGCTGGATCAGGAAGGCGTGGGCAAACTGGTGAAGATCGCGGTGGACGGTGGCCGGTCGGCGCGGAAGGACCTCGAAGTGGGCATCTGCGGCGAACACGGCGGCGAGCCGTCGAGCGTCGAGTTCTGTTTTCGCGTAGGCATGGACTATGTGTCGTGCTCGCCTTACCGGGTACCGATCGCGCGCCTCGCGGCAGCGCAGGCGGCGATTGCGGATAAGAGCGAGGCGGGGCGGACGTCGTAGTTTAGACGGTTGCTTAGCTAGCTAAGCGTGAATGAGAAGCCGGGTCCTGCGGGACCCGGCTTTTGTCACTTGGAAGCCTCTGACGGCTCGTTGTGCATTCTGTGTAGAGTGTTGACTTGGTGCGCCCTGAAAGACGCGTTCTTCTCGCGGTGTCAAAGGCCTGTGCAAGCAGGGAGCAAACCAGAGGGCCGCAATCTAATGAATGAACGCATTAGCCTCGTCAGATTATCAACCGAAAGGTGTTCGAGAGAGCCGAGCCGGTCATGTCGCGGCGAAGGCAACAGACAGCATCCAGGAACTGGAGCGGGTGTGGGATCTCTACGGGGTAGAGAGCGGTGTCACGTTGGGACAGAAGAGCGTGGAACAGGAGAGACCCTCCCTGGCAGCCTCGTCGGGCAAAGACCGGGCGTATAAGGCTGAAAAGCCGAAAGCGCACGGAGCCAGGAGGGAGTACAAGAAGCTCAGACGACATGTGTGCAGGGCGAACCACTGGATCGTGTGAATCTCGAGACGCCATCCGAAGATGTCGGCGCACTGGCATATGGGAGAGCGGCGCGGTTCTGTGATGGGAGCCGTATGAGCGGAGACGTTCAAGTACGGTTCTGCGAGGGGCTCGGGGTGAGACTCCCCGGGCCTACTCACCTCGCCGCGCTCTGCGCGACGGAATCACAAGCGAAAGAGGCACTGCGGCGGATTGGGCTGGTAATAAAACAGATTGGTCTGACGCTGCATCCGGACAAGACGCGGTTGGTGGATTTGCGGAACGGGAAAGGGAGCTTTGTGTTTCTGGGATGCACGATTCGCAAGAGGAGGATCATCCAGCGGAGTCCGCGGCTGCGGTTCATGCAGCGATGGCCGAGCCCGAAGGCGACGCAACGGCTCCGGCTCCGGGACCGTGTCCGTGAGATAACCGGACCGAGCGCCGCGGGTAAGACCTCAAGCAAGCGATTGGGGAACTGAACCCGGTGCTGAGCGGCTGGGGCAACTACTTTCGGACGGGGAATGCCGATCGGGAGTTTAACCAGATGGACGGCTTTGTGTCTCGCCGGTCGACGCGCTGGTGGTATCGGCGTCGAGGCCAGCGGCCAGGGCGGAAGATCAAGTGGACCAGGCAAGGCTTTGGGGATCTAGCTAGCCCGCAAAGGGGCCGCCGCCCCTCAAGGCCCACAAGGACTCGCGCCCCACACCGCGGCGAGCCTCCGTTTTTGCGGGCGAGTCCTTAGAAGGACTGTTCAAATCGCAAGGCACGGTGGGCTATCCGCAGCCAGCAACTCCAGCGAAGATCATCGGTAAGCCGTATGCGGGAAAACCGCACGTACGGTTTAAAAGGGGGTCTATGGAAACGGGCCAGCCTCTCCAAGGCTGAAATCGCGCCATAATCTACCAATGTACAAGAATCTCTTTGACTTGACGGGCCGCGTGGCCCTGGTGACGGGCGGCTCCCGCGGACTAGGCAAGGCCATGGCTCGCGCCTATGCCGAACAGGGCGCGGGCATCATGATCTGCTCCCGCAACACGAGTGAACTCCGGGAAGCCGCGCGCGAGATCGGCGAAGGACTGAAGGTGCGCGTGGAGTGGATGACGGCGGACCTGGCTGACCGGGCCGACACCGCGCGCCTGACGCAGGAAACGCTGAAGCGCTTCGGCCGCGTGGACGTGCTGGTGAACAACGCCGGATCGAATACCCCGCAGCGCGCCGACGAGATCACCGACGAAGCGTGGGACCGCATCGTTGAACTGAACCTGTCCGGCATCATGCGTCTCACGCGCGGCCTGCTGCCGCAGATGATGGACCGCAAGTGGGGACGCGTGATTCACATCTCAAGCGTGCTGGGCCTCGGCGGCAAGAAGGGCCGCAGCACCTATAGCGCCACCAAGGCCGCACTCATCGGGATGGCGCGTTCGAGCGCGCTCGACCTGGGCCCTTACGGCGTAACCGTGAATTGCATCTCGCCCGGGCCGTTTCTCACGGAACTGCCGCTGAGCTTGTTGAACGAAGACCAAAAGCAGGAGTTCACCGAACGCACGGCGCTGAAGCGCTGGGGCAAGCCGGAGGAGATCGCGGGCACTGCGCTGCTGCTGGGGACGGACGCGGGCAGCTACATCACGGGCACCACGATTTTGATTGACGGCGGCGCGCTCGCCAATATTCTTTAGTAACCTGGGAGCGATGCGAGCAACAGCAGCGGCGGCCGTGCTCCTGGCGGCCCTCTGGTCATGTCAGTCATCGAACCCGCCCGTTGCGCTCCGCCCCGTGAAGGTGGGCAAGCTTTGGGGCTATGCGGATGACTCCGGCGCAATGCGCATTTCGCCGCGGTTTCAGTACGCCCACGAGTTCAACGAAGGCCGCGCGATGGTGGAGCCCGAGTACGGATGGGGCGTGCGTTTCATCGATACGCGCGGCGAGATCGCCAGCGGCGAGCAGTTCTTAGAGTGGGCCGGACCGTTTGCCGAGGGAGTTTCGCCCACGCGCTTGGCCGAGCGGCGCTATTGGTATCTCGATCCGCATGGCCGCTGGGTACGCGAGCCGCAGTACTTCGGCGCGCGCACGTTCAGCGAGGGGCTGGCCGCCGTGCAACTCACTAAGGAAGGCGCGTGGGGATTTATCGACCGCCAGTTTCGCCTGGCGATCCCGGCGCGCTACTCCGCGGTGCGCGATTTCCGCACGGGCGTTGCGCCGGCGGAGCAGCATGGGCAGTGGGGCTTCATCGATAAGACCGGCGCCTGGGCGATTGCGCCGCGGTTTGCCGACGCGCGCATGTTTTCCGCCGGCGCGGTTTCGCTCGCTCCCGTGCGCACGGCCACGCTGTTTGGCTACATTGAAAGCGGCGGAAAGCTGGCTTGGCCGGCCGAATACGAAGAAGCGTGGCAGTTTGAGGAAAACTTCGCATCCGTGAGGGTGGGCGGCAAATGGGGAATGATCGATGCGCGCGGCCATTGGGTAGTGACGCCGCAGTTTGACGACCTCTATCCGCTGGAGCGCGGCTGGGCGCCGGCGCGGATCGGCGAGCGCTATGGGTATGTGAACGCCCAAGGCGAGCGGCGTCACTGGCCGCCGCAGGACTAGTGAATCAGACTGCTGGCCTCGCCCGTGCGCTCGGCCTGCATCGCCATCAGCACGGGCACGGAGAACAGGCCCTGGGGTTCGCCATTGCGCAGGAAGGCCCAGTCTTCAATCGCCGCGGTTTCCACCTGCACGGGTGAGCCGGCGGCGAAACCTTCGAGGTTCACCGGGTCATTGCCCAGCGATCTGCGCACGATGCCGCTGTCAAGCGACTCAACGTCGATCCAGATGTGCTCGGAGCCGTCGTCCCCGGTTGCAAAGCGGGCCTTGGCGGCGAAATTCTCGCCCGCGCCTTCGGCAAACGCGCGCGCAAATTCCTTGTCCGAATCCTCCGGCATCGCCGCTTCACCGTGGTCTTTGAAAGCGGTGGCAGCGAGATCAAGCGGGTCTGTAAGGGCTTGTATCGGCAACGACGATGGCCGCGCCAAGGACAATCTCGGTTTCCGGCGATCAGGCGGTCTTCCTTCTTCGTTAGCCGCGCGCAACAGAAAGGAACAAGGGCGTGGTATGAAGAATGGCTCGCGCCCCAATGAGTGCGCCGCAAGGCGTGAGCGCGCCACTCGCCGGTGGCTAGGCCGCAGGCGTCCACATCGGACTCGCGTTGGGCCACCTGCTGTTGGGTGGGGGCCGCCGCCCTGCTGCCGGCCCGTCTCGCCCTGCGGGTGGAGCCGCTGCGGGCATTGCGGCACGACTGAGTTTCTACTGCGACGACCACTTAATCAGCGAGTGGCACGGCCGCGTCAACGGATCCTCGTAGTGATTCGCCGACACGCGCAGCGCGTACCCCAACCGCCCGGTGTGGCGCGGCAGGAATGTTGCTTCAAACACCTGTGCACCGCCGCCACCGGCGATCTCCACCGGCTTCATCTTCACGGCCTCCGCCGCGTCGAGATGGCCGCTGGCGCTAATGCGCCCCACCAGTGCTTCCACTCGCACATCCGTGGGCTTCAGTCCGGCAAGATCCACGGATGCGCGGAACACCACCGGCTTGCCCGAAAGCATCGCACCGCCCGGCAGTCCACCGGGATCGGCAAACCGCACGCGGTCCCACACAGCCGACAGCTTCGCGCTCCAGGCTGCCTTCTCGCGCGCCTCGGCGAAGTTGTTTTCGCGCACGGCCGTCCAAGCCTGATGCGCGGGCGTGTAGAGCATTTCGTTGTACTCAGTCAGCATGCGGTTGCAGTTGAACTGCGTGCAAACGCCCATCAACGACTGCTTCACCCGCTTCACCCAGCCTCCCGGGATGCCGCGGTCGCGGTCGCGATAGTAAAGCGGCGCAATCTGCTGCTCAATGAGCGAGTAGATGGCCGTGGCATGCAGGTCGTCCTGATCGTCGGCATACTGCACGCGCTCACCGATCGCCCATCCGCCCGACGTTTCGTAGCCTTCGTCAAACCAGCCGTCAAGCACGCTGAGATTGAGCACGCCGTTGATGCCGGCCTTCATGCCCGACGTGCCGCAGGCTTCTTCCGGACGCCGCGGATTGTTCAGCCACACGTCCACGCCCTGCACCAGTTCGCGGCCCACCTGGATCGAGTAGTCTTCGACAAACGCGAGGCGCCGCGAGATCTCCGGATCGCGCGAAAAATTCCAGATATCGCGAATGAACGTCTTGCCCGGGTGATCCTTCGGGTGCGCTTTGCCCGCGATGACGATCTGCACCGGCATCTCCGGATTGTTGAGAATGCTCTTCAGCCGCGCGATGTCGCGGAACAGCAGCGTAGCGCGCTTGTACGTGGCAAAGCGGCGCGAAAAGCCGATCGTTAGCACATCCGGCTCCAGCACTTCGCCGAGGCGTCTCACTTCCGACGGCGGCGCCTGGCGCGCCACGGCCGCCTGCTGCACGCGCCCTCGCACAAACTGCACCAGCCGGCGTTTGCGGCGCCGGTGCGCTTCCCACAACTCAGCATCGGGAATCTCGCGCACGGCTTCCCACACACGCGGGTCAGCGTGGTTTTCAATCCAGTCCGGCTGCAGGTATTGATCGTAGAGCGCGGCCAATTCGCCGTTCACCCAGGTGGGCAGGTGCACGCCGTTGGTGACCGAGGTGATCGGCACTTCGCTCGCCGGCAGTTGCGCCCACATATCCTGGAACATCTCGCGCGACACATCACCGTGCAAGCGGCTCACCGCATTGCGGTAGCACGACGTATTCAGCGCGCAGATGGCCATCGAGAAGCGCTCGCCGTGATCTTCCGGACGGCGCCGCCCGAGGCTCATCAACGTGTCGAACGGGATGTTCGCTTCTTCGCAATAGCGGTGGAAGTACTCAAACACCAGGGCCGGATCGAACAGATCGAAACCGGCCGGCACCGACGTGTGCGTGGTGAACACGTTGTTGCGGCGCGAAGCTTCGAGCGCTTCGGCAAACGACAGCCCGTTGTTCTTCATCAGCAGGCGAATGCGTTCAATCGCGAGAAACGCCGAGTGGCCCTCATTCATATGGAACGTGGTCGGGTCGTGCCCCAGCACCGCCAGCGCGCGCAATCCGCCGATGCCGAGTACGATCTCCTGCGCCATGCGCATCGTCGTGTCGCCGCCGTACAGCCGGTCGGTGATGTCGCGATACTCCGGCGAAGTGTTCTCGGCCAGATTGGTATCGAGCAGCACCAGCCGCACGCCGCCCACCTTCATCTGCCACACTTTGATCGCCACGGTGCCGCGCGGCAAGTCCACGCAGACCTTCAGGTCCTGCCCATTGGCATCCACCACCGGCGTTACCGGCAGTGTGTAAAAATCGTTCACCGGGTAGCGTTCCTGCTGCCAGCCGTCCGGGTTCAGCGCCTGGCGGAAGTAGCCTTCCTGGTAGAGCAGCCCCACTCCCACCAGCGGCAGCCCGAGGTCGCTGGCGGCCTTCAGATGGTCGCCGGCCAGAATGCCAAGACCGCCTGAATACACAGGCAGGCATTGCACGATGCCGAACTCCATGCAGAAGTACGCCGTCAAACCCTGCTTGGGCGTGGACGCATAACGCTCCATGTACGAATCGTGGGCCTCGCAGGCGCGCCGGTACTGGGCGATGTAGCGCGGGTCCGACGCGGCGCGTTGCAGCGCGGGCTGCGGAATCTGACTCAACATCAGGATCGGATTGTGTCCACAAGCTACCCAAAGATGTGGATCCAGGCGCCGGAACACCGAGCGGATCGTGTGATCCCAACTCCACAACACGTTGTAAGCTAATTCGGCGAGCCGGGGTAACGCGTCCGGCAACGCCGGACGGACGAGAAACTCCTGAAGCGGAGTGATGCTGAATCCCATGGGGTCCCTTTCAGCCTAGCAAATCGGCTGAATCCACTATTCTCAAGAGATGTTCCGGTAAGCTCAGTTGATCGACCTTCCCGATTGGCCGCATTGCGGGCCGCCGCCGCCAGCAGCGCCACCCGCCATCTCGCTGGAAGAGTACCGCGCGCGGCTGGCATCGCTCCGGGCGGCGATGGCCGCGCGGGGTCTCACGCATCTGGCGCTCTATGGCGACCGCGAACACTCCGCCAATCTCCTCTGGGCGGCGAATTTTGACCCGCGCTTTGAAGAAGCACTGCTGATTGTGGGCCGAGAAGCCGCACCGCCGCTCCTGCTCACCGGCAACGAGTGCGTCTCCTACCTGCCCATCAGCCCCCTGTGGCGCGCTGGCGAACTGCGGCACGAACTCTATCAGCCCTTCTCACTGCTCGATCAGCCGCGCGATGCAAGCCGCGGGCTGGAGGAGATCTTCGCCGCCGAAGGCATCGGCGCGGGCGCCCGCGTGGGCGTAGCCGGCTGGCGTTACTATGTACACCGCAGCCAGATGGACACGCCCGCTTACATCGTGGACGCGCTGCGGGTGCGCGCCGCTGAACGGGTGGAGGACGCCACGGATCTGCTGATGCATCCGCATCACGGCCTGCGCACAAACTGCACCGCCGCCGAGATCGCGCTGTTTGAACACTCCAACTGGAAGGCGTCCGAAGCCATGCGCCGCGTGTTCTTCGCCGCGCGCGAAGGCATGACCGATTTCGAACTGCTCGTGCACGCCGGCTACGACGGCACGCCGCTTTCCTGCCACACGACGCTCAAGACCGGCCCTCATCGCATCAGTCTCGCCAGTCCCAGCGGCGCGCGGCTCGAACGCGGGTACCCGTGGTCCTGCAACGTGGCGTATTGGGGGGCGAACGTTTGCCGGGCCAATTGGGTGGACGAGTCGGCGGAGGATCTGCCCGCCGCCGCGCGCGACTATGTAGAGGCCTTCGCCGCGCCCTCCTACGCCGTCATGGGCGATTGGCTGGAGGCGCTCCGTATCGGCACGCCTGGCGGCAAGTTGCATGACTTGATCCAGGAGCGCCTGCCGTTTTCGAGATTCGGCATCTTTCTCAATGCTGGCCACCTCATCCACTATGACGAATGGGTGAGTTCGCCCATCTTCGCAGGGTCAACGATTCCCATCCGCTCCGGCATGGTGTTTCAAACCGACGTGATTCCGTCGAGCAAGACGTACTTCTCCACGCGCCTGGAAGACGGGCTGGCGATTGCGGACGAGGCGCTCCGCGCGGAACTCGCGGCCCGCTTCCCCGACACCGCAGGCCGCATCAACGCCCGCCGCGAGTTCTGCCGCACTGCGCTCGGCCTGCCCCTCGCCGGCGAGCACCTGCCGCTGTCAAACACCTTCGGCATCGCGCCGCCGTTTCTGCTAAGCCCGCGCCGGGTGTTAGCGTTGACCCCGCCGGCGGCGAGCCCATGCTAAGCCGGCCATGGCTGTACCGGCCAACGCAAACGTGGATGGCTCAGGCACCGGCGGCGGGGGTGGAGGCGGAGGGATTACGCAGTCTGTGCCGAAACAGACCGGAGAGGGCACGATGGGGACTTCATTGGCACCCGACATCTGGAAGACATTGTTCTTGATAAAGTAGGCCGTACTCTGCTTGTCTTGCGCATTGGAAGTTAGCGCGACATAGTACTGGAAGCCTACGCTCAATTCAACAGGGACCGGGAAGTAAACATGGTGCATGCTGAATTGGCCGCAGTTAGGATCGCTCAGACAAAACTGGGTCGTAGTGAGCGTAACCGACGCCAACAACACTCCCGCCGCACTGTTGCCCTGATAGACCGATAGCGTGATGTTGTCGACGGTGGCCGTGCCTCTCTTCATCACGAACTGTCCGCCACCAGGGGTCAGCAGCCAAGACGAGGTGCGGTTGATGTCGATTTGCGTCTGCGCACCGGTATGCCCATATTCACATACTGGCTCGTCAGAAAAATTCGTGGGCAAGTGGCGGCTCGGGCAGCTTTCCAAGTGTGTGATATAGCGCGAGTTCGAGGATGCGATAGGTG
>VFZP01000114.1 GCA_016871115.1 Acidobacteriota bacterium
CGGCCGGGCAGACGGGTCTTCAGGCAGCACGGGTACACGTTGCCGTCCGGGTCGATGGAAACTTCGGCGCCCTCTTCGCCCGTGCGCAAAAAGTTCTGCCCGCCAGACCACCGCGCGCAGAAGTTCTCCGTCATGTCGGCGGTGGAGAGATCTTTCATCCAGGCCCGGCCACGCGGCCACAGCTTGCCGATCCACATATCGGGCGTCGCGCCAAAGAAGTGGTAGCGCGTGCGGGCGGCCAGTTCCCCATCGGCCTCGCGTGTGCCTCCGTACGTCATGCCCAGCTTTTCAAAGATCGTGGTGAGCTTGTCGCGCAGCGCCGCCTGCGCAGAAGGCTCCTCCAGCCCGGCATGGTGGTGATCGATGCCGCTTACCGAAATCACGCGCACGCCGTGTTCCAGCAACTCGTTGGCAATGCGCTCGGTCAACAGATCGCCCGTGGTCTGCACCACCAACTGCACGCCGCCGCCCGCATAGCGCTGCCGGAGCTGGTCCAGCGCGGGGTAGAGCGCGGGCTCACGCACGGCATCCAGCAAGACCTCGCCGCCTGCGAGGATCACCGTGCCGGCACGCTCCGGGCCCCCTGCCGCTTGCCGAAACCGGAGGCGCTCGGGGAAATTCGCGATGATACGCGGCGCGTTGTCCCGCGATAACCCAGCCATGCGATCCCGGTCCGCGCCGTAGTGGGGCCGAAAGCGGTCCTCATAACAGTGCGGGCACGTGCGATGACACAGCCACGTGAGGACGAAATAGATGGACTCCACTGTTCCCATGCTACCCCCTTTGGCCGAAATTCCCCTGAGGCAGTCTCAACCCGCCGCCCTGCGCGCAACGCCTGTTCAATTGTGATAGTCTGCGGTTGGAGCTGTGTCACCGTGGACGCGTGGCGAAGCATACTGACGTTCGGTGTGTTTGCCTGCCTCGGCTTTGCCGCCGATGCGCCGCCACCGCTGCGCGAACCGAGGGCGATCTCGCTCGCGCCGCTTGCCTGCCAGCGCTCAGTTCCTGCCTTGATCGTCGTGCGTGGCGAGGGTTTGGCGGACGCCACCAGCGTCTTCTTTGAGCCGCCGCACGCAGGCTTACAAGCTTCGATTGCCAAGGTGGAAATTGAGCCGCCCAGCGAGGCGAGCATGCGGGCCAAGCGCAGTTTCGACCTCGTGCATGTGCGGCTGGACCTTGCCGCCGGTCTGCCTGAAGGCTCCTACCCGCTGCGCATTACCACGCCGCGCGGCTTCACCAACGCGGTGTCTATGTATGTGATGGCCGCGCCCGTGGAGGCGGAGCCCGCGGGCACGCACGACACGCCGGCCGCGGCCGCGCCGCTCAAGGTGCCGGGGATCGTTTCAGGGCGCATCACGCAACGCGGCGAATCGGACCTTTATGTGTTTGACGTAGCGGCTCCCGGCACACAGGTGACATTTGAGACCATCTCTGGTTTGCCCGCGCCCGGAGCGCCCGGTGGCAACGCCAACGGGTTCGATCCGTCGATCGCCGTCTACGAAGCGTCGGGCAGTTGGTTCGATCCGGGCCGCTTGAATCGCCTCGCGTTCAACGACGAGCCATTGTGGGTGCTGGGCCGCCGCACGGATGCCCATCTCACCCACATCTTCAAACGCGCCGGCCGCTATTTTCTGCGCCTGGAGGCGTTTTCCGGACAAGGCGGCGCGGACTACACGTACGTGCTGCGCACGCACGCAGGCGCGGTTGCGCCGCCCAGCCAAACGCCTGTCGTCAAGGGATGGGAAGAGCGCGGTTTCACGCGGCGTCTCGAGCCTGAGCGGCTGCAACAACTCGCCGAGCGCGGCGGCGAAGGCGCGAGGAAGCAGCCGGTCATGGAAACCTACGCGCCCGGCGCGACCCTGAAGCTGCCCGCGGTGGTGGAAGGCGTGCTGGCGCAACCCGGCGACACGCAGCGCGCGCGCTTTCAGGTGGACAAGGCGACGGACTTGGCGATCGAACTGGAGACGCCCGATGCCGCGCCGCCCGAGTTTAATCCCGTGGTGCGGCTGGTGAACGAGCAGAACGAAGAGGTGGCCACCAGCCTGTTTGCGGGCCGCGGACTCTGTACCGGTGCGTTGAACAAAGGGGCGATGTCGAAAGTGGTGGTGCCGCTGCGTGACACCGGGCTCTACACGATTGAAGTGCGCGATCTGACTTCGGACCTCGCCGCCCCCCGTTTCCGCTATCGCGTGGTGGTGAGGCCACAGTTGCCGCATCTCGGCAATATCGCTTTCAGCGACGACCGCGTGCAGATGCCGCCGGGCGCGGCTCGTACGGTACGCGTGGCGTTCGATCGCGAAGAGGGCTACAAAGGCGCGATGGCAGTGATCGCCGAAAATCTCCCACTTGGAGTGACGGCCCTCGCTGCGGCGGACTATGAAGAAGACCGCGATCCGCCGGCGAGCTGTGGCAAGCGTGAACGCTACACGCCGCGGACCGAGCGGCTGGTGGTGGCCTTCTCCGCTGACGCGAGTGCGGCGCCCATGAGCGGGCCCGCGCTGGTGAAACTGGTGGCCCGCCCGATTGTGAACGGCAAGCCCGGCGCGGCGATTGCCAGCCGCGAGATTCCTTTGATGGTGGTGACTGGAAAGCCATGATGAAGCGTCCTGCCCTGGGTTTGCTTTGCGGTGTGGCTGCCGCCTCCGCCGCCACGCTCAAGATCCTGCCGTTCGAGTCGCAACTCACGGGCGCGGGCGCATCGCAGCAGTTGGTGGCGGTCCTCACCGCCGACGATGGCACCGAACGCGACGTGACGGGCGAAGTCTCCTGGCGTGTGACGCCGCCTGCACTTGCCGCGTTGGACGCCGCGCGCGTCACCGCCCGCGCCGATGGCGACGCGCGCATCACGGCCACGCTGGCCGGCGCGCCCGCTGCGTCGGCTATTGTGCACATTCGCGAGTCCGCCAAGGCGCGGCCCGTCACCTTCGCGCGTGAAATCGAAGCCATCCTCACGCGCCAGGGTTGCAACAGCTCGGCGTGCCATGGCGGCGTGAAGGGCCGCGGCGGACTGAAGCTTTCCGCCGGCGCGCTGTACCCCAAGGACGACTTCCACTGGATCACCGAGGGCGGCGTCTACCAGGTGCTGACCAATGAAGTGAAGGGCGCGCGCGTGCCGCGCATCGATCGCGCTGCGCCGGAGCAAAGCCTCTTGCTCACCAAGCCCACAGGCGCTGTCGCGCATGGCGGCGGCCAGCGCTTTGACAAAGCTTCGGCTGACTATCGCACGATCGCCGAGTGGATCCGCGCCGGCGCGCCGTTCGGCGACGACTCGGGACGCCAACCGCGCCTCACCGGGCTCGACGTGTTGCCGCCGTCGCTGGTGCTGCAGAATGACGCGCAGCATCGTCTGGTGGTAGTGGGCAAGTTCAGCGACGGTTCGCGCGAGGATCTCACGCGCCAGGTCATCTTCTCGTCGAACAATGGCGACGTGGCCGTAGTGAACCAGAGCGGCGTGGTGATGGCGAAGTCATTGGGGGAAACCGCGATTCTCATCCGCGCGGCGGGAGCATTTGCCAGCGCGGGCGTGGGCGTCACCGGTCCGGCGCTCAGCCGCTACCCCTCCGTGCCGCGCGGCAACTTCGTGGATGACGCGGCGTTTGCCAAGCTGCGGCGCTTTCAGATGGCGCCTTCGGAACTTTCCTCGGACGGCGAGTTTGTCCGGCGCGTTTCGCTCGATCTCACCGGCACGCTGCCGCCCGCCGCGCGTGTGCGTGAGTTCGCACAGAGCCGCGCGCCGCGCAAGCGCGAGCAGGTGATTGACGCGCTGCTGGCGTCACCGGAGTTTGTCGACTATTGGGCGTTCCGCTTCTCTGACCTCTTCCGCGTGGCCATCTTCGCCAACGGCCTGACGCCCAAGTTCAGCCAAAAGTATTGGGAGTGGATCCGCGCGAACATCGAATCGAACCGGCCCTATGACGAAGTGGCCCGCGAGCGGTTGTCGGCGCAAGGCTACGGTCCGGCGTCGCGCCACTTCATTCCGTACAACCAGATCGGCACGGCGCAGGACACGATGGCCGAAGAGCTCCGTGTGTTTTTCGGCCGGCGCCTTGATTGCGCCCAGTGCCACAACCATCCGTACGAAAGCTGGAGCCAGGATCAGTTCTGGGGCATGGCGGCGTTCTTCGGGCGATTGTTCAAGGTGGGCTCGATCGTCATCGACCATCCCGTGGATATGGATTGGAGTTCGAAGGATGTCGATGCGAAAATCGAGTTGCTCCATCCGCGGACGAAAGCGCCCGTGCGACCGGCGCTGCTCGATAACTCGGCGATCGGCATTCCAGACTACGGCAATCCGCGCCGCGAACTGGCGCGCTGGATGACTCGGCATCCCTACTTTGCCGAAGCGGCCGTCAATCGCATCTGGGGCTACTTCTTCGGGCGCGGCATCGTGGACCCGGTGGACGATTTCCGCTCCACCAACCCGCCCACGCACCCCGAATTGCTGGCCGCGCTGGCTGATGACTTTCGCCAGAACGGACATGACCTGCGCAAGCTGATGAAGACCATCACAATGTCGCGCACCTACCAGTTATCGAACCGGCCCAACGAAACCAACCGCCGCGATGTGACCAACTACGCGCGTTCGTTACCGCGCGCTCTCGATGCGGAAGTGCTGTTGGATGCGGTGGCCGTCGTTACGGGGGTGCCTGAGATCTTTTCGACGGCCGTGAGCGAAGCCGGCTCGGTGGGCCAGGCGCCGGTGGGCACGCGGGCGATCAACCTCAAGGACCCGGACATGTATTACTCGCGGTTCCTTGAGCTCTACGGCCGCCCGAATCGCGGCGCGGTGCCGGAGCGCGACACCAAACCAAATCTGGGCCAGGCGCTGCATATGCTGGCCGGCGCGACGTATATCGGCCGTCTCAGTGGCCCCGGCAGCCGCCTGGCCACGCTGCTGGCGGCTGGCGCGTCGGACGCGCGTATTCAGGAGGAGTTCTATCTTGCCGCCTTCGCCCGCGCGCCCAGTGCGGACGAGGCGCGCGATTTCACCGTCATCATGGCCACACGCACGCAAGACCGCGAAGCGGCGCTGCGCGAGTTCATCTGGGCCCTCATCAGTTCGCGGGAGTTTGCGGAGAATCACTAACATGACGAACAAAGCATCGCGTCGCAATTTCCTTGAGGCCGGCTCGCTCGGCTTCCTCGGCCTGTCACTCGCCAGCTATCTCAAGGCTGCGCCGGCGGTCGGAAAAGGCAAAGCCAACTCCGTGATTCTGTTTTGGCTCGAAGGCGGGCCGAGTCATATCGACACGTGGGATCCGAAAAGAAACTCAAACTTCAAGCCGATCTCTACTTCGCTACCGGGCTTTCAGGTATCGGAATTACTGCCGAAGTTCGCGAAGAACGCGCATAAGTTCTCGGTCGTACGGTCCATGCATACCCGCGGCAACGATCATCCGCAGGCGACGCACTACGTCATTACCGGGCATGAGGTGAATCCAGCGATGCAGTTTCCGAGCGTGGGCTCCATCATCACCAAAGAACTGGGCGCGCGCAACGCGGTGCCGCCGCACGTACTGGTGCCGAATTGGGACCGCGGGCGTCAATACGAAGATTACTTCCGCGCGGCGTATCTGGGCGGCGACTATGACCCGATGTGTATCCCCGATCCGGCTAAGCCTGATTTTCAGGTCACGGATTTAAGCTTGCCGAAGTCCGTGTCACAGGCTGCGGTGGAGGGGCGCTCGGCGTTTCTAAAGGTGGTGGACAAACAGTACCGCGCGATGAATAAGACGGCCGAGCACGCCAACCTCGATGCGTTTACGGCGCAGGCCTGGAAGATGTTACTCACGCCGGAAGTGCGCAGCGCGTTTGACTTGTCCGGCGAGTCGGACAAGACGAAGGATCGTTACGGGCGCGACTCGATCGGCCAGTCGTGCCTGCTTGCGCGGCGGTTGGTGGAAGCGGGCAGCCGGTTTGTGACGGCGGCGGGTTACCATGGCACGTCGTGGGACACGCATAGTAATAATGATGTTTCGCATAAAGACCGCCTTTGCCCGTCGCTGGATCGCACGTTGACGGCGCTGGTGGACGACCTTGAAGAGCGCGGCTTGCTGGACACGACGCTGGTGATTGCCATGGGCGAGTTCGGCCGTACGCCGGTGATCAATGCGAACCTCGGGCGCGACCATTGGCCTAATTGCTGGTCTTTGGCGCTGGCCGGCGGCGGCATCGCGAGGGGCGCGGTGGTGGGCGCTAGCGACGATAGGGGGTACAACGTCACGGATCGCGTGGTGACGATGGGCGACTTGTATGCGACCGTTTACAAGTGTCTTGGGATCGATTGGAAGAAGGAAATCATGTCACCGATCGGGCGGCCGATTAAAATTGCCAACTCCTTGGACGATGTGACTGGAGAGCCGGTGAAGGAGTTGCTCGCATAGGCCCGTGAAATGGTTCCGGCCTATATTCCTTCCCTTGTTCACCTCCGATACGCTCTTTAGGAACGCTCTATGGCTACACCTCAAATGATGCCCTCTCCCATCCCCCAGGTGGTCATCCCGGACCTTTGCCGGATGGCGGCGGTGGCTGCCCGTCTGTCCAAGTCTTGGGCAGCCAGGAGGTCCGTGCGGCGCTGATGGGCATCAGCAGTAGATGTTGTCGTGGTTCATACAGGCGACTTGACTGCTTCCGGCTCGAACGCCGAGTTCATGACGGGTAACACATTCATCCATAGTGACTTCAAGAACGGGTCGCAACAGGCGGGCCTCAGGCCTCAACATGGACCAGCGTTCCCGGCAGGCAGTGTTGTTCGATATCCCTGGCAATCACGATCTGTGGAGCCGTACGAGTCCGCGCGCCTCAAGCGCCTTCGCCGAACGCTACGGCGGCAGTTACCCGCGGCGGCTGCGAGTGGAGAATGAACGTGGCGCGGTGGAACTGCACGGCTTCGACACGAATCGCGGCACCACCTGGCGTCACCGGATCGCCGATGGCGAACTGCCGCAGAACCAGCTCGACGCCTTGTCCGTCATCGCCGCGGAGCCCAAGGCCGCGGCGTGCCTCGCCTGCCTGCACCATCCCATCCACGTCGACCGCACCGATGCCCCGAAACTCGCAGGCCGCGGGATTCTCAAGTTGAAGAACCGCGCCGGCGTTGGCCGCTCATTGCACCGCGCAGGATTCGACGTGGTGCTAACCGGCCATGTTCACCGCGCCCGCCATCATCCCGCCTACGGCGCGCGTCCCGCGCAGTGGACGGCTGGCAGCGCCTGTCAAATGGGTGCCGAGGCGCAGTTTTGGGTGCTCGACGTGTACGCGGACGAGGCGATCTACTACTCGCTCGCCTTGAAGGAGCCTGACGTCGCTTTCTGGCCTGAGTTCGCCGTGCGCGGGCGCTGCCCGTTCTCATTGCCAGGCGACGGCTTCGAGTAGACCTCGCGGCCGCCTAGCCAAGTCGATAACACGTTGATCGACTTCACCTGCGCTTCGGGGCAAGTGAGTATGTCGCGATCCAGCACGATGAGGTCCGCCAGCTTACCCGCTTCGAGCGAGCCCTTCTCTTTCTCTTCAAACGTCAGGAACGCATTCTGAATCGTGTAAAAGCGGATCGCCTGCGCGCGCGACACGCGCTGCTCCGGGTGCAGCACGGTATTCGTCCAACGAGGCAGGCGCGCAAGCATCACCCACATGCTGAAGAACGGATTGTAGGGATTGATCGAACGCATGCTGCCGATCTTCTGCATGTGGTCCGATCCGCCGCCCACCATCACGCCCGCGGTTTCAAGCGCCTTATAGGGCTGGAAGTAGGAAAGCCGCGCGTCGCCGAACTGCTTCATCAGCGTGGCGCCGTCGCGCTCAAGCCAAGCGGGTTGAATATCAGCCACGATGCCGAGTTTGGCCATCTTCTCCACCGCCTCCGGACTCATGAAGTTACAGTGCGTGATGCAAGGCCGGTGTTCGCGCACCGGGAACTCAGCGTTCACGCGCTCGTAGGCTTCCACCAGCGCATGCACCGCGCCGTCGCCGACCGAGTGCGCCGTGGGTTGCAGGTTGTTGCGCAGAGCCTGGCGCGCGGCCTCAAACAGTTTATCGGCGGGGATGTACCGCATCCCTCGGTAGCTGGGATCGGTGATGGAGTACACCTGGCTGACGCCCCACGGCTCGCGCATATACGCGCTCCCAGTGAGCATGCCGCCGTCGAGGAAGAGCTTGATGCCGCGCAGCCAGAGGCGGTTTGAATAGGTGCGGTGCAGCGGATGCGCCGCGGCATAATCGATCCTGCGGCGGATGTCCTCCAGCGGCGCCTGCCCGTCCACCGCGAGATTCAGAAACACGCGCACATTGAGATGGCCCGCCCGGAGCAGAAGCTCGTAGACGGCCACCTCTTCATCGCCCGCGTTGCGGTCGCAGATGCTGGTGATGCCGCTGGCGTTGTAGTCAGCAATGAGTTTGGCAAGCTGCGCCGCTTTCTCCTCGCGCGTCGGCTTCCGGCCCGTATTCTTGTAAGGAATGAGCCGCGCGCCATTGCGCACGATGCCGTTGGGCTCGCCGTTGGCATCCTTCTCGACGCGTCCTGGGCGGCCGTCCGTTATCTCGTAGCCTTTGCCGATGCCGGCCTTTTGCAATGCGAGCGAGTTGAGCGAGGCGTCGGGGCCGGTGCCGAAGTACACGGGGTGTTTCGGAGCCGCCTGGTCGAGTTCGGCGCGCGTGGGAAAGCGCTGCTCCCGGAGTCGCGTGATGAAGACCTGCGAGACAAAGATCCACTCGCCTTCGGGAACCACCCGGGCGCGCGCGCGGATGTAGGCCAGCACGTCGGCAATGGTCTCCATCTCCGGCACCGCGTGATCGAACTCAAACATTGCCGCACCAACGGCGTGCGTGTGCGTGTCGGCAAGGCCCGGCAGCACGGTGCGGCCGCGCAGATCGATCTTGCGCGTATTGGGCCCGGCAAGCGCGAGCATGGCACGCGAGGTGCCGGTGGCAGCAATGCGGTCACCACGGATGGCGATGGCCTGGGTGATGGAAAACTTCGCGTCAACAGTGACGATCTTGCCGTTGTAGAGAACGGCGTCCGCCGGGGCTTGCTGAGCCAAGCCCGCAGACCCGAAAAGAACAACGGCTAGCGAGGCGAAATTCACAGCGGCGCCCGCCCTAGTTGGGCAACCGCAGCGATTGGTGCGCGGCCAGCTTCCACGCGCCTTTTTGATAGACCCACAGATGCAGGAAACGCAGGTGCGCGGGCGCCTGCCGACCGCCCTTCTGGCTCGTCTTGATGTTGGCCATCGCCATCACCACGGCGGAGTTGTTGTAGAGCCGCGCTTCCACCTTCTCGTAGTTCACTTCGTGGTACTTGCGCGCGCCGGACTTCATGTTCCCGATAAAGACGGCCTTCGAGTCGGTCTCGCCGTTTGAGTGTGTGTAGGAAAGATCGTCAGCCAGGAGGGCGTTGAGTTTGGCTTCGTCACCGGCGGCGGTGGCTGCGCCCCAGGCACGTTCGGCGGCTTCGACCGCGGCGACGGTTTTGGCATCGGCAGCGGCCAGCAGGCCGACGCTGAGAGCGAGGAGAAGGATGGTGCGGATCATCCTTGTCAGCTTACACCCGACCACGCGGACAGTGAAACGTACCGCGCACGCGAGTCATATTCGGCGGGTGATTTTTCTCAACTATACTCGTGGACTATGGGTTGGTGGCGCGATCTGGTTGGCCCAGGACACGAAGAGATCTGGCAGCAGTTCGCCAGCCAGGTGGGCGGACGGTTCACCGACGGCGGCTGGTTCGGGCAGGATCGCGTGGACGCGCGGTGGCAGCAATGGACGCTGACGCTGGACTTTTATGTAGTGAGCCACGGCAAATCCTCCACCAAGTACACGCGCATGCGCGCGCCGTATGTGAGCCGCGACGGGTTCCGCTTCAAGGTCTATCGCGCGGGCTTCTTCACGCCCATGGGCAAAGCGCTGGGGCTGGTGGAGGACCACGAAATTGGCGAGGATCGGTTCGACGAGAAGTTCGTGGTGCAAGGTCCGGACGAAGCGCGCGTGCGCCGCATACTACGCAACGCAAAGATCCGCACACTGATCGAAGACCAGCCGGACGTTTCGTTTGAAGTCAAGGACGACGAAGGCTACTTCGGCAAAACGTTCCCGGACGGCGTGGATGAATTGCATTTTCTGGCCGTAGGCGGGATCAAAGACCTCGATCAGCTCCGGCGGCTCTGCGACCTGTCATCGAAGTACTGGACTATCTGTGCGCCGCTGGCCATGCGCATCGCGAAGACCCGCGGATTGAGTTGAAATGAGTTGGTGCGATCTGGTGGGCTTGGGCTACGAGGACATCTGGCGGCAGTTCGCCGAACAGGTGGATGGGACTTTTACCGAGAGCGGCTGGACTACCCATTCCCGCGTGGACGCGCGGTGGCGTGAGTGGACGATGACGCTGGGCCGCTTTCACCAGGGCAAGCTGCAATACACGCGCCTGCGGACGCCGTTCCTCGCCAGCGATGGGTTTCGGTTCCGGCTCTATCGCGAAGGTTTCTTCACGCGCGTGGGAAAGAAGCTGCGCATCGTGCAGGACATGGAAGTAGGCCACGAGCGTTTCGACTCGGATTGGGTGATTTAAGGCAACGACGAGGCGCGCGTGCGGTCGCTGCTGGCGCAGGAACGAGTGCGGAAAATGATCGACGACTTGCCCTTCGATCTGGATTTCGAGTTGAAGGACGACAAAGGCTGGCTTGACCCGCTTCCGTACGGCGTGGACATGCTCAGCCTGACAACGTCCAGCAAGCTTCAGAATCTCGAAGAACTGCGCCAGCTTTACGAGCTCTTCGGCGCCGTGCTGGACTGGCTCGTCACCCGCGGAGTTGCGCGCCCTGCGGACCCCCGCGTCAACCTGTAGCCTGCATCCACGCCCGGACTTCGTCCCAACTCCGCGCCGCGCCGCGCGGCCCGCGCCCAGCATCGTCACGCTCAGTGCGCCGGTGGCCCACCGGCATCGTGAATCCTGCCGCCCGGCTTACACCTGACAACGCGGACAGTGAAACGTGCTGCGCCCGGCCTGCGTGAATCGCTCTACTGTTGACGCCGCGCGGCAGCGGCGGCAAGGCTTGCCCTCGCGTCCGTACACCGCGCACGCGAGCAAGTCCGCCTCGGGAAATTCTTCCGGTGCGCGGGCTACTTCGAAGGTGCCCTCAATGGCGCGCGATAGCGTGCGGCGGATGGCGGCGTGCAGGCGGCGCCACTCCGGGAGCGTGAGCGCGTTGGCCGGCTTCAGCGGACTGATGCGCGCGTGATAGCAGGACTCCGCGGCCCAGATATTGCCGAGCCCCACCACGCGCGCCTGATCGAGCAGCAGCGGCTTGATGGGCAACCGCGAGGCGGCTGCGCGGTCGCGCAGAATCTGCCACGTGAAGGCGTCATCCAGCGGCTCCGGCCCGTAGTCCGCAAACACCTCGGGCAACTCCGCCATCGCATGCAGATGCACCGATCCGAACACGCGCGCGTCCTCAAACGCAATGCCGCTGCCGCCTGAGAGCGCCAGTAACACCCGCGTGAAACGCGGCTCGCGGCGATGATCGGCGATCCAATAGATATGCCCGGTCATCCCCAGTTGCACGCGCAACGTCTCGCCGCGATCGAGATGCAGCAACACGTTCTTGGCGCGCCGCGCGTAGCCTTGTATGCGCCGCCTGGCGAGCGCGGCTTCCAGTTCACGCGGGCGGTGCGGCTCCACCGTCTTCGGGCGCAGCACGCGCGCCTCCACAATCCGCGCCCGCGGCGGCACGGCCTCAGCTAGCCGGCGCACCATGTACTCTGCCTCAGGAAGCTCCGGCACTCTGCCACTCCTTCGTTGTCTTGCGCCACACGAATGCGAGCGTAATGCCGATGGCAATCAGCGCTGCGGTGAGCCCCGCCCACAAACCCGGTGTGCCCCAGCCCGCGCGGAAACACAGCACGTAGCCAAGCGGCAAGCCCACCAGCCAATAGCCGATGCCGTGTGCGATGGCCGTCGCACGCGTGTTCCCAGCGCCGCGCAACGCGCCCGTGGCCACGCCCTGAGCGCCGTCGAAAAGCTGAAACAGCGCGGCCAGCGCGAGCATCACGGCCGAGGCCTCAATCACCCGCGCATCATTGCTGAAGGCGCGCGCGACCAATCCAGGCGCGCCGACAAACAACAACCCGCAGCAGCCCATGAAGGTCACTCCGAGCGAGATAGCCGTCCACCCGGCCCGCGCCGCGCCCAGGCGATCCTGCGCGCCGATCAACTGGCCCACGCGCACGGCCGCCGCCGAACCCAATCCCAGTGGCACCATGAACGAGTAACTCGCGGCACTCAGCGCTACCTGATGCGCGGCGAGCGAAACGGGGTCGAGCCGCGAGATCAACGTTGTGGCGAGTGCAAAGATGCTCACCTCAATCACGATCTGCAACGCCGCGGGAAAGCCGAGCGCCGCCAGCGCGCGGATACGCGCGAAGTCCGGACGCAATGGCGCCTCCCAGAGCGCGGTACCGTAGCGCCGGTCTTGCCACCACGCCGTGGCCGCGAGCACGGCCGCCATATAGATGCGCGAAACCGTCGTGGCCCATCCCGCGCCTTCCGAGCCCATTGCCGGCGCACCGAGTTCGCCGAAAATCAAAACCCAGTTGGCAAACGCATTCACCAGATTGGCCGACACCATGGCAAACATCACCGGCCGCACCAGGCTCATCGATTGCAGATAGCGCCGCAGCGCCGCATAGGCCAGCAGCGGCGGCATGCTCCAGGTGAGCGACCGCAGGTAGGGCTTGGCCTCCCGCAACACCGCGGGGTGTACTCCGCTCCATTCCATTACCGGACCCCAGCCGAGCGCGGCCAGCATCAACAGCGGCGCCATGGGCGCGGTGAGCCACAGGGCATTCACCAACGATTTGTGGCAGTCGCGCACATCGCCAGCGCCATAGGCCTGCGACACCAGCGTGTCGAGCCCGAACATCAGGCCGATGCCGAACGTCGCCACCGAATAGAACAGAATCCCCGCGACACTGACGCCGCCCATCGCCTCCGTGCTGAGCCGCCCCACCATCATCGTGTCGACGAGGCTCATCGTCATCCAACCGAGTTCGCCCGCCACAATGGGCAAGGCGAGTTTGAGCAGTGGACGCAACTCCCGCCGCCACTCCGCCCACGAAACCATATCACTCTACGGTAAGACACAAACGGCGGAGCGCCCGGAAAGGACGCTCCGCCGGTGCGCTGAAACTACCGGCCCTTACGCGCTCGCCGCCTCGACAATCCGCGCATCCGGCGCATTTTTCTGTACGCTGGCGATTCCGTTATCGCGCGAGCGCTCGGCTTTGTACAACTCGCTCTTACCGATCGCCTGACCGTTGGTGGCGGTGAGAGTGAGAAAGAACTCACCATTTTTCGCGGTCTTCTTGGCGAACCGCTTCTCGTTGGCGGCATTCTTTTTCACGGACTCGATGCCGTTGAGGCACGCTTCCTTTGTCTTGTAGCGCTCACTGGTCAGGATGACCTCGCCGTTGCCTGCCTTCAAGTTGAACATGAACTGACCCCCGGCAGCGGCCTTGACTTCGAGCTTTGCAGCCATGAGGGAAAAATCAGGCTCCTTTCGAGTAGCTATGTTACGGCAAACGGCGATCCACGTGGCGGAAGCCGGCAGCCATCAGCGTCACTTGCTGATCGGCGGGCAACTCCACGTCGTAGCCCCAACCCCAGCCGCCGATTAACAGCAGCGCTTCGCCGAGATCGCGGCCCTGCGCGAGTTCCACGGCGTTGCGCACCACCTCGCCGAAACGGCTCTGATCCTTGTTGCCGGGCGGCGCGGTGGGCGCGGGGGAAACCAACTGCGGCTTGGGAAAGTACATGATTGCGCCACCATAGATGGAGGGGTGATCGAGTCGAAAGGCTGGGGAACCGAGCAGCCGCAGCGCTTCCTGGCGCGCGTCCCACACGCCGGCATGTTGCAACGGCGCCCAACGGCGCATGATGCGGCCCCAACCGAACGGCCACATCTCTTCAAGACACGTGCCGGTGGATTCGGCCTCGAGAAAGGCATCCAGCAGATCGCGGTAGGAGCGGCCCCGAAAGTCATCCGGCTCGAGGCCGCCACAAACCGTCACCACATATCCAAACACCCGGTCACTTTTTTCGGCGGCAGCGCTCACTCTACCGCTATCAGAACACGATCCGGAGGCCGAATTGGATGTTGCGCTCGCCGCCGCCTTCGATGATCTGCCCGAACAGCGGGTTGGTTACGTCGGTGGCCGCGCCCCGCACGTCGAATTGCGGCGCGTTGAACACGTTGCACATCTCGGTGCGGAACTGGATGCTGATGTCGCGGTCGCCCCAGATGATGGGGTTGTTCTTTATCACGGACCAGTTCACGGCCTGCCGCCAGGGAGTGCGCAGGTCGGGCTGCGAGAGGCTGTCGGTGGGCACGGTGAAGTCTCGCGCGGTGCGGAAGGTCGTCGTGTCGAACCACTTTGTCTCGCTGGGATTGTCGATCACGCCGCTCTTCAAGCGGTCGGCGCGGCCGTTGGTGTAGGCGAATTCGTACAGGAACGTTCGGTCCGGCGCGCTGATCAGAATCGGGCGCCCGGCCTGGACCACGGTGATGCCGGAGAACTGCCAGTTGCCCAGCACACGCGCGGCCACGCCTTTGTTCAGGCGATCCTTGCCGATGCCGAACGGCAGTTCCCACAGGTGGCTGAGCACGAGGCGGTGGGGCGTGTCGTTGGCATCGAGGCCGCGGTTGTACTTGCGATCGAACAAGGCGTTGGACGGCCCAATGACCCAGGTGTTGGACTCCGCCGTGGAGGCAATCAGCTTTGACGTCGTGTAGGCGGACGACAGCGTGAAGCCGCGGTTGTACGCCCGCTCTTAGCGCGCCGTGAAGCTCTGGTAGTGCGAGTCGCCGTACGGACGCCGCACGGAGAGAATCTGTTGATATTGAGGGAACGGCCGGAGCAGTTGGCGGCGCTGGACGTTCTGCGCGCCCAACGCTCCGCCGCGAATCTGGCCGAAGAACGGATTTTGCACCGAGTCAAGCAGGCCGGAGCCCCATTACTGCAACAGCAGCGGGTCATTGGCGTTGTCAAAGCGATTCCAGAACAGGTGCGTGGCCTTGGTGCCTACATCGCCCACCTCCACCAGCGACTTTTCGCTCAGCTGACGCTGGATCGAGAAGTTCCAGTTGATCAGGTAGGCGAGCTTGTGGTCCGGGAAGTCGACGCGAATGTTCTGCCCCACGAACGTCGTCTGGCCTTTTACCGGCAGCGCCAGTCCACTGGCGAACGGATTGGACCACGAACCACCCGCGGGCGGTGTGTAGCGCAGAGGGTTGGGTTCGCCAAGAAACAGCGCGTTGGTGGCGAAGAGGCCGGAGCCGAAGTCGCTGGCCGCGGCGTTCAGGCCGTTGTTGGCGGCGTTGAAACCCACATTTCCGTTTTGAGCCGCGCGTGCGAGTCTCTCGGATGCTCGTCTGCATCAATATCCATGAGGGTTTGAAGGCAGCGAAGACCCCTGCGGAGGACAGCACCCAATGGGTGACAAACAAAACCAGCCCTTTCAGCTCTCTTGCAACGGCCTTCTC
>VFZP01000115.1 GCA_016871115.1 Acidobacteriota bacterium
AGCGGGCGCTGCAGCACGCTCGCCTTCATGAAGTCACGATGCATGTGCGCGATGTTCTCAATCGAGATGCGCTTGGGGCAAACCGCTTCGCACTCCTGAATATTGGTGCAGCCGCCGAAGCCTTCTTCGCCCATCTGATTTACCATGCGGAGCGTGCGCGGGAACCGCTCCGGCTGGCCTTGCGGCAGCAGGCCGAGGTGTGAGAGCTTTGCCGAGGTGAACAGTGACGCCGAGGCATTGGGGCACGCGGCCACGCATGCGCCGCAGCCGATGCACTGCGCAGCGTCCATCGCGCGGTCTGAATCTTCTTTGCGCACGGGCACGGAGTTGGCGTCCGGCGCGCTGCCCGTGTTCACCGAGATGTAGCCGCCGGCGGCCACGATACGGTCCAAGGCGGCACGGTCTACAATCAGGTCGCGCAGCACGGGGAAGGCTCTGGCGCGCCACGGCTCCAGCGTCAACTGGTCGCCGTCTTTGTAATGCCGCATGTGCAACTGGCACACGGTGGTGCCGGCTTTGGGGCCGTGCGCCACGCCGTCAATCATAAAGCCGCACGAGCCGCAGATGCCTTCGCGGCAATCGTGCTCAAACGCCACCGGTTCTTCGCCCTTGGCCACCAGAGTTTCATTGAGCACGTCCAGCAATTCCAGGAACGACATCTCCGGGCTCACACCCGGCACCTCATAGCGCACCATCTGACCTGCAGCCTGCGCGTTCCTCTGCCGCCAGATATTGAGTACGATCTTCACTTGTAGCTCCGCTGCGATGGGTGGACGTATTCAAATGTCAAGGGCTCGATGTGACGGATAGCCTTGCGACCCTCGCCCTGGTATTCCCAGGCTGCGGCATGAGCAAATTTCTCGTCGTCGCGCATGGCTTCGCCTTCCGGTGTCTGCCACTCCTCACGGAAGTGGCCGCCGCAAGACTCGCGGCGTTCGAGCGCGTCGCGGCACATCAGTTCTCCGAGCTCGAAGAAATCGGCCACGCGCCCGGCCTTTTCCAAAGCCTGGTTCAATTCAGCGTTCGAACCCGGCACGTTGACGTTGCCCCAGAACTGTTCGCGCAGATCTTGCACTTGACTGATAGCCTTTTCAAGGCCCGCTTCGTTGCGCGCCATGCCGCAGTAGTCCCAGATCAGCTTGCCAAGCTCGCGATGGAAGGAATCCACCGTGCGCTTGCCTTTCACCGAGAGTAGCTTCTGCGTCTGGCTCCGCGCCTGTCCTTCGGCTTCCTGGCAGGAAGCGTGCGAGGCGTCCACTTTGTCCAGCTTGGTGCTGGCGAGGTAGTCGCCGACCGTGTAGGGCAGAATGAAGTAGCCGTCGGCCAACCCCTGCATGAGCGCGCTTGCGCCCAGGCGATTCGCCCCGTGGTCAGAGAAGTTGGCTTCGCCGATTACAAACAGGCCGGGCAGGTTGCTCATCAAGCGGTAATCCACCCACAGCCCGCCCATCGTGTAGTGGATGGCCGGGTAGATGCGCATGGGCACCTGGTAAGGATCTTGGCCGGTGATGCGCTCGTACATCTCAAACAGGTTGCCGTAACGTTCACGGATCATCGGAGCACCAAGGCGGCGGATAGAGTCGGCAAAATCGAGATAGACGCCGAGGGCGGTTTCACCCACGCCGCGGCCTTCGTCGCACACGGCCTTGGCAGCACGCGAAGCCACGTCGCGGGGTACCAGATTGCCGAACGAAGGATAGCGGCGCTCAAGGTAGTAGTCGCGCTCGGAATCCGGAATCTGGGCGGCCGCGCGCTTATCGCCCCTATTCGCTGGCACCCAGATACGCCCATCGTTGCGGAGCGATTCGCTCATCAGCGTGAGTTTGGACTGGTAGTTACCCGACACCGGAATACAGGTGGGGTGAATCTGCGTGAAGCAGGGGTTGGCAAACAGCGCACCACGTTTATGCGCGCGCCAGATGGCCGAGGTGTTCGAGTTCTTGGCGTTAGTGGAAAGGTAAAAAACATTGCCGTAGCCGCCCGTTCCCAATACAACGGCGTCGGCCAGATGCGTTTCAATCGCACCCGTAACCATGTTACGGGTGACGATACCGCGTGCCGCTCCGTTGACAAGAACCAGGTCCACCATCTCGGTGCGCGTGTACATCTTCACACGCCCCGCGTCCACTTGGCGTTCCAGCGCCTGATAGGCGCCGAGCAACAATTGCTGCCCCGTCTGGCCACGGGCGTAGAAGGTACGTGAAACCTGCGCGCCGCCAAAGGAACGATTGGCCAGAAGTCCCCCGTACTCGCGGGCAAATGGCACGCCCTGCGCGGCGCACTGGTCGATGATGCTGACGCTGATCTCGGCGAGTCGATGGACGTTCGATTCGCGCGCGCGGAAGTCGCCGCCCTTTACGGTGTCGTAGAAGAGGCGATAAATCGAGTCGCCGTCGTTTTGATAGTTCTTCGCAGCGTTGATACCGCCCTGCGCGGCAACCGAGTGCGCGCGGCGCGGACTACCGTGGTAAACGAAGCAGTGAACATTGTAGCCGAGTTCGGCCAGGGTGGCGGCGGCGGATGCACCGGCCAAACCCGCGCCGACAACGATCACGTTGTATTTGCGTTTGTTGGCTGGATTCACCAGCTTCATATCGAAACGGCATTTTTCCCACCGCTTTTCGATTGGCCCGGTGGGGATCCGTGCGTCAAGTTTCATAATTGTTCGTGAAAGCCGAGAAGCACCGACAAAGGAATCGAAATGTTGCCCAGCACGATCAGCACTGTGACCAGCGTCGCGAACCTGCGAACCAGTGGCGAGTAACGCGGGTGGTTCCAACCCATGGATTGGAACATGCTCCACACGCCGTGGCTCAGGTGAAGCCCGAGAGTCGCCATCGCCGCGATGTAGGTGAGCGAGACGGGAATGTGCGAGAAGCCCGTGACCACGTTGTGGTACACATCCGGCAGTCCGTTCGTGCCGTGCCGGAAATTGGAGTGGACCGACCCGAACGTCAGGTGTAGCAGGTGGTAAACGATAAACAGACCGAGCAGTGGCCCGCTGAATTTCATGGTGCGCGACGCATAGCTGGACTTGCGCGCCATCCAAACCCGGTAGCCATCAGGCCGCGCTGATCCGTTTCGCGACACCAATTGCAGCGCGGCGGCGATGTGAAGAATGACTGCAGCTAGCAGGGTAAGACGCGCGACCAGAAGGAGACCGGGATTCGCGTGGAGGGCGGCCGCATAATCGTTGAGCGCTTCGGGGCCCAAGAAGAACTGCAGGTTCCCGAGCAGGTGTCCGACGACAAATCCAAAGCCGATCACGCCGGTAACGGCCATTATGGCTTTCTTGCCGATGGTGGATCGATAAAAGCTGGCGGTGCGCGCCAGTGCGGTTGCTGTTGCCACGGCTCCTACCCCTTCGATGCCTTTCTAGCGCGCCTGGACTCGTTTATATCGCATCCCGCAGAAACTGGGCTGCCTCTTCAGGCGGCGTGGGATTGACATGAAAACCGGTTCCCCATTCAAAGCCGGCGGCTTTGGTCAGTTTCGGAATGATCTCGATGTGCCAGTGATAGTGGCCCATGGGCGCCTCGCGAAGCGGCGCGCCGTGAATCACCAGATTGTAGGCTGGCCGCTCCAGCACCTGATCGATGCGGCGCAGCGTGGAGCGGAGCACCCACGCGAGGTTCTGCAAAACGCCGTGGTCAGCCGATTCAAAATGCGACGAATGCCGGCGCGGCAGAATCCAGGTTTCGAATGGGAAACGCGGTGCGTAGGGAGCCATAACCAAAAACTGGTCCGTCTCAAGGACCATGCGCTGCCCCCCGGTGGAGTCCTGGCGAATCATGTCGCAAAACACGCAGCGCTCGCGGAACTGAAAGTAGCGTAGCGCGCCGTCCATTTCTTCCTGCACCTGGCGCGGCACAATCGGCAACGCAATCAACTGCGAGTGGCTATGTTCCAGAGTGGCGCCGGCCGCCTCGCCGTGATTCTTGAACAGCAGCACATACTGCATGCGCTCATCTCGCTTCAAGTCCAGCGTGCGGTCTCGAAAGGCCCACAACAGTTCTTCAATCTGGCGCTCGCTTTGTTCGCTCAGCGAAGCAAAGTGGTCCGGCGTTTCGATGAACGCTTCGTGCGCGCCAACGCCGTTCATCAAATCGTAGACGCCGTCGCCGCGGCGGTCGAGATCGCCTTCCACACGCAACGCGGGAAACTTGTTCGGCACGCAACGCAGGCGCCAACCGGGCGAATTGGGCGCGGAGCCTCCGCGGTAGGCAAGCAGTTCCGGCGGAGTTTTTTGCTCATTGCCGGGGCAAAACGGGCAGACTCGTCCTCCTTGCACGGTGACAGGTGCACGTACGAAATCGGTGGGGCGGCGCGCGCGATCCGTGCTGATGATGACCCAGCGGCCGGTCACCGCGTCCTTACGCAGTTCAGGCAAGTAGTGATTATATCGTCAGTGAGAGCCGATCCGTCGCGGCTCCGGCGAAGGTAACGCTATTGCTGCTTCGCCAGCACTTCAATGCAAGCGCGGTTGAAGGCGGGCAGATCGTCCGGCTTGCGCGACGTGACGATGTTGCCGTCCACCACCACCTCGGCGTCTTCCCACGTAGCGCCGGCGTTAGTCATGTCGTCCTTGATGGCAAAGAACGACGTCACGCGGCGGCCCTTCAGCATCCCGTGCGCCGAGCACAACACCCAGCCCGCGTGGCAAATCGCGGCGACGAGTTTGTTCTGCTTGTTGAACTCGGCCACCAGCGCATTGGCCTTGGCATGGCGCCGAATGTGATCGGGCGCGTAGCCGCCGGGAACGACGATGCCGTCGTAGTCATTGGCGGAGACATCGTCGTAGGACTTCTCGGCAACACACGGGTAGCCGAGTTTGCTGCCATAGGTCGCACCTGCGGCCGCGCCGACTGTGACCACGAGCGCGCCCGCTTCACGCAGCCGGTAAAGGGGTACCCAGATCTCCATTTCCTGATATCCGGTGTCCACCATCATCAGCACACGTTTGCCTTTGAGTTCCATGCCCCCCTCATTTTAACGCATGCCCATCGATAATGAAGAGCAAGATGGCCAACGCTACTGCTCCGCTCGATGGACTCCTCATCCTTGATTTTTCCCGCGCAGTAGCCGGCCCCTTTGCCACGATGATGCTTGCCGATCTCGGGGCACGCGTCATCAAGGTGGAGGACGAGAGTACGGGCGATGAAACGCGCCAGTGGGGGCCTCCGTTTCTGGATGGAGAGAGCACCTACTTCCTGTCGATGAACCGGAACAAGGAGTTTGCGGCGCTGAACCTCAAGTCCGCCGAGGGGCGCGCACTGGCGCAGGCGATGGCAGGCAAGGCAGATGTCGTGATCGAGAATTTCCGGCCCGGTGTAGCGGCGCGGCTGGGGATTGGTTATGAGGAACTCGCGGCGCGCAATCCACGGCTGATCTACGCGTCGGTGTCCAGCTTCGGCCAAACCGGACCGCTAGCGCAGAAGGGCGGCTACGATCTGATCCTGCAGGCGATGAGCGGCTCGATGCATGCGTCGGCCTCGCCGGAGCAGGGCGCGGTGAAAGTGGCCTTCCCGGTGGCCGACATTCTGGCGGCGCTGTTTGCGTCGAACGCGATCCAGGCCGCGATTCACGCGCGAGCGCGCGACGGCCAGGGCCGCCGCATCGACATCAGCCTGCTGGAGAGTATGCTGGCGGCGATGAGCAATCTCGCCACGGGCACGCTGAACACGGGGCACGAGCCGCGGCGGGCGGGCACGGCACAACCGAACATCGTGCCATACCAATTGTTCCAGTGCCGCGATGCACCCATTGTGATTGGCGCACCGAACGAGCGATTGTGGACCAAGCTCTGCGAAGCTCTCGAAAAGCCGGAGTGGCTCGCCGAGCCGCGCTTTCAGGGCAACGCGCTCCGCAACCAGCATCGTGAAGAGGTAGTGGCGGCGATCGAAGCCGTCCTGGCGACCAACGACGCGGCGCATTGGGTGGCGCGGCTCGAAGCGTTCGAGCTGCCTTGCGGCCCGGTGCTGACGCTGAGCCAGGGGCTGGCGCAACCGCAAGTGGCAGCGCGAGGGGCAGTGATGGAAACCGATCATGGCAAACTAAGGAAGATTCGCCTGATCGCCAACCCCATGCACCTTTCCGGCCACACGCCGGAGTGTCGCGCACCGCGCGCCGTGGGGGCCGATACGGAGCGACTTCGAGCGGAATTTTTGGAGCCATCGCAATCATGACCGACTTTGAAAAGCTAGGCGTCTTCTACCTGGGCCGCGAGTACGATCTGGACAACCGCAAGGCGGGCGAGGACCTCGTTCTCTACGATTCGAAGGACCTGGTCACGCACTGTGTCTGCGTCGGCATGACGGGCAGCGGCAAGACCGGCCTGTGCATCAGCCTGCTCGAAGAAGCGGCCATTGACGGCATTCCCGCGCTGGTGATCGACCCGAAGGGCGATCTGTCGAATCTGCTGCTGACGTTCCCGGAACTGAACGCCGAAGAGTTCAAGCCCTGGGTGAACGCCGACGAAGCAAGCCGCAAGGGCGTGAGCGTGGACGACTACGCCAAGCAGCAGGCGGAACTGTGGAAGAACGGCATCGGCAAGTGGGGGCAGGACGGCAATCGCATCGCGGCGTTGCGCGCGGCGGCCGACTTCGCCATTTACACGCCGGGTTCCACGGCGGGCGTGCCGGTGTCGATTCTGAAGTCATTCGCCGCGCCGAGCGCCGAACTGGCCGAAGATCGCGAACTGATGCGCGATCGCGTGTCGGCCACGGCGACGGCGCTGTTGTCTCTGCTCGGCATGGATGGCGACCCGCTCCAGAGCCGCGAGCACATTCTGGTATCGACGATTCTCGACTATGCCTGGCGCGACGGCCGTACCATCGATCTCACTACGCTGATCCAGCAGGTACGAGTGCCGCCGGTGAAGCGCATCGGCGTGTTGGACCTGGAAACTTTCTACCCGGAGAAGGAGCGCTTCAAGCTGGCGATGCAGTTGAACAATCTGCTGGCTTCGCCCGGCTTTGAAGTGTGGCTCGAAGGCGACGCGCTCGACATTCAGGAACTGCTGTACACGAAAGCAGGCAAGCCGCGCATTTCGATTTTCTCCATCGCGCATTTGAGCGACGCCGAGCGCATGTTCTTCGTGGCGCTGCTGCTGAACCAGACGTTGAGCTGGATGCGCGCGCAGCCGGGCACCACCAGCCTGCGGGCGCTGCTGTATATGGATGAGATCTTCGGCTACTTCCCGCCGGTGGCCAACCCGCCGTCGAAGAAGCCGTTGCTCACGCTGCTGAAGCAGGCGCGCGCGTTTGGCTTGGGCGTGATGCTGGCGACGCAGAATCCAGTGGACCTCGACTACAAGGGCCTCGGCAACACGGGCACCTGGTTCATCGGCCGTTTGCAGACGGATCGCGACAAGCAGCGTGTGCTCGACGGCCTGGAGGGCGCGGCGTCCACCAGCGGCAGCAAGTTCGATCGCGACAAGATGGACCAGTTCCTCTCGGGTCTCGGCAACCGGATTTTCCTGATGAACAACGTGCATGACGATGGCCCGGTGATTTTTGAACCGCGATGGGCGCTGTCGTACCTGCGCGGCCCGTTGACGCGGTCGCAGATCAAGCAGTTGATGGACGCCAAGAAAGCAGCGTTGCCCGTCGGCGCGGCGAGCGCGTCGAAAGGAGCGGCCGCGGCGGCGGTGAAAGTGGGCGCGGTGAAGCCGGTGCTGCCGCCGGGGATCGAAGAAAAATTCGTTCCGGTGCGCGGCAAGGTGACCGCCTATGAGCCGGTGATCTTAGGCGCGGCGCAGGTGCGGTTTGTCGATCCCAAGCAGGGCGTGGATGAAGCGCGCGAGGTGGTGTACGCGGCGCCGATTGGCGATGGTGCGCTGGCGGTGAATTGGCAAGAGGCGGAGGAGACCGGGACCGGGCTCGATGAGCTGGAGGCTGAGTCGCAGGCGGGCGTGGAGTTCGGCGAGTTGCCAGCGGCGGCGGGGCAGGCGAAAAACTACAAGACCTGGTCAAAGGACTTCGCAGCGTGGCTGTACTCGTCGCAGACCTACGATCTGTTCTACAGCCCTTCCACAGAGCAGTCGTCCAACGCCGGCGAGAACGAGCGCGACTTCCGGCTGCGCCTGCAGCAGGTGGCCCGCGAGCAGCGCGATACGACGATCGCGGCGCTGCGCGAGCAGTATCAAACCAAGCTGAAGCCGGTTGAAGACCGTCTCTTCCGCGCCGAGCAGGCGCTGGAGAGGGAAAAGGCACAATCGCGCAGCGAGAAGATGGCGGGTGTGCTGAGCGTCGGCATGAGCTTGCTGGGGATGGTATTTGGCGGCAAGCGCAAGTCCAGCGTAAGCGGCGTGGTCTCCGGCGTGCGTACGGCGGGACGGCTCTCTCGCGAGGGCGGCGACGTGGACCGCGCAGAAGAAAGCGTAGAGCGGCTGAATGAACAGAAAGCCGCGATGATCGCCGAGATGGAAGAGCAGGTGAAGGCGATTCAGGCGAGCGCCGATCCGATGACGGAGGCGCTGGAGAAGATCGAGATCAAGCCCAAGAAGACCAACATCACGGTGCGGTATCTGGGCCTGGTATGGAAGCCGGAGTGATGCCCTGCGCGTTAAGCGTGACATCCAGGCTCCCGTTATCCGGCGTCGCCCCGCTCACGGTGATCGTCTCGTAATCCGCCAGCCGGTCGCCTTCAAGACGCCCAATGATCTCGCCCTGAGCCCGGAACCCGCGCAGGCCGCGCGCACTGACGATGTTCCGCTCCGCATGCTGATCATCCACGCGCCGCCACCGGCCCACTAGTTTGCAGCGTCGAGTCGCCATATAGATTGATCATCGCGCCACCTTCCGGACGCAGTTGTACTTCCGCGCGGGTGAATTCATCTTCTGCCCGCCAATGTCACACTGCCCGCGCCCGTACAACTTGTTCATGCGGAAGTCGCCCAGCCCATTCGTATCTAGCGGGCGGTTGCAGGTAGTGTTGGCTTCTAGCGCCTCATCGCCGTGCGTGGCCACCATCATGACGCGCTTCGACGAGCAGACGTTCCTGCGCGGACAGCAGAGCCGCGAGTGTGAACGACAAGAGCAAGAGTCTGTGCAGTGCCATAGCTCTCAGAGTACAGCGCAACAAGTTGACATTAGCCTTGCTGGACCCTCAACATAGAAGGCGTTGCCGGTGCGCCGCGAGGCGCCCCGAGGGAACCCGGTTGGAATCCGGGGCTGCCCAGCAGCGGTAAGCGGGAACGAACGTCCATCGAAGGCACTGCCAGCGCCCCCACCAGGGGCCAGCGGGAAGCCGGGCTAGTAGATCAAGTGTTTCGCCCGTGAGTCCGAAGACCTGCCGGTAACCCGCCCACCCATGGCGGATTTTTGCGTGACCTTCTAGGGAGAGGTGCATGAGACAGACGCTTCTGCTCATTTGTATTTTCATTTCCGCCAGCCTTGCGGAGACCGTTCGCGGACGGGTGCTGGATCCGTCGGGCGCGGTAGTGCCGCGCGCCACGGTGACCATGGAATCGCGCGACGGCAGTGTACGCCGCTCGGCGCGTGCCGACGGGTCAGGGCGGTACGAGTTTGCCGCCGTTGCCCCGGCGTCGTATTTGCTGCGCGCGGAGGCACAGGACTTTTCGCCGTCTGAACTGTCCGGCGTCACCGTAACGGCCGATCTCGAGCGCGATCTGCGCGTCGAACTCGCGCGGCTTTCCGCGCGCACCACCGTCACCGCTGCCACCACGGCGCAATCCACCGACGAAGTGGCCAAGGCGCTAGACGTCATCGACGCCGAAGAGATCGGCCGCCGCCAGGAGTACAGCCTCACCGAAGCACTCCGCCTCACACCCGGCATCCGCATCATGCAACTCGGCGGACCTGGCTCGTTCACACGTATCCACACCCGCGGTCTGCGCGCCTTCGATACGTCGCTACTCATCGATGGCTTCCGCTTCCGCGACGCCGCCGCGCCGCAGGGCGACGGCTCGGGCTTCTTCAGTGACCTTCTTCTTGCCGGCGCCTCGCGCGTTGAAGTGCTGCGAGGCTCCGGCTCCTCGCTCTACGGCACGCATGCGATGGGCGGCGTGGTCAACATGGTCACCGAGTCCGGCGGCGCGCCGCTTCATGGCGAGATCGGTTTGGATGGTGGCGGCCTGGGGATGGCGCGCGGGATCGCGAAATTGTCCGGCGGAACGTGGAACGACCGGTTGCGCTTCAGCGGCGCAGCGTCGCACTTGAACGTCACCCGCGGCGTCGATGGCGATGACCGCGCCCGCACCAGCATGGCCAACGGCTGGGCGCAGATTGCCCTGGGGCCGCGCTCGACTCTGTCTGGCCGCGTGATGGCGAACGACACGTTTGCCGGACTCAATGTGACGCCGTTTGCCTCACCGGTGAGCGCCCTCCCCACCACGATTCCCGCCCCCGCCATCGAGGGCCGCACTTTCAACACTTCGCTCAACGATCCCGATTCCCGCCGCGCCACCCGCTTCACTTCGGCGCTTGTCAACTTTACGCAGCAGCTTTCCTCCACGGCGAGCGCGCGCGTTTCCTACCAGGGGCTCAGCACCTCGCGCGAGGCACGCAACGGTCCCGGCGGCCTCAGCTTCCAGCCCGCCTTCAACAACTCGAACATCCTCGACGGGCGACTCGACACCTTGCAGGCGCGGGGCGACGTCACCGCGGGCCGCCATCATCAATTTTCGTTTGGCTCCGAGTACGAGCGCGAGGACTACGACAACCTCTCGGCGGACGAGAATCCCAACGCCGCCGCGCGCACTCGCGCGCAGGTACGGGTGAAACAGGCGAACCACGCGCTGTTCGCTCAAGACCAGATGCGCTGGTTCAGCGATCGCCTGCTCGTCTCGCTCTCGGGCCGCTGGCAGGACTTCCGCCTCGCTTCGCCCGAGTTCCGCGGCGGCAGGCCGCGCTACGCCGGCATTGCGCTGCCGCAACCGCCGCGTGCGCTTACCGGCGACGCGGCCATCGCCTACGTCGCGTCTTCCACCGGCACCAAACTCCGCGCGCACATGGGCAACTCCTATCGCGCGCCCGCGCTGTTCGAGCGCTTCGGCTACTCGTTCTTCGCCGGCAACTTCAGCGCGTTCGGCGATCCGCGTATCGCACCCGAACGCTCCATCGCCTTCGACGCGGGCTTCGATCAATACCTGGCCTCGCAACGCGTCCGCGGGTCGGGCACGTATTTCTACACGCGGCTGCAAGAGGTGATCAGCTTTGACTTCAGCGGCCTCATCAACGCCCGCACCGATCCTTACGGCCGCTCCTCCGGCTACCGCAACACCGGCGGCGGCTTGGCGCGCGGCGTTGAGCTCAGCGTGCAGGCGCAGGCGACGCGCAAGCTGTTCTTCCAGGCCGGCTACACACACACCAACGCCGACGAGCGGCTGTCGACCCTGATCGGAGGCTCGGTACGTTCCATCCGCGTGTCCGACCACATGTTCACGGCGCTTGTTACGCAGCGTTTTGGAAAGCACTGGGACGCCACGCTCGACTTCTTCGGCTCGTCCTCCTTCTGGTGGCAGATGTTCGCCGGAGGTAACCGCCCGTTTCTGTTCCCGGGCCCGAAGAAGGCGGATCTGGTGGTGAACTATTCGCGCCCGCTGGGCGACCGCCGTACGCTGCAATGGTTCACGCGGATTGAGAACATCTTCAACCGCACCTACTATGAAGATGCCTTCCGGACGCCCAAGGCCTGGGCGGTGACGGGCATCAAGTTCCTGCTGTAGGGTATCCTGACACCGATGACCAAAGTCGTCACGCAATTCAAACTTACCCGTCCTTTGGACGAGGCTCTGATGAACCGCATTGCCGATGCGCACTCGCAACTCGGCCTCTTCCGCGTGCAATTGACGCCGGACCTGAAGGACGTGATCGTTGAGTGGGACTCTTCGCGCCTGACGCCCGCCCAGGTTGACTCGGCGCTTCACCGCGCCGGCATTCCCGCCGCACGCACATAGAGGCGGATCGACGTGGAAGAGTTTCTCGACGCAGCGCGAAAAGGCGATGTGGCTCGCCTGGAAGCGCTGCTCTCCGCCGATCCATCTCTATTGAACGCGCGCAACAACCTGGGGCAAGGCGCGGTGATGCTGGCGCGATACCATCGCCAGCCGGCCGCCCTGAAGTGGCTCCTGGCGCGCGGGCCGGATTTGACGCTGCATGAGGCTTGTGCGGCAGGCAGGGAAAGGCAGGTGCGCGAAGAGATCCGCGCGCGCGGCAGCAAGATCATCGACACGCATGCGCAGGACGGCTTTACCCCGCTCTCGCTCGCCTGCTTCTTCGGCCAGCCTGTGATCGCTGCGTTTCTGATCGATCAAGGCGCGAATGTGAACCTCGCGACCACGAATCCGATGCGCGTTGCCCCGCTCCACGCCGCCGTCGCCGCCCGTCAGCCTGAGATCGTGCGGGCCCTGCTCACCGCCGGAGCCGACGTAAATCAACCGCAACAGCAAGGCTGGCGTCCCCTGCATGCTGCCGCACAAAACGGCGATCTTGAGGCCGCACGCCTCCTGCTTGAGCACGGCGCGGACCGGACCAGCCGCGCCGACAACAATCAAACCCCCGCGGATTTGGCGATGCTCAAAGGCAACGCCGCCATGGTGGAATTGCTTGAAGCCGGCGCATGACGCCCTGAGCGCGGAGACATTTCGCCGCAATGGGAGCCGCATCCGCCGCCTTGCTAGGCTGGTAGTGTTCCCATGAAAGTGATCGTTGCGATTAAGCAGGTGCCTTCGCGCGACTCGCGTCTGCGTGTCGACGGCTCCGGGCGTTGGATCGATCCTACGGATCTCACCGCCGAAATCAACGAACCCGACGCCTACGCGCTGGAAGAGGCGCTGCAGTGGAAGGAAAAGCACGGCGGCGAGGTCGTGGTGCTCTGCGCGGGCCCTGCGGGCGCCACGCAAACCATCCGCGATGCGCTGGCCAAGGGCGCCGATCGCGCTCTGCACATCGAAGAAGAAAATCTCACTGCGTATGACTCGCTGCGCCTCGCCGAACTCCTTGCCGCCGCCATTCGCGCCGAGCAACCGGACCTCGTGCTCACCGGCCTGCAATCGGACGATCTCGGCTACGGGCAAACCGGCGTGATTCTCGCCGAACTGCTTGGCATGCCGCACGGAACCATCATCATGCAGACCGAGAAAACCGCCGCCGGCATCCGCGTGAAGCGCGAACTGGAAGACGGCTGGTTCCAATTCGTGGAGCTGCCATTGCCGGCGCTACTGACGATTCAATCCGGCATCAACAAACTGCGCTACTCCACGCTCATGGGCATCAAGAAGGCGAAGTCCAAAGAGATCAAAGCGCTCACGCCCGCCGCGCTCGGCGTTACTCCGGGCGGCGCGGCGCCGCTGGAGAAACTCTACGCGCCGCAGCGCGGAAAGCAGTCGCGGTTGATCGAAGGCGACGCGCGTAAACAGGCCGCGGAACTAGTGGAAATTCTGAAGCACGAGGTGCGCGCGATATGAGCAGCAGCGACGGCATTCTCGTGGTGATGGAGCAGACCCGGGGCGCGTGGCACAAGATGTCCTGGGAAACGCTGGCGGGGGCACAGCAGTTGGGTGGTGGCATGCCGGTGACGGCCGCGGTGCTGGGACATGATGTGGGCGCACTGGCGGCGGAACTGGGCGGCAAGCAAATCGCCAAGGCCATTGCGGTGGACCATGCGCTGCTTGCCAGCTACACGGCCGACGCCTGCACGGCGGCGCTCACGCAGTTGGTTGCGGCCGTGCAGCCCGCGCTGGTGCTGCTGCCGCACACGTATCAGGTACGTGACTTTGCGCCGAAGCTCGCCACGCGTGCCGGCCGTGTGCTGGTGAGCGATGTCATCCGCATCGAAGCCGCGGGCGACGGTTTCGTCTTCGTGCGCCAGTTGTTCCAGGGCAAGCTGAACGGAGACTTCCGCGCAGCAGGCGCAGGTCCGCACTTTGCCTCCGTGCAGGCAGGCGCCTACCGCGTCGATACACTCGCCGCGGGCTCAGCACCGGTGGAAACCTTCGCGCCCGCGCTGGACGCCGCCCAGATTCGCGCACGTGTAGAAGAGCCGTTCCGCGAATCGGCCCGCGCCGTTGATCTCACTGCCGCCGAACTCATCGTGTCCGTCGGCCGCGGCATCAAAGGGAGAGAGAACATCGGCATGGTGGAGGCGCTGGCGCAAGCGCTCGGCGCTGAACTCGCCGCCTCTCGCCCGATCTGCGACAACGGCTGGCTGCCGATGGAGCGCCAGGTGGGCAGTTCCGGGCAGACCGTTTCGCCCAAGGTGTACTTCGCCGTCGGCATCTCCGGCGCGATCCAACATCAGGTGGGCATGAAGGGCGCCAAGACCGTGGTGGCAATCAACAAAGATCCGAATGCACCGATCTTTGAGATTGCCGATTACGGACTGGTGGGCGATCTGTTTGAGATCGTGCCCGCACTCACCGAGGAAATCAAGAAACACAAATGACCTCGCTCGCCGTCTGGCTTGGCACGTTGATCCTCTACCTGCCCACGCCAGACGGTGCGTACGTATCGGCAGACTCGCGCCACGACGGCGGCGACCCCGCCCATCGCGACGAAGCCCGCAAGATCTTCCTGTGCGGCCGCCCGGCGGTGTGCGCCATCTCAGGCGGCTTGCGTTTCGAAGCCGCCAGCGAGTCCGGCAAAGGCACGTTGAATCTGGCCGGCATGCTGAAAGAGGCCAGCGCGAAACTCCTCGCCACGGACGCGAAAGAACCAGTCCCGCCCGCGGTGCTCACGGCTGAAGTCCGCGCGGCGCTCGAATCCGGGATCGTCGACTTTTGGGAGCAGCACGTCACCGGCCGCCGCGTGGTCACGCCGCTCAGCCTTCGGCTCGGCGCGCCCTCAGTGGCCACGATCCTCATTGCCGCGCGTGACGCCGGCGGCGCCATGGCGCTGGCGCAAATGCAGTTTCCCTTCTCCGAACGGCGTCTCGCTGACGGCACTTGGCAACACGAACTGCGCCCGCCCGTGCTGCGCTGGCAGGACGCCGCGCGGCCGCTCGCGCAAGGTTGCGGCGATTGCATGCGCGTCGCGCCGGACCACGCGCGGGAGGTGGCCACACGCGAGGACACGCTAGCCACGCTGAACAACCTCTACGCGCGCGCACAGGAAGTGGAGTTCTGCCGCAACATCATCGGCGGCGAAGTCGACCTCGCCGTGGTGGAACCCGACGGCGGCGCGCGCTGGCTAAGGCGGAAGAGGACGCCGGCGGATAAACCGCAGAATTGATCTACATAAAACTGGCAGGGTAGAGCGCCTGCCATGCAGGCGTTCAGAGGCGGCCTCGCTCAGGTTGGTTGAGGATGTCGTCTAACGTCATCCACACCAGCCAGCGTTCCTGACGGAGCGCGGAGGCGATATCCCGTCCGGTGGCTTCGTGTTCGCGGCCGGGCTCTTTCAATTCGCTGGGGTAGCGAATATTGCCGATGTCATGAATCCCTGCGCCGAGATGAACGGTTTCCCAGTCGACGGCGGGTTCCGGCCGCGCAGCATGCAAACGCGCGGTAAGCTGGCACCTCACATCGTGAACGAGCGAA
>VFZP01000116.1 GCA_016871115.1 Acidobacteriota bacterium
AATCGGGCCGATGAAGAAAATGGTGCGGACGTTGCGCGCGCATCGCGAACTTTTGCTCAACTACTTCAAGGCCAAGAAAGAGTTCTCCAGTGGCGTGGTGGAGGGCTTGAACAACAAAGCCAAAGTCGCCGCGAGAAAATCCTACGGCTTTCGGACCTTCCGCGTCCACGAACTCGCGCTACATCACACACTTGGCAAGCTGCCCGAACCGCCACTTACCCACGAATTCTTCTGACGAACCAATAAAGATAGTTACTCCAGTGATCCTAAATCTGGCGGTTGGGGTGGCCGGTCGGCCGCACACGCACGCCCACATACCGGGCCGTGTAATTGCCGGCTTCCACAACCCGCAGCGCGGCGCGGCCGGATGCCCGCGTGGTCAGCACCAGCACGTTGCCGCGTCGCGCATCGCCGCCGTTAGCGCCGATGGGCTGCTCGCAAGCACCGTGAATCGCGGGTCAGCCACGCGCGCTGACTGCCTGAACTCGGTGCCACCTTGGCTGACGGTCAACTGCGTCGCTTCGCTCGCGTTGTCCACGGCAGAGATCGTGATGGTGCCCGGACGCACTGCGGGAGGCACAGACGGCAGCGGCACGGAGCCCCTCTTCTCCGTCCGGGTGTAAGGTATAAAGATGGCGCGCCTTGCTCTGGTATTTTTCGCCGCCGCCTTCGCCGCCCGTGCCGATTGGCAAGCCGGTGCGGTCGCCGTGTCGATCACGCCCACTGAGCCCATCTGGCTCGCCGGCTACGCCAGCCGCACCAAACCTCACGAAGTAGTGCGCCAGAACATTTACGCGAAGGCCCTCGCGCTGCGCGACACTTCGTCCGGCGCCACGGCCGTCGTCATCACACTGGACCTCGTCAGCATCCGCCGCGCGCAGGCCGAGCCGATCGCCGCAGAGATTCAGAAGCGTCACGGCATCCCGCGTGACCGCATTCTCTTCAACGCCTCGCACACCCACTCCGCGCCGATCCTGGGCGATGCCGGCAGCTATCTGTATCACTTCGGCGACCAGCCGGAGAAGTACCTGGCGCCCATCGCGCGATACGGCGAGTTCGCCCGCGCGCGCATTCTCGAAGCCGTCGATCAGTCCGTGAAGCGCCTCGAACCCGTCACGCTCTCCTTCGGCCAAAGCCTCGCCGGGTTCGCCGTCAACCGCCGCCGCGTCACCAATCGCAACTGGCCCGGCCCGGTGGATCATGACGTGCCGGTGCTGGCCGTCCGCAACGCCGCCGGCGCGGTGCGTGCGATTCTGTTCGGCTACGCCTGCCACAACACGGTGATGGGTGACGAAACCGTGCATGGCGACTACGCCGGCTATGCGCAGGCCGCGCTGGAGCAGCGTCATCCAAGCGCAGTGGCGTTGTTTGTGCAAGGCGCGGGCGCCGATCAGAATCCGCTCCCGCGCCGCAAAGTAGAACACCTTGAACGCTACGGCGCCACGCTGGCCGACGCGGTGGATGAGGTGCTGGCCGCCAAGCCGCGCGCCGTGCCCGGTCCGCTGAAGACCGCCATCGAGTTCCCCGTGCTCAACTTCCAGCCGCCGCCCACCCGCGCCCAACTCGAAAAGCAAACGGCGTCCACCAACGAATCCGAACGCCGCCACGCGCAGCGTTTGCTCGCCACGCTGGCCAAAGAGGGCAAGATCGCCGGCACCGTGCTCTATCCCGTGCAGGCCTGGAACTTCGGTGCATTCCGCCTGCTCGCGCTCGCCGGTGAACTCGTGGCCGACTACTCCGTGCGCTTCAAGAACACCTACGGGCACGACGCGTTGTGGGTGGCTGGTTACTCAAACGATGTCTTCGGCTACATCCCTTCGCTGCGGGTGCTGCGCGAAGGCGGCTACGAAGGCGGTGGCGCGTACCAGTTGTTCAGCGGCTTCCCCGGGCCGCTGGCGGCTGATGTGGAAGACCGCATTGTTTCGGCCGTGAACCGTGTCATGGAGAAAGTGAAGTAAGATGCGTGGTTTCCTGTCTCTCCTGTTCTGCGCGTTGCCCGCCGCCGCCATCACCTGCGACTTCACCGCCTACAAAATGACGCCCGGCATCAGCGCCGTGCAGGCGGGCGACGATGTGCGCCTCACGTGGATGGGCGCGCCGGACCAGGAACTTCGCGCGGTCTTTGGCGTGGAGGACGGTGTGCCGCGCCTGCGCGAACTCGCCGTCCGGCGCAATGGCGGCGCGTGGAGCATCGTAGGCCGCACGCTCATACCGGAGTTCCACGTAACAACCGGGAAGCGCCGCATCTCGCGGCAGCAACTCTCGCCGCTTGAAAAGCTCGGCCGCACCGATCCTGAGTATCTCGACCAGGAAAAGTGGGAAGTCTTCTGGGACGCCCCTCTGCGCATGCCCGGCAACGCCAATACCAACCCCGGCCTCCCGCGCGACCCCAGCGAGATCCGCCGCGCCGCCGCCGAATTTCGCCCCAGCGCCTGTAGCCTCAAATCAGACGGCCTGCGCCTGGAACTCAACTTCGATGGACTCACGCTCGGCCTCTTCACCGGCGGCCTGCGCTTCACCATTTATCAGGGCACCAACCTCATCCGCCAGGAAGCCATCGCGAAAACAGACCAGCCCTCGGTGGCGTATAAATTATGATGCGGGCCTCAAGGGCCTCGCCATCGAACCCGGCCGCCGCGTCATGTGGCGCGACGTCGCGCAAGCGTGGCAGAAGTACGAGTTCGGCGGCTCACCCAACGAAGGCCCCGTCGGGCTGCGCGCGCGCAATCGCCTCGCCGTGGCCGAAGGCAACACCGGTTCGCTTGCGGTGTTTCCCGCGCCGCACAAGTTTTTCTTTGCGCGCGAGATTGAGTTGAACCTCGGCTATGTCTGGTATCGCAAGAACGACGAAAAGACGTTCTCCCTCGGCGTGCGCCAGGCCGAGCACGAAGAGATGTACCACCCGTTTGGCGTGAGTGACGAGATCTGGAAGAAGCGCTCGGCGCAGGCCCGCAACTTCGCCTTGGGGAACTTTGCGCTCTACAACGCGCCGCCCGGCACGTTGCAGCGCATGGCCGTCTACTACTACGTGAGCCCGCAGAACGGCGCCGCCACGGCGGACGAAGTGTTGAAGTTCACCAATGGTGACCGCTATCCCGCGCTCGCCGGACACCAGGTGGCCGTGGGCCACTTCCACACGCACTTCCACGAACAGGTGCTCGACGCGGGCTCCATCGATTTTCAACCGCCCTGGATTCCCACCTTCCGCGCGCTCGGCATCAACATCGCCATGATGTCTGACTTCCACGGCGACGGCCATCCGGACGACCACGGCCCGTTGCGTCTGCCGGAACATAAGGCGTACTTTGACGCCTGCCGCCGCCATTCCGATAAAGACTTCCTCATAGTGCCCGGCGAAGAGCCCGACGCGCATTTGGGCGGCCACTACTCCTCCGCCTTTCCCAAGCCCGTCTACTGGACGCACACGCGCAAGCCGGATCAGAGCTTTGTGGAACAGCATCCGCAATTCGGCAAGGTCTACCATGTGGGCAACGCAGCCGAAGAGCTGGAGATGTTGAAGCAGGAAAATGGCCTCGTCTGGCAGGCGTATCCGCGCACCAAAGGATCGAGCGGCTATCCGGAAGCGCTGCGCAACACAGCGCACTTTCAGAGTGACCGCTACCTCGGCGCGTCGTTCCAATCGCTGCCCGTCGATCTGTCCGAGGAGCGCCTGTGCGAAGTGCGCTGCCTCGGCACGCTCGACGACATGAACAACTGGAACGCGGCTTCCCCGCGCAAGTTCCTCGTCGCCAAGGGCGACACCTACGCGAAGTTCCCGGACGACGAAACCTACCCGCACCTCATGGTGAACTACGTCAAGCTCGCCAAGCTCCCGCGCTGTGATGAGGACTGGACGCCCATTCTGCAGGCCATGCGCGCGGGCGAATTTTTCGTATCGAGCGGCGAAGTGCTGATACCGGAGTTCCAAGTAACGGGCCAGGGCGCGCAGCGCAACGTCTCGGCCACCGTGCAGTGGACCTACCCGCTGGAGTTCGTCGAAGTGGTATAGGGAGACGGCGCATCCACGGGCCGCAAAATCATGCGCGCCACTGACAAGCCCGCCTTCGGAAAATTCAAGTTCGATATCCCCGTGGAAGCCGAAGGCAAAACATGGGTGCGTTTTGCCGCGTGGGACTCGGCGGGCAACGGCGCCATCACGCAGCCGGTGTCGTTCTGATGATCCCGCTGCCCACGTCTGCCGAGATCGAAGCGAACCTCGCCGAGCAAGTGCGGCTGCGCAAAGAACTCGCGCTGCAGACGGGCGTGAAGCTGCGCAATCTCCAACTGGCTGAGCGGGACACGCCCGCCGCCAAACGGTCAGCGGTGCTGGAGTTTGCGGCGCACCAATTGGATCAACCGCTGCGGGACTCGTCTCGCGGCATCTTATTCATGGTGTTTATCTAGCCGGAAGCATTCCCGTACTTGGAGGCGATGTTCCGTTGGCATTCCACGGAGGACAACGACACGTCGCTTCAAGCCATCCAAGCGGCCATCATTGCCACGGCCGGGAAACGCGCGAGCGAGGTAGTATTCGACCACTTCCTGGAGCACGCCCTCCAGTTGCGTTGGAATGCGATGCTGTACTTGCTCGCGGTGGCCAAGTCCAAGCGCGCTGTTGTGCCACGATTGCGCGCGGCGTGTGAGCAGCGTCGGTTCGATCTCGACGTACTCTCGATGCTGGCGATTGAGCATCCCGCGCGATACAATCTGCTGCTGGGCGGTGGGCAGTTTCTTGACGGGCCGCCAATGCGACAAGATCGTGCATATCCAGCTTCCATGGCCCGATATGGGGTTTCGCCGTCCGGAGTTCGTCCCCTACTACGCCCGCAAAGAGTGGAGCGCTGCTGTGACGGATACCGAACTCGATCGACTCATCGCGGCCGCCGGCTTCTCGCCCGTGCCCCAAGATCAAATCGCACGAATCCTACGCGACCTCGCGTTCGGCGAAGCCGCGCCCCTCGCCATCCGCGCGCGTGACGGTGGTGGTGGACCGGCCCGATCACCGCACCGAAAAGATCGTCTTTGAAAGCCAGCCCGGTTTCTTCGTCACCGCCAATCTCTATCTGCCGAAGCCTCTGCGCACCGGTGGCAAGCATCCGGCGATTCTCTTTCCGCTCGGCCACGAAGAAGGCGCCAAGGCGCACGATGCCTGGCAGCACGTGCTCGTCACCTTCGCGCGCCGCGGCTACGTCTGCCTCGCCTGGGACACGCTGGGCTAGGGCGAACGCATTCAGATGTGGGATGACGACTTCAAAGAGTCGAAGGCCATCCGCTCCACCACCGAACACACGCTATTGGGACTGCAAACCGTGCTGGTGGGCGATTCGCTCGCCCGCTACACGATCTGGGACGGTATTCGCGCGCTGGACTATCTCGCGGCGCGCCCCGAAGTAGACCAGGCGCGCATCGGCGTCACCGGCAACTCGGGCGGCGGCACGCATTCGTCGTATCTCGGTTCGCTCGAAGATCGCCTCGCCGCCGTTGCACCGTCGTGTTACCTCACCACACGGCGGCGGTTGCTTGAAACCATCGGGCCGCAGGATGCCGAGCAGTGTGTGCTGAACTCAATTGCCGACGGGCTCGATCATCCGGACTTTGTACTGTCCGCCGCGCCCAAGCCGTTTCTGATGCTGGTAGCCATCCGCGATTTCTTTTCCATCGCCGGCGCGCGCGACACGTTTGCCGAAGCGCAGCGCGTGTATGACTCAATCGGTGAGGCCGCGCGGTTGGCCAAGTTCGAGTGGGATGACGGTCACGGCTACTCGCGTCCGCGCCGCGAGGCTGCGTATCGGTGGTTCAGCCGCTACTTCGAAGGCAAGGAAGACGCGTCGCCCGAAGCGCCCGTGGAGGTGCTGGACGAGCGTGAGCTGTGGGCCACCACCAGCGGACAGGTCGCGCTTGAATTTGCCGCCGCCAACCGCACTGTCTACGATCTACACATCGCGCGCATGGAGCAGTTCCGCAAGCAGCAGCCCGCCGAACCCAGCGTGGCCACGACCAGGCAGTTCGTCAAGTTTGCGCCGGCGGGAAATAGCGCGGCCCCGCGCACGCAAGCATATGGCGATGTCCACGCCGGCGCCTACCGGATCGAGAAGCTCATGTATGAATCCGAGCCCGGCATTCAAGTGCCGGCGCTGCTCTATTTGCCGGCGGCGCCTGCTGCGTCAGGTTTGCTGCCCGCCACGATCTTCGTGTACGGCGCGGGCAAAGCAAGCGCGCACGCCGATGCCGCAGCTCTGGCGTCGTCGGGCAAGGGCGCGGCGCTCACCATCGATGTGCGCGGGTTCGGCGAAACGCGCGCGATTCCGGAAAACTACGGGAGCGATTGGCCGCGCTATTTTGGCGACTACGAATCCTCCATGACCGCGCTGCTGACGGGCAAGCCACTGGTGGCCATGCGCGCGGAAGACATCGCGCGCGCCGTGGATCTGCTGGCCGGACGCAGGGAGATCGACGCCTCGCGTATCGCGGCCCGCGGCCGCGAGATGGGCGCGATTCCGGTGCTCTACACCGCCGCGTTCGATGCGCGAATTCGCAGCGTGGCGCTTGAGCGCAGCGTGCCATCGTACGAAGCGATCGCACGCCACCGCATTCATCGCCAGCAATGGGAGAATGCCGTAGCGGGCGCGCTCCGCCACTACGACCTGCCGGATCTTGAACGCGCGATGTCGCTGCGGCGCGTGGAATGGATTGAGCCGTTGTATCCGAATGGCCGGCTGATGCCGAAGCGTCAGCGCTGAGGCTCCAGGATACCCACGATGATAAGCTATCGGCGTGATCCCCCTAAGCCGACGCCAGCTTCTTGAGCGTACCTGCCTGGGCTTTGGCAGTATCGTGTTGGCGAACTTGCTGCGCGGCGCGCCCGCGGCGACGCACAACACTTTCAATGCGCGGCCCACGCACTTTCCCGCGCGGGCCAAAGCCGTCATTCAATTGGTGCAAAACGGCGGACCGAGCCAGATGGATCTGTTCGATCCCAAGCCCGCACTGCAGAAGTACGCCGGGCAGCCCCTGCCGGGCGGCGTGGAGATTCACCAGCCGAACAACGTGAACACCCTGCTGCCGTGCCCGTTTGAGTTTAAGAAGTATGGCCAGTCCGGCATGGATGTTTCCGAAATGCTGCCGCACACGGCGGGCATCGTGGACGAGCTGTGTTTCATCCGCAGCATGCACACGGCGCACAACAACCATCTCGAAGGGTTGAACATGCTGCTGACGTGCAAGATCTTTCCCGGCCGCCCGGTGATGGGCGCGTGGATCACCTACGCACTCGGCACGGAGAATCAGAACCTGCCGGCCTATGTGGTGCTGCGCGATCCGGCGGGTTACACGATCGGCGGTAAACAGCTTTGGGCGAATGCCTATTTGCCAGCGCTGTACCAGGGCGTTGAGTTCCGCACGCAGGGCGCGCCGGTGCATCACTTGCAGCCGCCGGAGCCGCAGCCCGCTGGCGCGCAACGCGCGGCGCTCGATCTGCTGGCGAAGATGAACCAGGCGCACGCGGCACAGCATCCGGGTGAAACAGAGCTCGACGCGCGCATTCGTAATTTTGAACTCGCAGCGCGTATGCAACTTGAGGCGGGCGACGTGTTGGATATTTCGAAGGAAACCGAAGCCACGCGTAAGTTGTACGGGCTGGACGACCCGGTGGCAGGCAAGTACGGGCTGCGCTGCCTGATGGCGCGGCGGCTGGTGGAGCGCGGCGTGCGGTTTGTGCAGGTGACGACGAGCCCGGGGCAGCCGTGGGACCATCACAGCGGCATCAAACGCGACATGCGCAAGATTGCCACCGAATGCGATCAAGGCTCGGCCGCGCTGGTCAAAGATCTCGCCAGCCGCGGGCTGCTCGATTCGACGATTGTGATGTGGGCCGGTGAGTTCGGACGGCTCCCCACCACGCAGAACGGCGATGGGCGCGACCACAATCGCAACGCCTTTACGCTGTGGTTTGCCGGCGGCGGTTTCCGCAAAGGGCTGATCTACGGTGAAACGGATGATTTCGGCTACAAGGCCGTGGTGAACCGCGTGCCGGTGCCCGACATGATCGCCACCGTGCTGCATCAGTTGGGGCTCGATCATACGCGGATCCAATATCCGCACGGCGGGCGCATTGAAACGCCGGCGGACTCGACGGTGACCGGCGCAAAACCGAATCTCGATCTGGTGGTGTCATGAAGCGCGCGCTGCTGCTGCTGCTGTTGTTGTCTGTCGCGGCCGTGGTGAGTGCCGCTGCACCGCCGAGGTTTGAGCAGCAGGTGCTGCCGATCTTCACCACCTACTGCTTCACGTGTCACGGGCAAAGCTCTGCGAAGCTGGGGCTCGATCTGCGCACGGCGGGCACGGCGTTGCGCGGCAGTTTCAACGGTCCGGTAATTGTGCCGGGCAAGCCCGAAGAGAGTCTGCTGTGGAAGAAGGTTTCGGCCAGGCAGATGCCGCCGGCGATCTACGGACAGAAAGTTCCCGATGCGGACATTGCGACAATCAAGGCGTGGATTGAAGCCGGCGGGCCGTCGGACGCGCCCACCGGGGAATTGGCGAAAGAAGCCGAGGCACAGCGCGCACGGTTTAACCGTGAAGTGCAGCCGGTGTTGAAGGCGCGCTGCGCCGCGTGCCACGGCGGCGCGAAGCCTGCGGCGGGTCTGGCCGTGGACTCCATGGCTGCCGTGCTGAAGGGCGCGGCCAACGGCCCGGTGGTGGTGGAGGGCTTCTCGCAAAAGAGCGCGCTCATTCGCCGCGTGACGAACAAGACCATGCCGCCGCCGCAGGTGGGCGCGCCGCTGAGTGAGAAAGAAGTTCGCGCAATCAGCGAGTGGATTGACCGTGGCAACTTCGGCGAGTCCACCGCGCATGCGATGGACCGCGAGTTCACGCCGCTCGAAGCGCCACCGATCACCGAAGAGCAGCGCAGATTTTGGGCCTTCCGCAAACCGGTGGCGGCGGCGCCACCCAAGGTGAAAGCCGAGCGGAGCGTGCGCACGCCGATTGACCGGTTCCTGCTCGCCAAGCTCGAAGCCTCCGGCTTGTCGTACTCGCCCGATGCGCCCGCACAGAAACTCCTGCGCCGCGCCTATCTCGATCTCATCGGCTTGCCGCCCACGCCTGCGCAGACCGAAGAGTTCATGCGCAACAGCGCGACGCCCGGCGCCTACGAGCGTCTGGTGGATCAGCTTCTCGACTCGCCGCACTACGGTGAGCGCTGGGGCCGCCACTGGCTGGACACCATGGGCTACGTGGATACGACGGGCAAAGACTTTCAGCCGGATAAGCCCGATTTTGCCGAAGGCATGTGGCGCTATCGCGACTATGTGATCGGCGCGTTCAATCACGACACGCCGTGGAACGAGTTCCTCACCGAGCAGATCGCCGGCGACGAATTGATTGACTGGCGCGCGGCACGCGGCGAGTACTCGCCGCGCATGATCGAACTGCTGACGGCCACCGGCTATCTGCGCAACATTCTCGACATCACGCACGAGGACATCAGCAACCTGCCCGTGGAACGTTACGAAGCGCTGTTCAAACTGGCCGACACGGTGGGCGGCAGCGCGCTGGGGCTGACCGTGGGCTGTGCGCGCTGCCATAGCCACAAGTTCGATCCGATCTCGCAGCGCGACTACTATCGTTTCCTTGCGTTGTTTACCAACGCCTACAACCCGAGCGATTGGATCCAGCCGCAGAACCGCAATCTGTGGACGATTCCGGCCGATGCCAAGGAAGCCGCCGACAAACACAACAAGCAGTTCGACGAGCCTCTGGCCGAGTTGAAGAAGAAGATCTCGGCGCTGCGGCAGCCCTATGAGAAAAAGCTCCGCGCGGCGAAAGCGGAAGGGTCGCTGCCGGCATCGATTCGCGCGGATGTGATTCAGGCCGTGGAGACCGCCGATGCCAAGCGGGATGAAGTGCAAAAATATCTGGCCAGCCGCTTTGGCGCGGACCTGCGCGTGGCGCGCGAAGAAGTAGACGGGGCGATGAACGAGGCGGATCGCAGTGCGCAGACCGCGCACGAAGCCGAGACCAAGCAGATCGAGGCGAAGAAGAAAACGCTCCAGCCGATTCAAGCTCTGTGGGACGTGGGCAACCCGCCCGTGATGCGCCTCCTGCAGCGCGGAAGCGCCGAAGCGCCGGGGCCGCGCGTGACGCCGGGGTTCCTTGAAATTCTGATGCCCGCCGGCGCGAATACCAACGCCGCCAAGCCCGCCGATGCCGTGGGCGAAACATCGGGCACACGCCTTGCGTTCGCGCGCTGGTTGACCTCGCCCGATCACCCGCTCACCGCGCGCGTGATCGTGAATCGGGCGTGGCAAGGCCACTTCGGCACCGGCATTGTGTCCACACCCGACAACTTGGGCATGAATGGCTCGGCGCCGGCGCATCCGGAGTTGCTTGACTACCTCGCCGTTGATTTCATGCGCAACGGCTGGAGCATGAAGCGGCTCCACAAGCTGATCATGACGTCCACCGCGTACCGGCAATCGGCGGTGCAGCAAGGGCAGCCGTGGCTCGCCAAGGCGCAGGCCACTGACCCGAACAACGCTTTGCTGTGGCGCATGAATCTGCGGCGCCTGGATGCTGAGCCGTTGCGCGATTCGATCATCGCGGTGGCGGGCAAGCTGAATGTGACGGCGGGCGGCCCGCCTGTGTTGCTCGAAACCCGGCCCGATGGTGAATTGATCGTGTCGGCGAAAGAGCCCGCGGGCTCGGAATGGCGCCGGAGCGTGTATCTGCTCGCGCGCCGCAACTACCCGGTGACGTTTCTCCGCGCGTTTGACTTTCCCACCATCGACACGGTGTGCGCGCGCCGCACGCCCTCGGCCACACCACTCCAGTCGCTGGCGATGATGAACGACAACTTCGTGTGGCGCGCGGCGGAAGCGCTGGCCAAACGCGCCGAGGACAGCGTGGACGCGGTCTACCAGATCGTGCTCGCACGCGCCCCCTCGCCAGCCGAGCGTCAACAGGCGCAGACGTATCTGCGCGAACATCCGTTCCGCTCGTTCGCGCAGGCGTTGCTCAGTTCGAACGAATTTCTCTACGTCGACTAAGGCGCCGCTATTCCTGGTCATCGGCGCTTCCAAATAGGATGCCGAACTGAGAGCTGCGCACCGGCGCGTAGACCGGCGGCAGGCTGCCTTGCTGGAGCGAAAAGCGGAAGCCATAGCGCCCGGCGGGCGTGATGCCCACGTAAAGTCTGACGTCGAGCCAGCCGTAGCCGCGCAAACCATGCGCGGTGCTGCCGCCGAACATCGTCTCGTTGAAGATGAGGTGCCGGGCCACGCCTTGAAAATCGACTTCGGCGCGACGGACCGGGTAACGGGCAGAGCCGTCCTCCACAAACAGCGTGGCACCGAGGCCCGCCTTGTAGCGCGCGATCCAATCGACAGCGCTGTCTGCATGCAGGCTGCGGCCAACTTCGATCGCGAAAGGAACGGCGTAGCAGCGCCAGTGACGCTGTGTGCGCGTGACGAGTTGGACGCCCACGTCACCGACGAACTTGGAAACAGCCAGGCTGGCGGCGGCCACTTCGATTTTGGCGGCCGCATCCACCACCGCGCCGGCCATCAAACGCGACTGAACCGCTTCCACGGCCCGGTTGATCTCCTGCGGCGAGCGGGCCTGCGCAAGACTGTTGAGCAGCGCACGGTTCCAGGGGAGCGCCTGGCGAAAGCGAAAGCCGGTTTCAAAATGCTTCGCGTCCGCGCCCGGCTGCGTGCTCTTGTTGAATTGCAGAAACGTGGTCATGCCGGGCGTGGAGAGGGCGGGATTCAGCGAGAGTTCCGCGCCGCCTTGCGAACTGCCGCGGGCGGCCGTGACAAAACCGCTGGCGGAGAGATGGCGCTGCTGGCTGGACTTGGGGATTTGCTGGACGCGCGCCCGCAGACGTTCGAGCTCATCCGCGGCAGACTCGGTACTGAGGCCGTCGACACCCTCTGCCGTGTGCATTGCGCCAGCGTCGCGATACAGCAGTTGCGCGAAACGCACGCTGACAAACTGCGTGGACAGCGCGCCGGTGAAATAAAGCTGCAACTCGTTGGTGCGGCCGGGCGAGTGGGTGATGCGCTGGACGCGCACCGTGCCAGGGGCCATGGTGACGTTCGCCGGATCGAGGTTCGCGGCAGCGCCCCGTTCCAAAGGATGCGAGAAGCGGACTTGGATCACCGGCTGCGCACCAGGTTCGAGAATCACTTGCCGGACCGAAAGCGGCTCCGCGGCGCAGAACGCCGCCGCCGCCGCACCCAACGCGAAGAGCATCGGCCGCAGCGTCATGGGAGAACCGTCTTTCTGAGCGCAGCCGCGATGAAGTCGGCCACGTCTCCGATGGCGAGGCCCGCATCATCGGCGATGCGCGCGACGTCCGGCGCCAGCGGCCGCGGCAACAGTCCCGCGAGGTTCGCTTTGAAGATGGGCATCTGCTGGTGAGACAGGCCCACGCGAAGGTCGTCGAACGTGCGCGCGAACACATCGTCTGGCGCAACGGCGAAGGGCTCGGCGGCGGCATCCACGGTGACAAGATTGGTGACGCTGGCAAGGGCGAAGCAAACCTGAAGAGCGCCGTCGGTGACTGCGACCGGGGGCGCGCGGCGGTGTCGATGGAGAGGCATGGCAGCGTGATGTCCTTTAAGAAGGGAGTTTGGCGGCGGCGCGCAAAAGAAAAGGGCCGGCACAGCGGCGGGCCCTCTGGTTTGACGGCCACAAGTATAGCGGGCCGCGCCAAGCGTTCTCGGCGTCTCTCGTGCTAGACGATTGCAGCGCGGGCAAATCGAGTTGCACTGCGGGCGTAAACCGGCCCACGCCGGGCCGGTGAAAAACGCCAGAGGGCGATTGCGCTCTGAGAGGTATGCGCTCAGTGAACGCCCTCATTCTGTTTTCGCTCGGTACCTTTCGGTTGGCCGCAGCGTGGGACTTCGACATTCTTTCCGGCGCCAGCGAAGCTTCGCTGGTCACGCGGCTTACCGCTGGCACGCAGTACCGTTACATCGCCTATCGGGATCAGAGCGGCTCGCTCGCGCTACGCACCTGCACATCGCGCGGGCCCGTGACGAAAACGATATCGTCCGGGATGGCGCCCTCGAAGACCTCAGTCTCCGTCAGCCGGTACGGCGACCTGTTGATCACCTTCTGGAACGGCGGCAAGTACTACTTCGCTTTTCATGTCGGCAACAGCGATGGCAACTGCGGACCAGCGTCGGAGTTCCGCTGCGGCCCGGTGTTCCTGCCGGATTCGCTCGACACCGTGGGCGTACTGGAAGACCGCATCGTGGGCACGGTGGACGGGATCTCGCAGCAACACTTCATTTATCGCGTACGCAAGGCGGGCGTTTCGCACATCAGCAACGGGCTCTATTATGTGACGCGGGCGTATCAGGGCTACTAGTCGACGCCAGTGCGGATCTCGGAAGAAGACCAGACGCTCTTCAGCGGTGATGGGCCGGTGCCGACTGACTTGGGTTTCGCCACCGGCAAGCTGCAGTTGTCGTTGTTTGGTGGCACGATGCCTGGTTTTCCGGCTTCGCGTCCGGCGCTCGCGCAGCGAATGGGAACGTTTCAAGGCGCCGACATGTGGCAGGCGTTGGGGCCGTACTTCGTACCGCACGAGGGCCAGTCCACGTGGTTCGATCAGGACAACCAGCAGAAGATCCACTACGACTTTGACTTTGCGAACGAGTCGGTGCTGGTTTACGGCAACGCTTCTCAGCCTGAGGCGGCGGGCCGTTGCGGGGCCGACCTGGATACGGCGATGGTTCCTTCCGTTGCCTTCAGCACGGCTACCGGCGTAGTGGGGGTGGTGAAGGCTGCCGACGGCGTGACCAATCCCTGGACGATTGAGACCGTGGACTCCAGCGCCGCATTTACCGGCGTGCAACTGGGCTTGGTCGGAACCAAGCGCTGGCTGGCGTATCAGGGCGCGGGATTCGTGAAAGTGGCCCGGGAGCAATAACCCTCACCGGGCTACCATTGAAGGATGGTCAAGAACGTACTCGGCGGTGCGCTTCAAACTTGCTGCACCAAACCGCTCACCGGCTTCTATCGCGATGGCAAGTGCAACACCGGTGAGGAAGACACGGGCAAACATACGGTCTGCACCATCGTGAACGAGGAGTTTCTGGAGCATCAGCTTTCAGTGGGCAACGATCTGGTGACGCCGCATCCGCAATGGGGTTTCCCGGGCCTGAAGCCCGGCGATTGCTGGTGTGTGTGCGTGGACCGGTGGAAGCAAGCCTACGATGCGGGCGTGCGCACGCCGGTGCGCCTGGAAGCGACGCATGAACAGGCGCTGGAAACCGTCACGCTGGAGATGCTCATAGCTTGTTCGCGGGTGAACTGACCTCAAGCCCGGCTGTCGCGCGGCATTCCAATTGCAGAGAATTGGCATGCAGCGGTTTGAAAACATCCTCTTTCCCATTGACTTCTCAGACTACTGCCGGGCTGTGGCGCCAGCGGCGGCCGAGCTCGCCAAGCGCTTCCACGCAGGCGTGACGCTATTTCACGCACTCGATATGCCATCCGGCGCATACCTGGACTGGCAGGCATTCCTCACCATGGTGGAGGTGCCGGCGATTCACCGCCACGCCATGGGGCAGCTCGATCATTTTCTGGCGCGGGAAATGGCCGGCGTAAACACGCACTATCTGCTCAGCGACGGCGCGGCAGCCGCTTCGATCGTAGAATGCGCGCGGACGCAGGGCATGGACCTCATCGCGATGCCGACGCGCGGGCTGGGGAAGTTCCGGGCGCTGCTGCTCGGGTCGGTAACCGAACGCGTGCTGCATGACTCGGCGTGCCCGGTGTGGACCGAGGCGCGCCGCGAAGACGACACAACGCCACCGGCGTCGGACTACCGGTCTATCCTCTGCTCGATCGACCTGTTGCCTTCGTCGGTAAACGTGCTGCGTTGGGCGCAGCGATTTGCCCTGGAGTATGGCGCGGCCCTGCGCGTGGTGCATGCCACCGAAGACGACTGGCCCGAGGTGCGCCGTTTCCATCAAGAGACCCACGGGAAACTGGCGAAACAGACCAACGTGGAAGCGCCGTTCGAGGTGTTGGGCGGCCCGGTGGCGGGGGCGCTTGAGGAAGCCGCGCAACGCCAACGGGCAGACCTGCTGGTGATCGGCAGAGGCCATTCGCAAGGGCATTTTGGGCGACTACGCACACATGCGCACCAACTGATCCGGCAATCGGTGTGTCCGGTTTTGAGCGTGTGATGCTCGGCGGCGTGAATGGTGCTCGGCGTGCAGGACTGAAGCGCCAACGCGCGGGGCGCGTTTCTTGTCCCAGAAACTCTGCGAGCACCGGGCGCCCGGAATCGGGCATCCTGACAGGAGGAACAGGCGCAGGCAAGCTATGATCGAAATGACCTTGGCGCCTTGTGGCCGTATTGAAGCCTGACTTCGGTGGCGACGGTTGCTTTTTTGGTGGCGATTCTGCGTGCCAACGCGATTCGTCCC